>CADDYS010000004.1 GCA_902810715.1 bacterium | reverse complement strand
ATTCGCTCATGCATCTTCTCATATTGTCTTATGCCGCGAAGGATGTTTTCTGCCGTCTTTTTCCCAAAGCCGGGGATCTCTTCAAGCTTGTTCGCCTCGATTGCCTTGACTAGCTCATCGCGGGTGGTGATACCCAGCGTATCATATATCTTCTTTGCCTTTTTAGGCCCTAGGCCGGGGATCTCAAGAAGCTCGGTCAGCTGCTGGGGGACTTTTTGTTTTAGTTCTTCATAGTAAGGCAAGTGGCCGGTTGTTATGAGTTGCTCTAGCCGCTGTGCGGTGTGGCTCCCCACCCCGGGGATTTCATCAAGCGCATCTATGCCGCCCTCCCCGTAAATATCTACAACAGGCCTGGTTAACCCCCGTATGCTGGATGCGGCTGTGTGATACGCCCGCACCCGAAATGGGTTTTCCCCGGTGAGGTCGAGCATGTCGCCGATCTCATCCAGGATGTGGGCGATCTCTTCGTTGCTTAACTCCCCACGTTTTTTGGCTCTTTGGGCCATAATTCACACTACCTAAGTTTACTTCATATTTACCCTTTATTTATTGCAAAGAATTCCCTCTTATAGACCTGTAGTTGCCCCATTTATGGGGATATGCAGTTGCCACATTTATGGGGCGCGCAGTTGCACAGACCTATGGTTGTCTATTTATGGGACTATATACATTTAACCATCACCGTCTTGTAAGTGCGCGCCCGATGAATCGGGCATTATCTCCTATCCTTTTCTTTCTCTAGAACATTGCGCCGCCCCTGCTATCTCCGATGGAAAGATAAAGCGAACGGCGTGCTCAAAGAAAAAATAATACCAGGACCAGTTGATCATAACCAGCAGCCGGTTTCTAAAACCTATCAGGTTTAAGAGGTGGATAACAAGCCAGACGACCCAGGCAAAAAATCCTGTATAGCTGCGGTTGCCTATTCTGGCAACCGCAGCATTCCGCCCGATGGTTACCATTGTTCCCCTGTCGTTATACCGAAATGGCTTCAATCTCTGCCCTTTTATCTGCCTCTTTATGTTTTCTGCAGCGGTCACACCCTGCTGCACGGCAACCGGCGCAACCAGCGGCAGTGGGTGATGGTCTTCTTCTAAGTAAGATAGATCTCCAACCACATAGATATTTGGATAGTCGGCAAGCTGAAGAGTCTCAAGAACCGTTACCCTGCCGGCGCGTGCAGTCGGCAATCCCCAAGCCTGAGCCATAGGCTCACCGCGCACCCCCGCCGTCCAAATCACCGCCTCCGTCGGGATGGGTGAGCCGTCCCCAAGATACACGGCATCGGGCTCGATGCGGCTTACCGTAGTTTTAAGGCGCACGTCGACCCCCATCCAACGCAGCCGCTCAAACGCATAGCGGCGAAGCTCATCCGGCATCATCGAGATAAGGCTGTCTGCCGCCTCCAGAAGAATTATTTTTACTTTCTTAAAATCAATCTTGGGGTAGTCCTTTGTTAGAGGACCTCTGATTAGCTCAGCCAATGCACCGGCAAACTCAACCCCTGTCGCGCCTCCCCCAACAATGGTAAATGTAAGAAGCCTCTGCCGCTTCTCTTCATCGGTCTCGTATACCGCGCGCTCAAATGAGCACAAAATATGGTTGCGAATCGCGGTACCTTGCTCGAGCGTTTTTAAAGGAAAAGCATACTCGGCGGCACCCGGGATATCAAAGTAATGGGATGTGCTTCCCATAGCAAGAACGAGATAGTCGTAAGGGATTATGGACCCGTTAACTTCGATTGTTTGGCTGGCAGGGTCAAGACCTGTTACTTTAGCCATAATAAAACCTGCGTTGGGCAGTTTTCGCAGCATTGTTCTCACGGGATATATGATTTGCTCAGGTTCCAGCTCGGCTGCCGCAACCTGGTAAAGAAGCGGCAAGAAGGTATGATAGTTGTTGCGGTCGATAAGAAGAACATCGACAAGGGCGCCAGCTAAAGTGCGGGCGGCCCAGAGCCCACCAAAGCCGGCACCAACAATCACCACCCGAGGACGTTTATTAGCCATAACTCTCCTTGACCGACACCAGCTATATAGCCTTAATCTTTCCGGTCTTTCGGTACCAGATCAGAAGCGCGATGCCGCGCATAAGTCTAAGTCCTTTAATCAGTGAGTATATCTTACCAGTTTCTTTACCCGGCTCTTGTGCAACGATATCAACGAAAGCTTTTCCCACCTCGTCGACCGGCATGCCAATTGCATTTAATACATAAGGGACGCTCTCGGCATGTTCGCGAAGCATGGGGCTGGTTTTTGAGTTTTTAATAAGGTCGGTTTCAACCATGCCCGGCGAGACCGCGTGTATAGATATAGGGTAGGCCTTGTTTTCTTCAGCGAGACTCTTGGTGAGACTTGTGACCGCAGCCTTTGTTGCAGCGTAGACGGTCATATAGGGGGATGCGTTACCACGGCCACCCTTTCCCGTCATGTTTATCAAAACACCGCTCTTGTGATTGAAGTATGGGATAACCAGCTTGCATGCATTAAGCACAGCAATTAGATTTGTGTTTACTATAGATGCGATCTCTTCTTCACTTAGATCTTCAAGGGGTCTCATGCCGCCTGAGATACCTGCGTTATTAATCCAAACATCAATCCGCCCCCAGGTCTCGATGGCATGTTTGAAAAGCTTTTCAAGGTCGTCTTTATTCGTGACGTCGGCATTTATACCCGATACGCTAAAGCCCTGCCTCTTAAAAATATCGCACTGCTGCTTAACCGCCGGCTCGTTGCGAGAGCTTATGACAACTTTTGCTCCCTCTTTGGCACATGCTTTTGCGATAGATCTTCCTATGCCCCTAGTCGAACCGGTAATAACGATGACTTTGTCTTTTAGTTTCACGACCTAGATCCATCTCTTTCTTCTGAAATAAACCGCCATTACGACCACGATTGCGATCATAATAACCCAGATTGCGGGATAGCCCCACGGCCACTGAAGTTCGGGCATGTATTTGAAATTCATGCCGTACAAACCCACGATAAAAGTTAAGGGGATAAATATCGTTGCGATTATCGTTAAGACCTTCATGACTTCGTTCATCCTATTGCTGATGCTGGAGAGGTAGATATCGAGCATACCCGAAAGCATGTCTCTAAAGGTCTCAACGGTATCAATCACCTGGATGGTGTGGTCGTAGACGTCTCTCAAGAATATGCCGGTCGCTTTTTTAATCAGCGGCGACTCACCCCGCTCAAGGCCATTGATCACCTCGCGCAATGGCCATACCGATTTTCGCAAAAAAATCATTTCTCTTTTAAGGTCGTGGATGGCGTGAAGCGTTTCCTTTTCTGGGTTTGTGACCAGTTCTTCCTCTAGATACTCGATGTCTTCACCAAGCTTTTCTAAAATCCCGAAGTAGCTATCGACAATTGAGTCTATAAGTGAGTAGGCAAGATAATCCGCACCCATCTTTCTTATCCGGTTATTGCCGACTCTAATTCGATCCCTTATCGGGTCAAAAATATCGCCTTCGAGCCCCTCCTGAAAAGAAATGACATAGTTTGGCCCGAGAATTAAACTTATCTGTTCGGTGATAACTTGCCCGGTATCCTCGCGGTAGTACAGCATCTTCAAAACGATGTAGAGGTAATCCCCATAGTCCTCAAGCTTCGGGCGCTGGTCCGTGTTCAGGATATCCTCCATCACAAGCGGGTGAAATCCGTAACACCCACCAAGTTTCTCTATAATATTTATGTCCTGGACGCCGTCAACGTTTATCCAGGTTACAGTGGGTTTATCCTTAAACGTAAAACATTCGTTGGCCGTGTTCACTTGTTTTTTCTCGAAGTGCTCCGCGTCGTAATCAATTACCGCAATCTCTACTTGCCCTGCTTTTTTGTCCCCGATATGGACTAAAGCACCCGGCCCGAGACCCGCTTTTTGAGATCTTCTTTTTATTAACTCCGGCATATTAAATCACCTTGAGATGAAGTTTAAAGTACTTTTCAAGCATATCTGAAGCCGTTCGATAGGGCAATTTTTGATAAATGGCCCAGTATCCTGCCAAGCGTGCTTTGATTGTTTTACGTAGTTGCTCCATAAATGGAGCTTCTTTGGCCCGATAAATCGGGAAACTACCTGGCTCGGTGAATCGGGCAACTACCCAATTGCAAAATCCCTGAACTTAATCTAAAGCACCTGTAGGCCATTTGTTTCATTCGATAGGGCTGCTAGGTAGCTGTTCATCTCGCCCTGTCTAATTTTGGCTACTTCCTGGGCTTTTAAGGTATGCAGTCTCTGTGGTAGGTTTTTGCTAAATTTTTGGATTAAGCTGATTGCGCTGCTAACGTCGGGGGCCCAGTTATCAATCTCAACCAGCGAAAGCAGGCGCGTGATTCCAATAGCCCCCATGAAATCAAGCGCGTCCGCGTCGTGGAATATAATCGCCTCGGTCTTATCAACTGGCTCGCTATAAAACATATGGCCCTTGATAATATCTTTGACCAGGGACATTTTTGCTGCTTGAAACCCCAGTGGGGCAAGAATTTCTTCAACCACCTGAGCCGACCTTTCCGAGTGCTCGACCCCTTCCATTTTATACGGCTGAAACACTCCCACATCGTGAATATATGCTGCGGCAAAAAGTGCATCCTCGTCTACATCAAGATTCTGCTCGTCGGCCAGCTTAAGAGACAAGTTATAGACGCGTTGGAAATGGTGAATTCCCCATGTAGGGTGCTTAAACTGCTCTGCGAAATCAACTAAGTGCAACCGCCACATAAACTGGTTTTCTTCCTGGTTCGGCCTAACTGCCATTACTAATACATCCTTAACTACTTGCCCTAGGGCCAGAGGTAATGCTTACCTCTCCGGTCGCTCCAATTATCAGGTCCGTATTTTCTTATTTTCTCTAAGTTACGACTTATTACTTGAGCCTTAACTAAAGCGTATTTGTCAAACTGCAAAAGCGCAAGCATTTTTTCAAAATCGTTTACTATCTTAAAGAAAGACCGGTTTGCCGGGATACAACTAATACTTTCATGATCTACGCTCGAGGTACTCAACTAGAGTTCCATCAGGATGCCTGGCAATCATATTCTTGCCGGTGGGGACGTGTTCCGGCCTTCCTATTATATGGGCCCCGCTTTCCTTAAGAAACTCCGCAAACTCATCAACGGAATCTACCAGGAATGTGGCCTTAATGTCCTTAAACGGCCTTAGCTCTTCCTCGGTTCCGGCTACTAACAGAAGACTGCCAATAAATGCTAACTCCAAGTTCATTTTAGGATAATGCACCCGTGGTCTCGCCTTCTTGCCCAGTAGCATCTCGTAAAAATGCAATGCCGAGTCCATATCGTTTACGTATATACGGGTAAAAACTTGTTTACTTTCATATCAAGTCTCACTAGTGAGCCGATTATCCCTTATATTCAGCAAGAACCACAGACGTCTCAACCTGACGGTCGGGAACAAACCAATACCCTTTTAATAATCGATTTTTTCCTCAGCCGGCACCAACCTAAACCCATACTTCTCATAAAAGCGAACCGCTCATGTTGCACCCGCCCATGTGCCGATTAAAATCGGACGGTCTGTCTGCGCGATACTGAACTCCCATTACGCCAAGAATCTCGCCATTCTCTTCGTATCCCCAAAAAACAACGCCATCATTAATCTCATGGTGAAGCTCTTCTTGAGGCATGTAAGGTTCGCCGTAGCGGTCCTTCGGGATAACCTCCTTGTAGGCTTTGCTGCATCATCGATTATAGAATAGATAGTTTCAAAATCTCTGTTGTCACAGCGGCGAATCATTGCGCTCTCCTGGTTAACTTTGTAGCCTCTCGCTAACAGTTAAAATAAACCTTTTTGGGTCTTCAAGTGACAGGTAAATAATACTTACCGGCTTAAATTTGTTTATATATCCGTCCAGGATTACCTCTTTGTTAAGATAGACCGCTATATTGCAGTTCTCACCGGCCGCAGCATACATAACGCCTTTCTCATCCTTTGGTATGAATGGGCCCATCTTAAAAAAAGGAATTACCTTATTTAACTCAGCCACCGATTTGATTTCATTAAATAGTACAAACCCTTTTAACCCTAAGCCAACTTGCATCTTTATGCCATCATCGAGTATGCGATGGCCGTATCGTGCTACTGCAAGATACAAACCTGTTATATAAACCATCGCCCATATCGTAAGAATAAGCAATAATATCTTCCCCGCTAGATATCTACCGGGTATGGCAACCTCGATTATCCCTGCCTCCAGCAGAGAAATAAACATAAAAGCCAACAGGAATAGTCTATGTGTATCTCGCTTTGTTAAGAATTGGCCATTGGGCGAGTTGCGCTTAAAAATCGACTGAAATATAACATTATATATTCTTAATTCCAAAACCGCTGTCTTTGCGACAAAGCCCGGGATTATAGTAGCAAGGGATTGCTCTAAAGAATCGAGACGGCAAGCACCACTCGATTTTAGCTCTAGATATCTCTTTATTACTTTGTTAAGTCGCAGGATAACTAAAGCAATGATTATAATTTCTGCCATAGCCATGGCTACGGCTATAATCTTACCGGTTGCGATAGAACCATCCCCCGAACTTGCCTGCCCATTATCTACCCATTATAACATCGCCCGCGTATAAACAGTATAAGGCATAAGCGTATAAGCGGGACGCTGTTTCCTCTGGGTCCTAAACCAATGAGGGCAGGCGAGCGATTGAGAGAAAACGTGCAAGTTTCATGGGTTAGGACTCACAGGCAACAGCGTCCCTCTTGCCCCTCTTCTAGGTGTCGGCTAAAGGTAACTTGGGCTTACACCGTATCCGGTTTGACGCCATAAACTTTTATGCTAACAACCGAGCCAGCGATCTCTTTTACTTCTTCAGAAGACATTCCCAAGTTTATGGTAGCTTCCTGTGCGGTTGGATCATTTGCCATAAGCTCAACCGGGAAAGAAGCCTCGTCGATAATGCTTACGTCCTTGATCCCCGACGCTTCGATTGCTGCAATATAGCCGGCTTTCATCATTGCTCCGGCGAGGCAACCTATATAGGCCTCAACAGATTTCTTTACTAAGGGTGGAAGCTCTTTCAGCAAAACTATATCCGAGACCATCATCCGGCCTCCCGGCTTTAATGCCCGGTAGATCTCCTGAAATACTTTCTCTTTATCTGGTGAGAGATTGATCACACAGTTTGAGATGACTATATCAACGGAGTTATCAGCAACAGGAAGGTTCTCAATCTCACCAAGCCTGAACTCTACATTTTCGTAGCTTCCTTTAATAGCGTTTTCTCTTGCCCGATCGATCATCTCCGGCGTCATATCCACACCGATAACTTTCCCACTGTTTCCAACCCTGTTTGCGGCAAGAAAGCAATCAAATCCCGGTCCCGAGCCAAGATCAAGGACAACTTCCCCCTCTTTTAAAGAAGCTAGGGCCACTGGATTTCCACAGCCAAGCCCCAGATTTGCACCTTCAGGTACCTCGCTTAATTCTTCATCTGTATATCCTATTCTCTTACTTATTGTCTCTTGCAAGTTGGTTTCTTCCCATGCACCTGTTGAACCGCAGCAACTAGAGGGAGAGGGGCCACAGCAAGATCCACCCTGTTTGGCTATTTCAGCATAGCCTTCTCTCACGACCTTCTTTACGTCGTTATCCATTTTATTCTCCCTTTATCTATCAAGAGTTAGTGATTTCCTTCATTACCGGGCCAAGAATACCTTTCACCATGTCGGTGAGCTCCTCGACTTTAATCAAAGTGATACAACAAATCTCGTCTCCCCTTGCCATGGTTACCACCGCGAGCTTATCTCCGGCATGGATTCCGGCCTTCTCCCTTAACTCCTTTGGGAGCACCATTTGTCCGCGTTCATCCACGCCAAGGACCGCCTCGACCTTGCAGCAACCCATCGATATACCCCCTACGCTGGAGAAAGATTCTTTAGTGCCTTTTTTAGCCATAAACAACACCTCATATAAAAGTATTCCGCTAATTCAGTTTTAACTGTTATATCTGATAATACTGATTATTCTACGTTTGTCAACCTTTCAATAGGATACTTTTTAAGCTCGATGAATTAATGCTTACTCCAAAATAAAATCAGACCAGCTTTGTAGTAGGCTGGTCCTTTATTGTTACGACCTTATAACGATCCTGCCTTAGAGTTACTTAACTATCACCTCACCTGTCATTGCGAGGGAGTGAAACGACCGTGGCAATCTCACATGTCAGCTGTAACTCCCGAGATTGCTTCGCCTTGCTCGCAATGACACAGAAGAAGGCTCGCAATGACAACTCATAGTATACTTGCAATAACAGTTCATGGTATATGTTAACAGAGTACTAGTGTTCGGCGGAGTGTGCGAGCTGACCATGCTTATCCGGCACGCCATCCGGCATCCTAAACGCCGCGATTATGCCAATGACTGAGCTAATTAGGATTAACCAAAAAGTAAGGTGGATACTGTGTGCAAGTGCGTCGGTTAAGAATTTCAGGTGATCGCCGGTTATTGTGGCACGGCGTGCCGGGTCAAGTAGCAGGTTGGTTATCGAAACGGAATCGCTTACTTTATAGAGCTTTGTAAGCGAGCTTCCCGAAAGTGTTGCGGCGAGTGAGGTATTGACAATTGTCCCGAGCAGGGCGACAAGCAAGGTGCTGCCAAGAATGCGCGAGAACATAACAGATCCTGTTGCAACACCCCTTTGTTTCCAGTGAACGCTTGACTGCACCGAGACAATCTGGGTTGTAGATGCCAGGCCGAGGCCCGCACCCATAACAAAGCTGCAAAGCGCCATATAGATTGGGCTTGATGTTGTGGTTATCCCAAGATACATAATGCTTGCTACAACACAAAGTGCCATCCCCACCACTTCTATTGTGCGGTAGCCGTATCTCCATATAAGCCTGCCCGACAGGGTCGATGTGATAGGCCAGCCGATGGAGAGAGTCACGATTGTGCACCCCGCAACCACCGCGGTAACTCCGAGAACCCCCTGGGCAAAGGTAGGAAGAAAAGACGACGCGCCGATGGTTACCCCACCGGTTATCAATGCGCAGATATTTGCCGCTAAGATCATAGGTCGCTTTATCATCGAAAGCGGCAGAATCGGCTCTTTTGCATGTGTCTCGACCCATGCGAAGATACCAAAAAACGCAAAGGCGGCTACAACCAAGCCGATGAACTGAGGCGACATCCAGGACCACTGGACACCCATTTGCAGCAGGGCGAAGAGGAGTATCGTAATACCGGCGACCATCATAAAGGCACCTATATAATCGATCTTGTGACCGTGATGCTCCACTTTCTCATGCAAAAACATCATAACGCCTGTAATTGCTATAAGCCCTATGGGAACGTTTACCTCAAAGATCCATGGCCAGCCGATGGTCTGAACTATAATACCGCCCAAGGCGGGACCAACAATTGCGGCAATCGCCCACATGCTGCTTAAAAGCCCCTGAACTTTAGCCCGCTCTTTGCCGGGGTAAAGGTCGCCGACAATCGTCATGGCAATGGGGAGGACCGAGCCGGCCCCCAACCCCTGTATCGCACGAAAGATGATAAGCTGGGTCATTGAGTGAGAAAAGCCGCAAAGAGCCGAGCCAATGATAAAAAGACCCGCGCCCAAAGCAAACACTGGCTTTCTACCGTATAGATCGGCAAGCTTCCCGTAGATAGCAACTGTCGCCGCCTGCGTCAGCATAAATATCGAAAATACCCACGTAAAATGCGAAAATCCACCAAGCTTGCCAACAATTGTCGGCATGGCGGTTGCCACAATGGTCGCCTCCATGGCCGACAAAAATATCCCGGCCATCAGGCATGCCGTAACTAATCTCTTATTGGTTTTCTCATGCATCAACTACTCCATCACACATCAATTGACCATAAGAATTCTTAAATAGTTAAAGAAGAAAATAGAGAATAGACCGAATAGAAAATTCAATCTATTTTCTACTTCTCTATTTTCTATTCTCTGGCCCGTAGGGCCGCGACTCCTCATTCCATATATCGCACAATTATAGCGCATAAGGGGCACGCCGTGGGTTGTTTTGAAGATGTGAAAGAATGGGTGTATAATTTCTGGTTAGATAGAGATTATGGGGTGAGCCGATGCATTTCGACATCAATATAATTGTCCTTTTAGTGTTAAACATCGGATTGGCGTTGGTTTTTACCTACTACGGCTCCCGCCTGCTTAATTCTTACGGGGTTGCCTATCCGGTACGATCGGAATTTGACAGTTCGTCCACGAAGTTTAGGGCGGCCCTTAAAACACGCCGACCCACAAAAAGATTTTATATCCCCCGATTAAGAGTAAAGTCCAGCTCTACCGATGACGAACCCCCGCATATGCCTTTTTAGTTTAAAGGATGTTTTTTTAAACTAAGGAGGAATTATTCATGAATATCTTTAGCTCGTTATTCTCGGGCATATTAAGTGCGATCATTGGATTTACCGGCGATTGGTTTATCGCAATCGCTTTGCTAACAGCCATTATTAAAATTGCTCTTTTCCCGCTATCGGTTAAGCAACAGCGCGGACTGTTGCTGACTCAGAGACTCGGTCAAGCTAAAGAGCTTTTAGAAAAGAAATTCAAGAAGCAATCAGATAGGGTTAACGCCGAGCTGGTTAAGATAATGGGAAAATATAAGGCAAACCCACTGTCATCGATGATGGTGATGCTGGTTCAAATCCCTGTATTCTTCTCGCTCTATTTCTCAATCAGCCATCTCAGCACAACCATCGGAAGCGTTATCATCCCATGGGTTCTAAGCGTGGGTAAATCCGATGCTCTGCATATCCTACCAATTGCCGCAAGCGCGATCACGGGCTTACAAGGATTTTTCGGCCAGCCCGGCCAAGTTAGAAACATCTTGATGGTGGCATTGCCAACCGGCATAGGGCTAGTATTTCTATGGCATGCACCGGTTGGGCTAAGTGTTTACTGGGGATTTAATGCCTTGCTCGGATTAGTAGAGAGGTGGATATTCTCTTTGCGATATATCCGCGAAAAATACCTTGTTGTTCCAACCGCCGATGAGATGGTAGAGGGCATTGCCTAGGTATCAGTAGTCAAAACAGCCCGGCTGGGCCGGGCTGTTTTTATTTAAGCTGTTGACTCCCTGGACATAAACCCGATCCCCAAGAATATGAAGACAATGCCGACAAGGTGAGACCAGGCAAACGGCTCTTTGAGAACAATGAAAGAGAGGATCATTGCACTTATTGGCAAAAACCCGGTAAATACAGAGGCCGTTCCGGCGGTGACTTTTTGGACTCCCTCGTGCCAGAGAACAAGCGCGACCGCCGTGCCAATCGCCCCGTAATATACTAACGGAAGCCAACTTGAAAATATTAGACTCGCAAAGTTAAAGCTCTCGGCTTCATGGGCAGAAAAAGGCAAAAACATCAAGAATCCAAAGACACTTACTATTGTTGAAATAGCGAGGGGAGTTAAATCCTCCGAGGCTATCTTCCCAAAGGTAATAAACAAGGCTTCGCCGATGACTGCTCCAAATATAAGTAAATTCCCAAGAAGAGGATCTGAGCCGCGCTCGACTCCGGTGGAAGAGCCAATAATATTAATGGCAAGAACGCCAAGTACGGTTAGCAAGATGCCTGTGTTCTTATGCCAGGTGAGCCTTTCCTTTAAAATAAGAAAAGATGCGAGTCCCGCTATGGCAGGAGTCGCACTCGTAATTATTCCACTTTCAATGGCCGTTGTAAGTTTCAGACCATAAAGCAGAGCGATGCTAAACAAAAACACACCTAAGAATGCTTGTAAGAACATGACAAGTAGATCTTTCCTAGGGACTGATGGAAGTCCCTTCTCGCGCCTTAATAATAGAGGCACAAGAATTGCCGATGCGATTCCAAGCCGTAATGCCGATGCCAGAAAAACCGGAAAGCTTGCGACAACGAATTTGCCAACAACGAGAGTACTACCAACGATAGCTTTTCCCAAAGCCAACTCAAGATACGCTTTCTCTTTCTTATCCATAAGCAAATTATTACCCAATTTTGGGGTGCATAGTAGGGGTTTTAAGGCAGTTATATTAAGGCACCTATTAAACAGGTGCCTAGGGGTAAAAAATTATGCAATCTAATTTTAAGCGCTTATTCTCATCCCACCCGCTTGCGGGAATATCTGGTTAACGGTTGCCCAAATATCATCTAGCCAGGATTGTCTCTCTTCCGGTGTGCTGATAATAACTTTGTCATAGACCTTTATTAGTAATTAAACCTGGATTTAAGCTCTAATATCTTGTTAAGAAGATCGTCCTTTTCTTTTTTATTCATATAAGCATCGACCAGTTCGTCCCTTAAGAGCGCAAGTCTCGCGTAGACTTCTTTTCTTGCCTCATCGACCGGCAACCAATCCCCGTCCTGGATAAACTTTTCGAACGCGTTTCTTATCGGCAGGTGCAACTTCGCCTTGTACCTGTCAAGAAGTGCAATGCAAAGGCCTAGATTAGCCTCGTCTTTGTTGTTAATACTTCTTTTTAGCGGGCCGTGACCGGATGTATCGGCAAGCATATCTTTAATCGCCCTTAAGAAAAACTCGGTACCCTTGCTATCTGCCCCATAGATCATCTCCGCCCAACCGGGAAACTCCTCCATTACCTCACCGATTTCGTGGTAAAGCACTACGCCGGAGTACCTATCGGTCAGCTCTTCAAATTTTCTCTCAAACTCCTGGTCCACAATCTGATCTCCGTTAAAGCCATATTGTGAAAAAGCGTACTCAAGAAGCGGGTTGTTCTTTGCTTTCGACTCTAAAAACTTATCCCAGAGAAGTGCCCTTAACGGCTCAAGCCTTAAAAATATTTGCTTTCCCTGAAGCAGCCCCGGAGATATAAAGAGGTCCCGTACATATTCCCTTTTTACAGAGTAGACCGTATACCCGTACATCTCATTTCGCAAGTACAAATCTGCTAAAAAGAAACTCGGCTTTTTAAACACCCCATAACCGGCTCCATACACCAAACCCTCGCTGTTTAAAACACCGTTTATACCATCAACGTCAAAGTGATCATACATCTTGCCGTCTATCTCAAGCTCTTTGAAGCTCTCGCCTTCTATTTCTTCCCAGTTGTCTTCCTTTTGGGATATCCATTTTGAAATGTCGGCCTGGTCTATATGCTCCCAGGGTTTCAGACCTTTGTTGGATATATAAAGCGCGCGCAGGCTCATCAAAAGACCGCATATTGAGTAGAAACCCCAATATTTGGCATCCGAGACATCGCAGTTAAACTTAACGGTTTCGATAAGGGATTTATGAGATTCATTCATGTTAAGCTCCTTTAAGGATGCTTCGCTTTTATTATTTCCCAGAAAGGGGTTAGAAGTAAAGATAATACCCCTTTTAGGGGACATTATCTTTAATCAATTGACCATAAGAATTCTTAAATAATCAAAGGGAAACGTTGAGAGTCGAGAATGCCCTAAGTTAATAGAACCCTCATCTTTCTAACTTATCCCACTATAATTCAATCGATTTTCTATTTTCTATTTTCGCCCTTTTCTTCCTCCGTTACTTTTATTTACCCGTGGGCTGTGACCCAAAAACCGTGCGGTTGCACCGTGTTCGCTCAGGACATGCCAAAATGCAGTGTAGAATGGACCGCTTCGCGTCAGATATCGTTTTGGTGGGTATCAAAATAGCGAGCCTGGTGTTGAAGGAGGCGAGATCAATGCCGGAAGAAAAACACGAAGAGCATAAAGGCGGAATGACGGTTCGCGAAGCGGGCCACCTCGGCGGCGAGAAAGGCGGCCACAAGGGCGGCGAGGCCACCAAGGAAAAACATGGTCACGAGTTCTACGAGGAAATAGGGCACAAGGGCGGCCAAAAAGTTAAAGAGTTGATTGAAAAAGGCGAGGAAGCCGAGAAAAAAGAAGAGAAATAATAATTCATGGTTCTTTGTTGTTGCGGTTGCGCAGCGGGCCAATGGCCCGCTGTTTTCGTTGTCTGTTGCTAAAATGCCTAGTAGGAAGTATCCTATTAACTAAAGGGAAAAAACCGCCACGGAGGAAAGTGCAATGGCCAGTATTCAAATCCCCCCACGTTCGGCCTGGAGGGCAATGCTTGAAAGCGCGTTTTACTCTAATTCTGTTAAAAAGACCACTATCCCAGAGCTATACCAGCTAGCGGTAAAGCAGCCGGAGGTTATAGTTACATCTCATCCTTTCCACAAACCCGAGCAATTCGGCTTGGCCGGCGATACAAAGATCCTTGTATCAAACGACGGGGGCATTGTTGGACGTACCGCAAGAGCAAGGCGATTGGTGCGTCAGATGGGCAAAGAAAAAGGTGAATATCTGCGTATCTTAAGCGAAGCTATATACCGGTTAAACAAGCGCGAGGGGCTTTGGCTTGAGGCGATCGTCGGGCTTCACCCAAACTTTATGATAAAGGCCAATCTTTTAAGCCCGGTTACCGACGCCAAGAACATGTTTGATTGGGGAATTAACTTTGCGCCCTGGGTTGAGCCATGGACCGATATGTACAGAAACTCGCAGAGGGTAGATGAGCCGGATATCTTGGTGCTTGCCGACCCCGAGTGGAGTGACCCCCGATTCGCCGACGGGCTTGTAATTATTGATGAGGATGAGAACTGTGCGGCCCTGCTGGGGTTACGTTACTTCGGTGAGAGAAAGAAGGGGACATTAACGCTGGCCTGGACTATCGGGACAAGGCAGAACATGGTCGCCTGCCACGGCGGTATTAAAACCGTGGGTGAGCACCCCCCGATCGCCGTCTTTGGGCTTTCCGGCTCGGGCAAGTCCTCGCTAACAAACAGCCATGATCACGCGGGCACGCTTAAAGAGAATGAGAAGGTTACGGTCATCCATGACGACGCGTTTTTGATCGACCTTGACGCCGACTTTACGGTCGCTCTTGAGCCGAGCCTTTTCGATAAGACCGACGCCGTAAAATTCAACGACCCAACCATCAAGTACTTCTACTCCGCGCAGAATGTCGGTGTCACGCAACTTAACGGCGATAGGTTGATCGTGGCCGAAGATATCCGAAATGAGAACGGGCGATGCATTAAATCGCGTGATATGTTCAACCATGACAACTATTGCGGAAGGCCGGGTAGCGTGATATGGCTGCAAAAAGACCCGTCGCTTCCGCCGATAACTAAAGTTGCGGATATCGACCTTGCCGTTGCGATGGGCGCGTCGCTTAGCACCATGAGGGCCAGGGGGGTTGAAAACGTTCCACCCGAAGAGCTAGAGAAGCTCGTTATCGAGCCCTTTGCCAACCCGTTCAGAGTACACCCACTGATGGTCGACTGCCAGCAGTTTAGAAACCTCTTCAAACTCGGGACCGATTGCTATGTGATGAACACTAACGCATTTGGGCTACCGGATAAAGAGATAAATATCCCGCTTCAGTTGTCCTTATCCATCATGACGGCCATCATAAGAAGAACGATTAAGTGGTCTGAGTGGAGCCATTTCCCAGGGCTTTTGATCCCCGAGAATGGGACTGAAATCTTTGGCGAGGACTACGACAAAAAATACAGGCCGACCGACGAGTTGAATTACCTGAAGTTCTTAAGGCGCAGGATGCAGGATCGCATAACTTACCTCTCCAACAAGCGAGACATTGAAAGCGACATGGAAAACCTATTCATCGACCCGCTCATTGCAGCAAGAGTTGCGATTGATAACATATTAAAACCGGTCTAAAATAGTTTTTTTGCCTCCATCCAGAACGTAAAAACGAAGGCGGCACCGATTGCCAAAGCCCAATCCCCCGCACCGAGGTAGGTAAGCTTGAGTGCCGGATGCAAGAATGGGGTTAGTACAGCAAAGATAACCAGTACAATTGCCGCCAGCGCCCATATATCCATCGGTCTGTTGCTAAATAATCCTAACCGGATTAGTGGCTCGGTATCCGACCTCATGTTGAGCGCAAGGAATATATGCGTGAAAATCCAAGTCGTAAAAGCAGCCGTTTGGGCGATTGCCGTATTTCCCGTCCTGCTGTTTACTACAAGAAACACGCTGGTCACAGCAAGGAATAACATAAGACCGCCGATTGCGATACCGCGAATCATCGGCCGGTTCATAAACCGCTCGCTCGGATTGCGCGGCGGCCTGCCCATAATATCTCGTGCAGCCGGTTCAGCCACGAAAGCTGCCGATGCGCCAAGATCCATAAATAGTTCAAGGACGATTATCTGTATCGGGGCAAACGGCAGCGCAATTCCAAGAATGATTGGGAGTAAGAAAATCGAGATCAGGCCGATCTTTACGGCGAGATAGTAGCGTACGCCCTTTCGCAGGTTATCAAAAATCCTCCTGCCGCCGCGCACGGCAAAAGCGATTGTTGCAAAGTCATCATCGGTAAGGACCATGTCGGCCGCCTCTCGGGCAACATCTGTGCCGGTCTCGCCCATGGCGATACCTATGTTAGCTTCACTAAGCGCGGGCGCATCGTTTATCCCATCGCCGGTGACCGCAACAATCTCGCCATTTTGCTGGGCGGCACGGACAATTCTAAGCTTGTCGGCAGGCACAATTCGCGCGAATACTGTTGTGTTTCTTACCGTCTGCCTAAGTTCCTCATCGCTCATATGGCTTAAATCTTCGCCGGTTACAACTCCCGTGTCCGTGTCGATGCCGACCATCTTCGAGATTGCCTCGGCGGTGATAGCGTTATCGCCGGTGATCATTAAAACCCGTATGCCGGCATTTTTGGTCTCATTGATCGCTTGGGGCACATCCAGGCGCGGCGGGTCTAAAAACCCTGCAATCCCAACGAACGTGAGGTCGCTCTCGGCCTCTTCTCTCTTGATGTGGCCATCGTGTGAAACGTCTTTAAACGCAAAGCCGAGCACCCGCAAACCGTTTCTTGCCATCTCGCTAATTTGATAAAACACCTCGTCTTTCTTCTCGGGAGTTATTGCTCTCTCTTGCCCTTGCGCCAAATACCTGGTTGATCTATCAAAAATCGACTCCGGCGCACCTTTGGCAAAAACGTGCAGCCTACCGTCTTGCTCAAAGACCGCCGACATCAGCTTCCGCTTTGCGCCAAAAGTATACTCATTGACCAACCGGTACCGGCTCCGGATATCCGAAAGTGTTTGCCCTGCCGCCACCGATGCCTCAACCAGCGCGACATCTGTCGGATCCCCCATATAGTGTAGCTTTTCGTTTGATTGCTCGATGATTGCGTCGTTTACCAGCACACCAATATCGAGTAGTTTGGCATCCTCTGGGGTTAGATGCGCTTTTTGAAACTCAACCATCCTGTTATCGGTAGAGATACGTGATAGAACCATGTGGTTTTCGGTCAGTGTCCCGGTTTTGTCGGTGGCAATAACGGTGACGCTACCCAATGTCTCCGCGGCCCTCAGTCGCTTTACTAATGCATGGCGCTGGGCAAGTTGCAGAGCCCCGAGACCAAGGACCATAGTGATAATAATGGGCATCTCTTCAGGAATGGTCGCAAATGCCAGGCTCAAACCTGTGAGAATCATCTGCTTAAACGGGCGACCCTCAAGGAGCCCGATTGCCGGAATGAGTACGCTGAAGGTTATGGCGACCCAGATAAGATAGCCGGAGAGTTCGCGCATTGCCTGCTGCAGGGGTGTTTTTGGCTCTTTCGCCTCGCGGACAAGCCCGGTGATGTGGCCAAGCTCTGTACTCATGCCGGTAGCGGTAACTACTGCTTTCCCCCTGCCTCTTGTAATAACAGTCCCCGCAAATACCTCGTTCGTCTTCTCGGCAAGCGGAGCATTTACAGGAATGATCTCATTTGCGTCTTTGGCTACCGGGATGGACTCGCCGGTAAGCGCAGACTCATCCGCCTCAAGGCCAAAGGACTCGATAAGCCGGGCATCCGCCTGCACTCGCTCACCCACCCGAAGCAGGAGAATATCGCCCGGCACCAGGTCTTCAGTTTTTACTTCTTGCGGTCGTCCGTCCCGGATAACGGGCGCCAGCGGGGCGGATAATTGCTTTAGAGCGTCAATCGATTTTTTAGCGCGGTACTCGTTGTAGACCTCGGCAAAGACTAGAGCGATGACGACGAAGATAATTGTCAAAAAATCCCCAAAATTACCCCAGATGCTGTAGAGAACCGACACCGCCAGGAGTAATAGAATCAGTGGCTCCCGTACTTCTTCCCAGAAGATATCGATGAAGGTAACGCGTCTTGGCTCGACAAGCTGATTCGGCCCGTATCGCATCAACCTTTTCTGAGCTTCGCCGGCTGTGAGCCCTTTATCGGGATTGGTCTGAAGTGATTGCATTAATTCTGATATCGGCTCTTCAGATGGAATTCGGCTTTGTGTTGCCACCATCACCGCCCCAATATATCTATATTAAAGCTACTATTTGTATATCCTATTTTAGCATAGCTTCCAATGCTGGATTAGACAGCCATGTATTCGCGGCCGGTCACTTCTTTCTACACGGCTTTCTCGATGGGTGGAATAAAGAGAAGGGACAGGGGTTGCAATGTAACCCCTGTCCTTTCTCTTCCGCGCCCCTCCAGGGTGCTGGCTAATTTACGATTGGACTTTCTTCAATCAGTTTACAAGAAAATAGGGCCTTGATCTGTAGCGAAAAGTCCTATTTTCTCCGAATCCTTGTCGCTAAAAGTCCTATTTTTCGATACGGATAGTACTTTGGAAATGAAGAATGACTTCCGACCGTGAGGCGACTCCCAGCTTTTTATAGGCGCAATAGAGGTGGTTCTTGACGGTCTTCTCTGAGATATAGAGCTCCTCGGCTATTTGAGTGTTTGTTTTTCCCTCCATTAATAACTCGATAACCTCAAGCTCACGAGCCGAAAGGGGTTTGGGGTTTGATGTAGCAGCTATCAAATTATCCGTTTCTATAAGATGTTCTTTTATGGTTGCCATGTCACTGAGCGTTTTTTCAATATTGCGGATAACAAGGGCTGGGCGTCCAAAAAATATTGTGGTCAAGAAAAAGGCGACATAGTTTGAAATAAGCGTATCCATATCTTGATGTAATATGATATCTGGGATATTACGGCTATCAATAAATAAACCGGTTGTGTAAAGAACGCTGAAGCCGGCCGTTGATAAAAGGCTCTTGCCTAAATCCATAAAAAAAGGCAATACCATAAGGCAGGTAAACGCATATATAAAGTAAGGGCTCTTTGAGTTGCCGCCTGTAAACCAAATCAACATCGCTGCAATTAAAAGGTCAACAAGTAATAATGCCGGACGATTCCTAATGATATCTATTACCCGCTTGTAGTAACGAGTAAGGATTAGGCAATAGCAAACTGTTGCAAGAAGGATTAGCAACGACCCAATATTTGCGCCAAAAACATATAAAACCGCTACCTGAGCTAAGGCGGCCCACCTTAGGATCACTAAATAAGAAAGGTTTTTCTCCATGTTAGGTATACCGTTGTTCCTTATCAATATTATCAATTGCTTTTAAAATAGCCTCTTGTTTTGATAAAACCCCTAATTTCCTATACGCTCTACTAAGATATGTTTGTACTGTGCTTATAGATATCCCCAACTCTTGCGCCACGCGATCGGCAGTTTTTCCATCCGTGGTAAGCATAATGACCTGTGTTTCTCGTTCCGATAAATTAGTTAATTTCAGCGATGATTCAAGGCGGCGTTTTGATTCTTCTAAGCTAGACTCGGCAATAGCTTTTCCCTTGTTTGCAAATTCAAGTTTATGCATTAAGTCCGCCAGGTAAGCAACAGAAGTACTCACCAGAACAAAGAAAAAGCAATCAGTTATGACGCTGTCAACCGTTTTATCTATAAACAATAACCTATAGCCATTCATCTTCACAGCAGCAGAGTATAGAAAGACTTGCATACCTGCCAGTAAAAACGCACCTCTATAGCCAAAAATAAATGACCCGAGAATAAGAGGGCTAAAACAATAGAGAAAGTATGGGCTTTTAAATCCACCCGAGCTCGCAAGCAATAGAAAACCTACCAACAGGTCGGCAAGTATCATGATCGGGTGTGCCCGAAGCTTTTCTGCAATTTGGCGCTTAAATATTAATATGAGCGCGTTGTACAGAATGGCGAAAATAAGACCAACTGCGGGAACGGCCTTGATTCCCGTAAAATCAAAAACAGCAACAAGGAAAATGGTTATGAGGCGGAACCAGAAAAAAAATGATGTTATACCTAAACATGGGAAGCTATTATCGTAATCTACTGTCATGACCGCTGCTCACTTTTATGCAGGCCCAGCTTGCTATAATCTATTTCAGCTCACTATATCGTATGTAGCAACCGGTTGTACAGTATAGTTTTCAGATACTCGTGAGCACGCTTGCATGTCATGAAACGGTGTATCGCCAACCTACCCATAAATCTTCCAGGCAAGGTCCTCCGGTTTTATTCTAAAATCAATTGGTATCCTATGCCACAGAAGTCTTTCCTGATAAATTGAAGCCCTACCATGAATCGAGCTTGCCCCCGCTTTATAACCATATTTCTTAACTTCATCGAGAACTTTTTGGTTGTAGTATCCATTTGGATAGCAGATGAATTCTACCGGCTTTCGCGTTATTTTCTCTAAGACATCCTTCGAATATTTTAACTCATGCTTTAGCTGTTCATCAGAGCAACTTGTCAGAAATGCATGATCATAGGTATGGCTCTCGACCTCCATGCCCGCATCCGATAATTCCCGCACCATACTGGTTGTTAGATAGCCGGGATGGTCAAATAATCCCGGGACAAGGAAAAAGGTGGCCTTCATACCCCTTGCCTTAAGCAAAGGAAGGGCCGCCTCATATACACCGCGGTAGCCGTCATCAAATGTTAATATGACCGGTTTGCTGGGCAATGGTTTATTGCCATACCAATGGTCGTAGAGACTCTCAAACCCTATAGCATGGTAGCCATGGTCTTTTAGCCAATCCAACTGCTTAGCAAAGACGCTGGGTTTTACATAGAGCCACTTATCTGAAGGATGTGAATCTGCTATGTCGTGGTAGGCGAGAATCGGGATTCTCTCGGAGCCCTTCTCTTGTTGTGCCTCCAGGGTAACAGGTGCATTCGTGGTACTATGCGTCCGGGTCGTAGTAGCTCGCTTTCGTGCCCCAACTTGCTTTTCTTTTGTCGCAACGTGCCCTCTTTTAACCGGCAGGCTGCTGTTAACAGTTAACAGTCGGATACCGGCTAAAAAAAACAATGCGACCAATAAAAATCCTATCGCTAATTTTTTATTTAATAGAGCCATATCCCCCACCAAATCCATCTAAGAACTTTTTTAAGCTCCAAATTGATTGAATATATCAATTTTATTCTTCTGGCAAACTACATTCAAACATTTCCGGAATAAGTGATTCAGGAGAACCAATAGTTAGTTTAGCCAGAATAAGATATATGTGATATAATTATGTATACTTTATAGAAAGGAGCAACGGATGAGAATTACCTATGAAAACGGCAAGAAATACCGTGCCTACAGTCCCGAAGAGTTCTTTAGAGCCCCCGAAAGCCCACAACTTCACTTCAACCTAAACGAACCCAAGCCCAAGAGACCAAACATAAAGAAATTAGACGATGGTATACACCATAAAGCAGACTAGTACGGTGTCATGCACCGCCCAGCTTAAAATTTATCTATGACTCTACGCCCTCTCTTCGAGCCACTCCTGTTCTTTTTCGAGTAGCTTAATAGCCTTCTCTATCTGCTCCTGGACTCGTTCGGTGGCGGTGCCACCCCTATTGTTGCGGCGTTCAACGGCGACTTCGATGTCGAGGGCTTCGAATATGTCGTCTTCTATAAATGGGTTTATTGCCTGTAGCTCATCAAGAGAGAAGTCGGATAGCCAGCAGCCTTCCTCGACCGCCTTGCTCACGATTGAGCCTGCAATGCGGTGGGCATCCCTGAAGGGTACGCCTTTGGCGGCCAGATAATCGGCAAGCTCGGTTGCATTGGTGTATCCTCCCTCTGCGGCCTGGCGCATGATCTCGGAGTTTACCTTCATGGTTGAGATCATACTCTTCATGCCGACAAGAGAGCTCTTGATGGTATCGATCGTATCAAGCATGGACTCTTTATCTTCCTGCATATCTTTGTTGTATGCGAGCGGGAGTCCCTTCATCATGGTAAGCATCTGCATCAGGTTGCCATAAACACGACCTGTCTTGCCACGGATCAGCTCGGCGACATCGGCGTTTTTCTTCTGGGGCATGATGCTACTGCCCGTCGTATAGGCATCGTCGAGCTCGATGAAACTAAATTCAGTGGATGACCAGAGGACAAGCTCCTCGGCAAGCCTGCTCAGGTGCATCATAAGCATTGAGGCGGCTGCCTGAAACTCGATTACGAAGTCGCGGTCGGATACCG
The DNA here is from genome assembly GCA_902810715.1 of bacterium. Taxonomy (GTDB): domain Bacteria; phylum Actinomycetota; class Aquicultoria; order Aquicultorales; family Aquicultoraceae; genus CADDYS01. Next base: position 31,711 of record CADDYS010000004.1, on the reverse strand, counting down.
CATCGATGCTGTTGTTGCTTACCTTTTCAAAGCCGAGCTCTTTTGCAACGTGCTTTGTGTCAATCGGGTATGTCGTGCCTGCAAGGGCGGCTGCGCCCAGCGGCATGATGTCGGCACGCTTGAAACACCCTTTTAAGCGGGTGAAGTCACGGCGCATCATCCAGAAGTACGCCATCATATGGTGCGAGAAAAGGATGGGTTGGGCCCTCTGCAGATGTGTATATCCAGGCATGATGGTTCTAATTTCCCTCTGTGATATATTGATGAACTCAAGTTGCAAGCCCATTACCTCAATGCCGAGGTCGATAATCGCATCTTTTAAGAACATGCGCATATCGAGAGCTATTTGATCGTTGCGGCTGCGGGCGGTGTGAAGCTTACCCCCTGTTGCGCCGATTCTCTCGGTAAGCACGCGCTCGATCGCCATGTGGATATCTTCGTCGGCGACATCGAATTGAAAGCGGCCTTCTTCGATCTCTTGCTTAATTGCCTGCAGACCCTCGATTATGCGATCTGCCTCCTCATGGGATATGATCCCGCACGCCGCGAGCATACTTGCGTGGGCGATACTTCCTTTTATGTCCTGCCCGTAGAGATGTTTGTCAACAGGAAGAGATGCGGTGAACTCATCAACGAAGCTATCTGTACCTTTGGAAAACCTCCCGGACCACAGTTTCATAGTAGGACTCCTTCTTATTTCCTATATTTTCGGCCCCAGGTCTCGAGGCCGAGGCCGAAGATCTTGTTGAATCCGGCAGCCGCCTGATGGGCGAAGGTATCCCCCGCCTCGTAGGTCGCAAGCTCCCTATCATATAAAGAATTCGGCGAGCGACGCCCGACCACCTTGCACGAACCTTTATAAAATTTCAAACGTACAACTCCGTTTACGACTTTTTGCGTTTCGTTGATAAAAGCATCAAGCGCGTCCCTGAGCGGCGAGAACCAGAGACCATAGTAAATCATCTCTGAATATTTTTGCTCAACTAAGTACTTGTAATGGGCGAGGTCGCGGTCGAGAGTCATGTCCTCAAGGTCCTGGTGCGCCTTGATAAGGGCAAGCGCGGCCGGGGCCTCGTATATCTCGCGCGACTTGATGCCGACAAGCCTATTCTCAACTTTATCCAAGCGGCCAAAGCCGTTTTCTCCCGCAATCTTGTTTACCTTATCAATAAGGGTTACAATATCCATCGATTCGTCGTTTAGCGCAACGGGCACGCCGTGCTCAAACGTCACCTCAAGATAGGTCGGGTCATCCGGGGCCTTAGTCGGGTCAACAGTCATACCATATGCATCTTCCGGCGGCTCAATCCACGGGTCTTCGAGAATTCCGCACTCAACGGAGCGTCCCCAGAGGTTCTCATCTATGCTATACGGACTTTTCTTTGTAATCGGGATTGGGATGTTATGCTCTTTAGCGTACTCGATTGCGGTCTCACGGGTAAAATCCCACTCCCTTGCCGGAGCGATAATTGTTATGCCGGGATTTAACGCGCGCATTGTAACCTCAAAACGTACCTGGTCGTTTCCCTTACCGGTACAGCCATGTGCTGCATATGCCGCACCCGTGCCCTGGGCAACTTCGATCAGAATTTTCGCTATTAAAGGACGGGACAAGGCGGTTGCAAGGGGATATTGTCCCTCGTAAAGGGCATTCGCCTTAATTGCACGTGCGATATACTTCTCGGCGAAGGTCTTCTTTGCGTCAACGACTTCGGCGTGAACAGCACCGACTTTGAGTGCTTTATCCCTTATCGCATCAAGGTCTCCTCCTTGACCAATGTCTACCGCAACAGCGACTACCTCTAAGTCGTAATTCTCTTGAAGCCACTTTATGGCAACCGAGGTGTCGAGGCCCCCTGAGTAAGCCAGCACCACCCGGTCTTTAGGTTCCCTTATACTTCCAACTTGTCCCAATTGAAAAACCTCCAAATTAGCTCACAGCATGATAGCAAGATATGATCGCCCTGTCATTGCGAGCGTAGTGAAGCAATCTCGGTGCTAACATCTAACATGCGAGATTGCCACGTCGGGTGCCTTTGGCCCCCTTCTCGCAATGACAAACCTTATACAACCTGCTCTTCTTTGAGTCGTGTTAGTCTCTCGACGAGGTAGTTGCCGACGTCTTTAGTGCGGGCAATGATAAGTATCGTGTCGTCGCCGGCAACTGTGCCCAAGACATCGGGCCACCTTATTGCATCTATCGCCGATGCCACGGCCTGCGCGGTCCCCGGCGTTGCTTTAACTACGACTAAGTTCTCGGCCATATCGATCGAGACCATGAACTCGTTTAGCATCGAGCGCAGCCTCTCGGTCTCGGGGAGCGAGTATATTTGCCTGCCGCCCAACCTGTTTGCCGCAATCCTTACCTTGAGAAGCCCCAGGTCGCTTATGTCTCTTGAGATGGTCGCCTGGGTGGCCTCGTAGCCGAGCTGCTCAAGCTCAGCGATTAGGTCCTCTTGCGTCGATATCTCTTTTGTTTCGATGACTCGTCTTATCGCGCTTAGTCTGTCTCGTTTTATTCTCATAAATATCATCTCGTTTTGCCTGATAAATCGGCAGCTACACCGCACCCCATAAATGTGGCAGCTACAGGTCGTGCAACCGCGCGCCTGATAAATCAGGCAACTACGTACGCTCGATAAATCGGGCAACTACGTGGCAGGGCTAAAGCCCTGCGCTACACTTGCCACAGATCACCGTATTAGTGATACAAGGGCAGCTTTGGCGGTATGCAGCCGGTTCTCTGACTGCTGGAAGACGACCGACTGCTTGCTTTCGATAACTTCATCGGTCACCTCTTCGCCGCGATGGGCGGGGAGGCAGTGCATAAATATCGCAGTCGGCTTCGCCGCATCCATGAGATCCCTGTTTACCTGGTAGGGCCTAAATATCTTAAGCCTCTCCTCACGCTCGCCTTCCTGACCCATGCTGGCCCACACATCCGTATATATAACATCGGCATCTTTTGCCGTCTTGATCGGGTCGTTGGTTATAGTTATCTTTTGGTTGATATTCCTGATCGACGAGTGGGCGAAATGAACTACGCTCATGTCGGGCTCGTAGCCCTTCGGACACCCTACCGCCATATTTATCCCAAGTTTTCCGGCGACAACTAAAAGAGAGTGCGCAACGTTGTTCCCATCCCCGATATAGGCAATCTTCAAGCCGGCAAGTCTATCCTTTAATTCAAGGATGGTCATTAAATCGGCCAGCGACTGCATCGGGTGATAATCATCGGTCAGTGCGTTTATCACCGGCACTTTTGCGTGCTCGGCGAGTTCCTCGACGTCGCTGTGCTTAAACGTCCTTATAACAACCGCGTCGGCATATCCCGAGAGAACCCTCCCGATGTCCTTTATAGGCTCGCGCGTACCGAGCTGTATCTCATCCGGCTTTAAAAATATTGGATGGATACCCAGGTGGGCTGCCGCAACTTCAAAGGATATCCTTGTGCGGCTGGATGGTTTGGAAAATATCATTGCAACCGTCTTGCCCTCAAGGTGACGATGGGGCTGCCTGTTTTTCTGCTGCCTCTTTAACTCCATCGCCTTTGCTAGAAGCTGGTATATCTCGTCCTGGTTGTACTTTTTTAACGATAGGATATTTCTCCCTTTTAAACTTGCCATGCTATCTCCTAAACCAGCAACCGTGCCAAAACCTCAGTTGCTGCATCTATTTCTGTCTCTGTAATACAAAGGGGCGGCAGGAACCTTAAAATATTACCACCTATATTATTAGCAACTATGCCCTCTTTGAGAAGAGCCAGCACGATATCTTTTGCATTATCTTGCACAAGCTCGGCGGCAAGCATCAGACCGCGACCTCTGACCTCTTTAATCGCATTGGTGCTTGCCTTTAGGTCTTCAAGCTTTTGCATGAAATACGCGCCGACATTGCGGCAATTCTCAAGCAAGCCCTCGGCCTCAATGACCTTTATCGTAGCAAGAGCCGCCGCGCAGATGACCGGGCCGCCGCCGAATGTCGAGCCGTGCTCACCCGGGCTAAATACGGAAGCCTTCTCACTGGCAACTAAAACACCGATGGGAAGACCGCTTCCCGTCCCCTTAGCAAGAGTCATAACATCGGGAGTTACACCGAATCCCTCATAGGCGAACATGGTGCCGGTCCTTCCTATTCCGGTCTGCACTTCATCAAATATTAATAGGATATTGCGCTCATCGCAAAGCGCGCGAACTTCTTTTAAGTAATCCTCGTCGCATGGATAGACACCGCCCTCACCCTGGATGGGCTCAAGCATTACCGCGCAGGTTTTCTCATTTATCTCTTTCTTCAGGGCATCGATGTCGTTTAGCGGCACATGCTTAAATCCCGGCGGCATCGGCTCAAACGGCTTTTGTTTATCGGGTTGCCCCGTCGCAGCCAAAGTCTTCATCGTGCGCCCGTGAAAAGAATTTAAGGCGGTTATTATCTCATACGCTTCCTCTTTGCCGTTTAACTTTGCGTAGCGGCGGGCCAGCTTTATCGCACCCTCGTTTGCCTCGGCGCCGCTATTTGCAAAGAAGCACTTGTCGCCAAAGGATATCTCGGTAAGCTTTTTAGCAAGCTCCAGTTGAGGCTTCGTATAGTAGAGATTGGACACGTGCATCAGCAACTCGACCTGGCTCTTGACCGCCTCGACCACCACCGGATGGCAGTGCCCAATGTTTGTAACCCCGATGCCGCACAGAAGATCGAGATACTCCCTGCCGGTATCATCCCACAAGCTGCTGCCCTTTCCCTTAACGAAAGTCACAGGCAGCCTGCCGTACGTATTCATATGGTACTCGTTATCATGCCGTACTAAGTTATCTAAGTTTGTGGTTTTTGTGCTCATTTCTTGGTCCTTGTTCATGGTTAATGGTTCATAGTTCATCGAGTGAGGGTAAGTAACGAGGGTATGAGATTGCCACACTCGCCTTCGGCTCCCTCGCAATGACAATCATTCTAGACCCTCATCTTATCCATAAACGATGAACGATGAACTCTTACTTTAACTGCTTACTTTGTTATCATCGTTCCGACGCCTTTGTTGGTAAATATCTCTAAGAGCAATGCGTGCGGGATAGTTCCGTTTAATATGTGCGACCTTTTCACTCCCGCTTTTAACGCAGTCACACACCCCTCAACTTTGGGGATCATCCCCTGCTGAATCTCCTTGTTTGCAAGCTTCTCCTCGCAATCGGCAAGTTTAAGCTCTGATATCAGCGAATCCTTGTTTTTAAAATCCTTATACAAGCCGTCGACATCGGTCAAAAATATTATTTTGTCGGCTTTAAGTGCCGCAGCTATCTCTCCGGCGACTTTGTCGGCGTTGATGTTATAACTCACACCGTCCTCACCTACTCCAACCGTCGCCACAACCGGGATAAAATCATCCTTTATCAGGTTATTCAGCACCTCGGCGTTTATCTTGGTAACTTCACCAACAAAGCCAAGATCGATGCCCTCCATCTGCTTCTTCTTAGCCATGATGAGATTGCCGTCATCCCCGCTTAAGCCGACCGCGAGCCTGCCATGCCGGTTAATAAGCGATACTATCTCTTTATTTATTTTCCCCACGAGGACCATTTTTACAATATCGATTGCATCTTTATCAGTAACCCGCAGCCCGTTTACAAATTTTACTTCCTTGCCCATGGCTTTCATTTGCCTGGATACTTCGGGGCCGCCGCCATGCACGATCACCGGATTGAGCCCCACATACCTCATGAGCACGATATCGGTTGCGACAACTTCTTTGAGGTCCTCGCGCTCCATTGCCGCACCACCGTATTTTATCACAACTGTTTTGCCGTGATACTCTTTTATGTAAGGTAAAGCCTCGGTAAGTATCTCCGCTTTTTCCATTACAGCCTGCATATCGACTACCATCATTAAAACCCTTCCACTGTCTATTGTGGGGGACCCTAGGTATGATATTCCGCGTTAATCTTCACATAATCGTAGCTAAAATCGCACGTCCAGACGCGGGCGCTGCCATTTCCTATGTTTAGGTTAATGGTAACTTTTATGTCCTTGGCCCTTAAAACGTCATCAACCCTGTCTGGGTTATACGCTGCTATGCTTCCGCTATCTATTAACTTCTCATCTCCATAGAAGACATCGATCTTGTCTGGATTAACCTCTGAGCCCGAATATCCGACGGCTGCAACTATCCTGCCCCAGTTGGCATCCTCGCCAAAGAATGCCGTCTTTACCAGATTGGAGTTGGCAACAGACATCGCCGCCTTTTTGGCATCGCCGTCGCTTACCGCACCGGTTACGTCTATCTCAACGAACTTGGTTGCGCCCTCGCCATCGCGGACGATCAGCTTGGCAAGCTCTATGCAGACCTGATCGAGCGCCTCTTTAAACACAGCCGTGCTCTCAGCGGTAATCTCAACTCCCGACTCACCGTTGGCCATGATGACCGCCATATCATTTGTGCTGGTATCGCCATCCACCGTAATCGAGTTAAACGATTTATCTATTGATGATTTTAGGAAAACGCCAAGCGTCTCGGGGTAGACCGCCGCATCGGTTGCGATAAATGCAAGCATTGTGGCCATGTTGGGGGCGATCATCCCTGAGCCTTTGGCCATACCGCCGATTACAACCTTTTTTCCGTCAATCTCAAAAGAGACCGCGTATTCTTTAGAAAAGGTGTCAGTGGTCATGATGGCTTCGGCAGCTTCAAACCCGCCATTTTCAGACAGCTTACCGGCGGCTTCTTTAATGCCGGCTTCAACATTTTGCATGGGAAGCGGTGCACCAATAACACCGGTTGAGGCAACGACAGTATCGTGCGAATCGACTCCAGCGGCCTCGCCGGCAACCTGCGCCATCCTTACAGCATCAAGGTCTCCCTGCTTTCCGGTGTACGCGTTTGCAACCCCGCTATTTACGATAATGGCCTGCGCCTTGCCGTCGGCCAGATGTTTTTTGCTGATACGAACCGGTGCCGCAGCCACTTTGTTGGTGGTAAAGACCGCCGCAGCCGAGCATATCTTATCCGATACGACAAGCGCGATATCTTTGCGCCCGCTTGCCTTTATGCCGCAGGCAAGCCCCGCCGCCCTGAATCCCTTGGGGCTAGTTATGCCACCATTTATTTGCTTTATGTTAACTTTATTAGTACCGTTTATAATCATTTTATTTCCTTAAACTATCTATCAACTTTCCCCCAGTCACCTTTTCACCTTTTCACCTTTTCGCCTTTTGGCCTTCCTTTATGGCGCTAAACCCACACCCCTCAGCCCCATATCCTGCGGGAGACCCAGCATTATGTTCATATTCTGAATCGCCTGCCCTGATGCTCCCTTAACCAGGTTGTCGATCGCCGATATTGCGATGACCCTGTCCATCCTATCATCATAGGCAAGACCTATGTGGCAGAAATTCGATCCCAAGACGTTTTTAGTCTCCGGGTACTTGCTCTTGGAAAGCACATGGACAAACGGCTTGTCCTTGTAAAACTCGTTGTATGCCTCGATCACCTTATCTAGGTCCACCTTGCCCATCGAGTTTGCATAAGCCGTCGTTAAAATCCCCCGGCTTACCGGAACAAGATGGGGCGTAAAAGACACCACAAGTTTCTCGCCCGCAACCTCGGAGAGATACTGCTCGATCTCGGGCGTGTGTTGATGGACACCGCCGACCTTATAGGCCGTCAGGTTCCCGTCGACTTTACAGAAATGCGTCCCGGGTTTTGGCTCGCGACCCGCACCGGACACTCCGCTAAGCGAGTCGATAATTATGTTTTCCGTCTTGACCAGTTTTTTGGCCAGAAGCGGCGCAAGCGCGAGAATTGCCCCCGTGGGATAGCAACCCGGGTTGGAGATAAAGGTCGATTCCCTTATCTTTTCTTCAAACAGCTCGGGCAGACCGTAGGCGGCCCTCACTATAAGCTCGGGGCTGGTGTGCTCGGTTTTATACCATGCCTCATACGTTGCGGCATCGCTTAACCTGAAATCACCGCTTAAGTCTATTACCTGGTGGTCGGCATCCAAAAGCAAGGAGGCAACCTCCATCCCCCGGCCATGCGGAAGCGCCAAAAAAAATAAATCAGCCTTGCTAACAGCGGTTTTAAAATCATAGGCCTCAAAAACAGCATCGCTTATACCGATAAGGTGCGGGTATAGCTCGTCCACCCGTACGCCCTGGTACTGGTTGGCGGTCACGTAGGTTATTTCCACCTCCGGGTGGGCTGCCGCAAGCCTTATAAGCTCCGCGCCGGTATATCCGGATGCCCCGATGATGCCGACTTTTACAGCCATGGTTTCTCCTCAAATTACTTCTTTGATATTATATACCATATAATAGCATAATCGGCAATAATTATGCAATACTTAAACATAATAATAGGGTTGTGTTAGGATGTATCTATATATTAAACATGGGCTCGGTAATTCCGCCGTGGAGAATAGTCCGTTTTAGTCTATGGCCTGGGGTTATGTGCTGGTTCTCGGCAATTATCGAACTATCGATTAAGCAGGCGGTATCTATCCGGCTGCCATCCCATACCACACTATTAGATATCTCCACTTTAGGGCCGATTTGGCAGCCATCTCCAATTACCGCATATGGGCCGATTACCGTGCCTCTGTCTATGCTGACGCCCTTGCCGATTAGCGCAGGCTCTTCAATCCGAACCGTCAGGTCAATCTCGGAGGTTTCGTCGATCCAGATGTTATCGCCGACCAACCGCCCATCAATTGGGACATGCATCTTGCCGCTTATGAGATCCTTGTTCGCCTGTATATATCTCCCCGGTGTGCCGATATCGGTCCAGTAGCCGTCCACAAAGTACGCATAAAGGCCGCCTTCTTGGGCAAGCGGGAGAAATACGGAATCTAAGAGACTGGAGTATCCTTGCGGTATCATCCCGAGGACTGATGGCTCAAAGATGCCGATCCCTATATAAGTGCCGCTTCTTACTACATCCTCCGGGTTTTTATCGATTAAGATCCTGCCGTCGGCGCATACGCCGATCTGCTCGTAACGCTCATCCGGTTTTGGGGAAGTCATGATAAGGGTTGCCTCGGCTCCCCTGGTCTCGTGAAACTCAAGGGGCGATATCAAATCGATATCGGTTACGATATCGGTGTTAATAATCAAGAACTTATCATCGTTTAAGAGTTTCTCAAGTTTCTTGATCGCTCCCGCGGTGCCTAAAAGCTCCGGCTCAAAAGAGTAATGGATGTTTGCATTCCATAGGCGACCGCTCCCCACCACGTCACTAATATCCTCCGGTAAGTAGTGCTGGTTTATAAAAGTCTCTTTAAACTCGTAGGGTTGCAGATATTCCAGCAGCCTTACAATAGACGGCCGGTTGGCAAGGGGAACTAGGGCTTTCGGTTTTGTGAGGGTTAGCGGTCTGAGTCTTGCACCCTGACCTGCTGCAAGTAAAAAAGCACGCATCGCGTTTTTAAGTATACAACATACTCAGAAAAAGACTAGCCTTTTTATTAGGCTCTTATCTCGGCGCCGAGTTCTTTGCTTAGCCTGTTGACTATCTTATCGCGAGAATCAAGCGCCTCTTCATCGGTAAGGGTTCTGTCTGTGGCACGGAAGACCATCGAGTACGCCATGCTCTTCTTATCCTCCGGCACCCCTTTGCCCTTGTAAAGGTCGAATAGCCTTACGCTTTTGAGAAGAGGCTTGCCTGCAGCTTTTATGACCTCTAGCACCTGGTCATTGGAGACCGAGTCGTCCGCAAGCACGGCGATATCAAGGATTATCCCCGGATATTTTGGGATCTCAGAGAACTCCTTCTGTATACTGGCGTTGTCTATAAGTTTGTTAAAGTTAAGCTCGGCTACATAAGTCCTCGGTATGTCAAAGTCGGCCTGGACGTTGGGATGAAGCTCGCCGAAATATCCGACAGACTCCTCTCCGATGAGAAGCTCAGCGCTTCTTCCCGGGTGCAGAGCAGGGTGTGTAAATTGCCTTACCGACCAATTACTGATATCAAGCTCGTCTAAAACCGACTCGACGGCGCCTTTAAGGTCGAAGAAATCCGCGCTTCTGGCCTTTTCATACCACTCGTCCTGCTCCCACGCGCCGGTCAGCGCGATCCCAAGCATTGCCTCCTCATCGGGCATATCCTTGCCGCTCTCCTGCCAGAAGGTGTGCCCCACCTCAAAGATTTGCACATCGTATTGCTCGCGGTTGACGTTGTATTTTAGGACTTTAATCAGGTTCGCCAGAAGAGTCGTCCGCAAAACCGATAGTTCCTCGTTTAGCGGATTCAAGAGCCTTACAAACCAACGAAACGGGTCGCCCTTCGGGACCTGCAGCTTATCTATATCATTCGGATCCATGAGGCTGTATGTGAGCACTTCGGAGAGGCCGGCTCCAACAAGCCTGCCCTTGACCGACTCGGCAAGTTTTTGCCTTAAATTTAGCCCGCCCTGCTTGCCACTGCTCTCCGGCAAGGTTGACCTGATGTTGTTGTAGCCGTAGATCCTTGCGATCTCCTCGATTAAGTCGATCTCCCGCTCAAGGTCCGGCCTAAACGTGGGGGCAAGCACCCACATCTCGGTTGTGCCGTCGATGACCTCAACTTCCAGCTCAAGCCGCCTTAGGATATTCTTTATCTCATCAAGGCTGATATCTGTGCCAAGGATAGCATTTACTCTATCGGTTCTTAGCGGCACTTGCCTCGGCTCTATTGTCTTGGGATAGACATCGATCACACCTTCATCCACGCTGCCGCCGGCAAACTCGGCCATAAAAGCCGCTGCACGGTCTGCCGCATAGACCGTCCCGTTGGGGTCGGTGCCTTTTTCAAAACGGGCCGACGCCTCGGATAACAGCCCAAGGCTTCTCGAGGTCCTCATTATAGAGCTTGGGTTAAAATATGCCGACTCAAGCAGTATATCTGCTGTCTTATCGGATACCTCAGTATCCCCGCCGCCCATAATTCCGGCCAGTGCGACCGGGCGGTCGGCATCGGCAATGACCAGCATGCTCTCATCAAGCTCGCGTACAACGCCGTCCAGCGTCTCAAGATGCTCTCTGTTTTTTGCTCTTCTTACGACTATCCTTCCGCCATGAAGCGTGTTGAAGTCAAAGGCGTGAAGGGGCTGGCCTGTCTCAAGCATTACGTAGTTCGTGATATCGACTATGTTATTTATCGGGCGCATACCGGCTTTTTCCAGGCGCTGCTGCATCCAGGTTGGGCTGGGCCCGATCTTTACGTCGCGGATTACCCTTGCCGAGTACCGGGGACATAAATCCGGGTCGATTATCTCTACAACCGCGACGGCCGATGCTTCCTCGGAAGACTCGGCTAAGTCAACTGACGGCCTGCGAAGTTTACGTTCTGTTATTGCACCGACCTCCCGTGCAACACCAATCATCGAGAGGCAATCGGGGCGGTTTGGCGTTACTTCAAGCTCGATAACCGTGTCGTCTAAAAGCAGGGCCTTGGTTAAAGGCACGCCGACTTCGATGTCGTCCGGCAATATGTAAATCCCGCCATGATCCGCGCCCATCCCGAGCTCTGCTTTCGAGCAAAGCATCCCGTAAGAAGTAACCCCCCTTATTTTTGCGGGCTTAATTTCCATACCGTTTGGCAGATGCGCTCCAATCGTCGCCACCGGGACTTTATCGCCAACCTTGATATTTTTAGCGCCGCAGACGATCTCAAGCGGCTCTGGGCGATCAATCCTTACTGTCGTTAAGCTAAGTTTATCAGCGTTGGGATGAGGTTTTATATCCAGGATTATCCCAACCCAGACATTTCCCAAGTCCTGTCCAAGATGTTTTATGCTCTCCACAGCGGTGCCTGTCAGGTTAAGCTTATCGGAAAGCTCTTCGGGCGATAGGTCAAAATCTATATAATCTTTCAACCAGTTAATCGAGACTAGCATTAATTTTTCTCCTCGTTAGAACTGTTTTACAAATCTCAAGTCGTTTTCGAAGAACATCCTTATGTCGGGCACTCCGTAAAGAAGCATTGCGATTCGCTCAACGCCCATACCAAATGCAAAGCCGCTTACTTCCTCCGGGTTGTAGCCGACCTCAATTAAAACGTTTGGGTCGACCATTCCGGCGCCCAGTATCTCAAGCCAGCCGCTGCCGCAAATCCGACAACCCACGCCGCCGCACGCAAAGCAGCGGACATCTACTTCGGCGCTCGGCTCGGTAAACGGGAAGAAGTGCGGACGCAGGCGGATCTGCTGCCCACCTTCGGCGATGCCCGCTTCGAAGGACTCGCGAGCCACCACCCGTACCTGGCTTTCCCTTCCAAACATCTGCCTGGAGAATTCTTCAAGAGTTCCTTTTAGATCGCCGAATGTAATACCCTTATCAACGGCCAATCCTTCCACCTGGTGAAACATTGGCGAATGTGTCGGGTCGGGGACATCCCTTCTAAACGCCCGTCCCGGAGCGATTATATATACCGGCGGCTTTTGAGATTTCATGACCCTGATTTGCACAGGGGATGTATGCGTTCTGAGCACGATATCGTTGTCGGCGGGATGAGCACCGGCTTTTCTAATATAAAAAGTGTCCTGGAGACTTCTTGCCGGATGATCGGCAGGTGTGTTAAGGGCTTTGAAATTATAGTAGTCGAGCTCAACCTCGGGGCCTTCGGCAACCTTATATCCAAGGCCGAGAAATATATCGGTTATTTCTTTAATAACCTGGGATATCAGGTGTCTGCGGCCGTAAACGTGTTCCCTCCCGGGAAGGGTTATGTCAACCGACTCGGCGGCCAGCCTTTTTATGACCTCTTCACTTGAGAGCTCTTCCTGCTTCTCTTTTATGTCGCCCTCAAGGTTCTGCCTGACCTTGTTTGCTACTTGCCCGATCTCTTTTCTCTCCTCCGGAGTGAGCCGGCCCAATGTCTTAAGAACACTTGTTATCTTTCCCCTTTTCCCAAGATACTCGACTCTTACCTGGTCTAACTGCTGCAGGCTGGTTGCCGCCGCCACGGCGGCTTTCGCCTTTTCGTACGTATTCTCCAGATCCACTCGAGTTACCATCTTATCTCACCTTCTCCAATTTATAAAAAATCCTCTCTCGGACAAGGACGAGAGAGGACTCGCGGTACATTTGCGCCCGATAAATCGGGCAACTACAATTCGACAATCGTTATGCCATTAACTTATCTTTGGCTATTGCCGCAAGCTCTGCAAATGCTTCGGGGTCGTGGATAGCCATGTCCGCGAGAATCTTCCTGTCGACCTCTACCTCGGCCAATTTAAGACCGTTTATAAATCGGCTATATGACATACCGTTTACCCTTGCGCCGGCGTTAATTCTTGTAATCCAGAGCTGTCTGAAGTCACGCTTTTTAGTTTTTCTATCCCTATATGCATACGACAGCGAGTGCATAACCTGCTCTTTGGCAGCCTTGTACTGCTTACTCTTTGCACCGCGATATCCCTTTGCCAGCTCTAATATCTTTTTATGCCTTCTTCTCGTGCTCGTCGCATGTCTTGTCCTTGGCATTGTCTTTCAACTCCTTCAAAAATCATCACAGTCTAAGCACGCTTACATACCAAGCATCCTCTTGATATTTTTAGCGTTCGTCTCATCCACAATACCGTCTTTGCGCAGTTGTCGTTTGCGCTTTGTAGTCTTTTTAGTAAGAATATGGCTTGTAAAAGCGTGTTTGTAGGATAATTTCCCACTACCTGTAACCTTGAAGCGCTTTGCCGCTCCACGGTGAGTTTTCATCTTCGGCATAACTTACTTGCTCCTTTCTGATATATCAATTAACCACAATTCTTGCGAAAATAACTACCCTACCCGAGCATTACCACTGCTTGAGCTAATAGTTATAGTGGTTATTTATATTATATAAGCATGCGGACTCTACAATCTAAGCCTGCTCAGGTGCAACCACCTTTACTATTGGGGCTAACACCATGATCATATTTCGACCATCCAACTTTGGCAGAGCCTCAACTTTGCCTAGCTCGCTCACCTCTTCGGCGATCCGTTCTAGAAGCTTCCTTCCCAGCTCAGTATGGGCCATCTCACGGCCCCTGAACATAATGGTAACTTTGACTTTCGCACCGTCCTCGAGAAACCGCACTATGTGCTTCTTCTTAACCTCAAAGTCGTGGTTGTCGATCTTTGGGCGAAGCTTCATTTCCTTTATGATCAGCGTTGCGGCATGCTTCCTTGCTCTCTTTGCCTTCTGGGTCTGCTCGTACTTGTACTTGCCGTAGTCCATAATCCTGCAGACCGGAGGATCGGCTTGCGGAGCAACCTCTACCAGGTCCAATCCGGCATCATAGGCAATCTTTAGGGCTTCCTCGGTCGTCTTGATGCCCAACTGAGTCCCATCATGCGAGATAAGCCGAACCCTTGGGGTACGAATTCTCTCATTAATTCTTGCATCAGCTGCGATACTTTATCACCTCCCGCATTCTTAAATCCCGTATCTCAAATAAAAAAATGGACGACAGTCGCCGCCCACCTTATGTGGCTCTTAACTAACCCTTTCAATTGCCCACGGCATCTCGGGGTGAGAAGCAACTGTTTGACTTCTACTTTCCTGTATTTAACTTCGGGCAACTATGCCCAGATATTTAATTTACTATATAATCCGTCACCTGGCAAATATGGTGACCCCAATATTATTGCAAATAACAAGCTCGCCGGTCAATAGCACGCTACATGATCCGCATGGCCACTTTAAACTCGTCGGTAAACGCATCCAGGGCTATCGCCCCGCGGTCGCCGCTTCTATCACGTACTGCTACCTGCTTATTTTCAACTTCTTTATCCCCGACGACAAGCATATAGGGAACCTTCATGACTTGGGCGTCCCTTATTTTTTTATTAACGGATTCTGTGCGCAGGTCAACGCGAACCCTCGCACCGACCTCTTTAAGCTTATCCGCCACAAAAACTGCATAGTCGTTATGGCGATCGGCAATCGGCAGGACCACGATCTGCTCCGGGGATATCCAGACCGGAAATGCGCCGGCATAATTCTCGATCAAAACCCCGATAAACCGCTCAAGCGAGCCCAGAATAGCCCTGTGGACCATGATCGGCCGGTGCTCTTTGTTATCCGGCCCAATATAGGTTACGTCAAACCGCTCCGGCAGGTTAAAATCAACCTGAATTGTAGTACACTGCCACGACCGACCCAGCGCGTCCCTTATCTTAACATCGATCTTTGGGCCGTAAAAAACGCCCTCGCCAGGATCGACCTCATACTTTAGACCTGCCCTGTCGAGCGCGCCCTTAAGGGCGTTAGTCGCCTTATCCCAATTCTCCTGCGCTCCCACAAATTTATCCGGTTGGGTCGAGAGATAAACATCGTATTTGTCAAAGCCGAATTTTTTCAGCATGAAAAGCATGAGGTCGATAACGCTCAGGATCTCACCTTCTATCTGATCCGGCGTGCAGAAGATATGTGCATCGTCCTGGGTGAAACCGCGAACGCGAAGCAATCCATGGAGCACGCCTGACCTCTCAAACCGGTAGACCGTGCCAAGCTCGGCCCAGCGCAAGGGAAGATCGCGGTAGCTTCTCGTATGGCTTTTATAGATTTTAATGTGACCCGGGCAGTTCATCGGCTTAACTACATAGTCGGTCCCCTCGACCTCCATCGGCGAGAACATGCTCTCGCGGTAGAAATCCCAATGACCGCTGGTTCGCCAGAGGTCGACTTTTGCAATATGCGGTGTTGCAATTAACTCGTAGCCGCGTTTTATATGCTCATTCTTCCAGAAATCCTCGATGACTTTTCTTAAAATCGCGCCTTTGGGATGCCAAAGAGGTAGACCAGCACCAAACTCGTCGTCAATTGTAAAGAGATCAAGCTCGCGGCCGAGTTTTCTGTGGTCCCTTCGCTCAGCCTCAGCGAGGGTCTCGATGTGCTCTTTTAGAGCCTCTTTAGAGGCAAACGCAGTCCCGTAAATCCTCTGAAGCATCGGCCGCGTCTCCTCGCCCCGCCAGTAAGCACCGGCGACGCTTAGAAGCTTAAACGCCTTAACTTTTCCGGTGCTTGGAATCTGCGGCCCGCGACAGAGATCGATAAACTCACCCTGGCTATAGATGCTAACCGTCTCATCCTCGATCTCGTTTATAAGCTCCAGTTTATAGGGCTGGTCTTTAAATATCTTCTTTGCCTCTTCCTTGGTAACCACTTTTCTTTCGAACGGATAATTATCGGAGGCAATTTTTTTCATCTCCTCTTCTATCGCAGAAAAGTCCTCAGCGGATAAACGCCTCTTGAGATCGAAGTCGTAGTAAAACCCGCCTTCGATGGTCGGGCCGATTCCAAGCTTGGTTCCCGGATAGAGACGCGTAACGGCCTGCGCCATAATATGTGCGGTGCTATGCCTAATAATATCAACTCCGCTTTCGTTGTGGTCAACAACGATTGTTGCAACGTCGCCGTTATTTAGTTTGGTGCTTAAATCGACCAGATTGTCATTTACCACTGCGGCAACCGCCGCTTTTTGAAGTCGCGGCCCTATGCTTCCCGCAAGGTCGTATGCAGTGCTACCTGCATCAAGCTCAATTTTTGCTCCATCCGGCAAAACTACGTTTATTTTCTCCATGCCCGCCTCCATAATATGTTTAATTAAACAGTGATTTTGCATTTTGGATTACTCTTCCGCCTTTGGCTCCCCAAAAAAACAAAACCCCCATCGCAAGGGACGAAGGTGTCGCTCATAATATAAACTTGCAACTAGCGAAATTCTATCCTAACCACGATGTTGTGTAAACATAGGTACGACCTTCAAGCAAGGGATCAGCTTTATTATCTTAAGGCAGTTCTAATAAAGCAAAGCAACTGATCGGAAGGGCACGGAAGAACAGCTAACCTCCTGTTGCGTGTGAGATATGCTCGCTCTTAGTTATTTCCTCTTGCTCCTGATAATTAAACAGCTCAAGCTGCGAGCCATTTTCTGAACTCTTATCATTTTTTTGTTTCGTATACTTAATGCGATATTTTAAAACAAACTCAGGTGATTGCTGAAATAAAGCGTTAAAATCCTCGAAGGGAATATCGCTTGATTGATTGCTCCCAACTTTTAATAGCTCACCGATGAAATAGAAGTAAAACACAACGTCTTCTGCATCTGTATTTAAAGATACTCTAGTTGTCGCAGATTCAATTAGCACTCTCAAGTTAAACAATTGTTTAACGCTCTCATCTGGTTGCTTCATGCAGATAATTACAAGATCTGTATCTATTGCTACCTTACCTCTAACATGTGGATTTACTTTATATTCGCTTTTTACTGGAAAGTAATCTCTAACAAAAAAGCCGCTTTTACGTATTGCCTCTAGTATTATCCACCATGCCTTAGGATTGGAGTGGTGAAATGTAAAGGCAAGCAATCCGTTATCTTTTAGTACCCTAGCGCACTCTGTAAATACGGATGTCATGAGATCTAAATAATGTTCGTCTGTTTTATCCATGCCGCCGTTTACTATAGCCTCATTTTCTACCGGAACATGGTCCTCGATAAAACATTTATCAGGCTTAAACAATTTCAACCAAACGTAGAAGAAGTTCGAGAGCTCTGAATAATGAATATTATCAAAATACGGTGGATCGCTAATTACCGCATCAACTGATTTATCTTCTATAAAATGCAGGTTTGAAGAATCGCCACAGTTAAGCAACGCTCCTTTACGCGTGTTTTTCAATTCTTCAAATCCCATGACGAGCTTAGCCTCTATACTTTCGCCTTCAGGGTGGATTGTACATATGTCGCCTTTTTTGTTTTTAAACTTTTCGCAAGGTGTTTTTGCATAAAGCTTTGCCTTTCTATATCTATTAAAACAATTTGCAAAAGTGCCTGCACCCATGAGATCAACACCCCAAACGTTATTTTCAACAGGCATAGTAGTAAGGGGCAGCGCATGGTAGTTGAATAAGTGATGAAGTTTACGATGAGGATAATTATATGGAACCATCATGTTATTATACTCAAGCGAATTTGAAAAGATTGTTATAAAAGCATTCTTATACTCTTGCTCAGGAATCTTATTTATAGCATTTATGAGGTAGTTGAAAGCCATTAATTGCCTTGAATTGAAAACTTGGCTGTAAAAGTTGTACTGGTGTGCACGCCAACGAGCAGAAGATGTTCCTTTAGGAATTTCCTGCCGTGGTAGCATTAGGCTATCTTGTAGCGACTCATAATCGCGCTCTATATCCTTAATTAAATCCAGGTCTCTCTTGTCAGGAGTTTTATATAACCGCTCGTTACACGACTTACAGAAATATTCAATAGCGACTAGCTTTTCCTTAATTGGATTTCCTTGGCTCACGGTTTTTATTAGCGATGATTCATTGGCACAGTTTATGCAGAAGTACTTCCCATTACCAAAGGTTTTATCCTCTGGATTGAATTGCCCACCGCAATGGGAGCAGGTACAAAGTTCACCGCCAGTAAAACTAGTAAGCCTGTGGCAATGAAGGCATACTGCGGTAGCAGGATTTGTTCGAGAAATTCTTTTATTCCTAAACTTTCCTTTATTTAACAAATATTTGTTAAATAAATAAACCGGATCACCGCAAACTGAGCAGTTAACATAACGAACCCAGAATGCATAGAGTATATCTTGATCATCATTTCCGCATAGATCGCATCTTGTCTTGTACAGGGATTTAATCTTTTCCCCGACAGTCTGCATAATTTCAGAGTAATAGCTATCTAGCGTGTCTATATCTAGAGGCTTGAGGGTTTCTCGAATAATCCAATATGAAACAGGGTTGATATCACTTCCTATAACTTTAACGCCTAAGCGATTTGCTTCAGCTAGTGTAGTGCCACCACCCATAAAAGGGTCTAATATTATCATCTGCTCTAAACTATGTGACTTAAAAAAGGAGCTCCTGGGTGAGAGCTCACCTCTGCTATCATGCACGAATAGTAATTCTTCCTGGGCTAAGAAGTCTAATTTGCTAGCGGTAGCTAAAATTATAGATCTAAATAATACACCAGGTCGCCGAGCCCACCACTTATGCAGTGAATATATAGGTCTGTAATATTGTCGCTTGCCAACCTCTTCCTGTGCTAACTTAGAGATCACATTTTCAGTCAAAACATTTACAAATAAGGAATTATCGCTCACTCGTTTGTACCTCATCCTTTTCATAAAACAACTGTTCTGACTTCTTTATTTTGTTATATTGACGATCGCGATAAAATTCCTCGAATGTTTTACTACTTGGGAATGCATCTGCAAATTCTGCTCTAAGACTTTCAAGTAAATCTTGGGCTAATATGTTAGCATGTTCGCCTCGGAGTGCTTTGTCATACCATCTTACCAAATCGCTTTGAGTAATAACGGCCTGTATGCGTCCGCTTATACCCAATTGATTACAAACCCTATCGACAATCCTCTTTTCTGCATCCTTACAAACTATAACAATACGATCAGCCGACACAGAGCTCGAAACGTCCTCTGCTAAATCCTCTGAAAGATTTAAATGCTTGACCTGCACAGCTGGTCCGAAATTAGCCCATATGTCCAAGCCACGATCTGCGGCATTAGTTACACCTGCTCGATATAATTTTGCAGGTAACGTAATAGATGGATTACTAGAATCGACTCCTATCAAAGCCCTTGTAAAATCCTCAAAAGCTCTCAGAAGATCTGCTTGGGCTTCATCATATGAACTGTTACATTTATTTTTAAGGCCCTTACGAGAGTATTAAATAGTGCGTACACCACGGCTTCATAGGCTTTATCAATACTTCGCCGCAAACCTTTCTCTGTGACAAACATCGACAGGAATGATTCTAGATTAAAGTCTGCCGGCATCGTGTCGTCTAGCACAGACATAAGGGTCATTATCAGCCCTTGCTTTTTCCCAAATTGCTGATATATGTATCTCTCAACTATGCCATCATGCTCGTTGTTATAATCTGCCAATATGCCAATAATTGCGGGTGGCACGGCGTTGGATCCAAATAAGTTGTCTTGATATTTCTGGGAGGATGTCGAGACTTGATTTAAGAGTAGTCTCGTTACCTCATCTCGCCATCTCTTTGACTTATTGCGATATGTTTCCAGCGATTTTGCAACTTCACCAATAGATAAATCACCGAGCCTAACATGGTATAATATCTCAGCAATTTGAATAGGCTTATAGAGATAAGCCCGTTGTTTATTTATTAAAGCATCCAATGCACCTTTTGCTTCAATGATTTTGTTATCTATCACAAAAACCCCCTCGTTCATACAGCAAAGGTTAGATTTACAATGGGCGATAATGCAAAAATTAATTATTGCTAAGTTATATTATCATAGTCTATTTCTCATATAAATGTTGGTCCAGCAAATCTGGTAGGAAAGGTCATTTTAGTTACCATTAAAGATTGATTAATTGCACGGTTAAATAAGGAGGAGACAAGATATTAAGGCTTGCTTAGCCATGATATTATGGGGTTATGGCAAGGCCCTTGATAAGACTATTTGAGGGTAGATAATATTAGGATACGAACTTGTTTTGCAATAGAAGCTCGCTATTGTCCTCGTCACTTTCCATCTTGCCGCTACTTATTGCGGCCATTAGCGCATCCACAACTGCAGTATCGTATTTAGTGCCGCTCTCTTCCTTGATCTCTCGAAGCACCTCGTCCTTGTCTCTGGCTTCACGGTACGCACGCTTGGCCGTCATCGCGTCGTAGATATCGGCGGCGGCAACAATTCTCGCGCGCATTGGGATATCATCTTTGGTTAGTCCTCCTGGATAGCCGCTTCCATCCAGCCTCTCATGGTGGCAAAGAATTGCCGGGACTATATCCAGGTAAGCCGGGAGCGGTGCCAGTAGCTTCGCGCCTGCTACGGGGTGTTCCTTTACCATCTCGAATTCTTTACTTGTGAGTCGACCCGGCTTGTTCAATATGGTCGAGGGAATGTTGATTTTGCCGATGTCATGGAAAAGACCGGCTCTATGTACTATCTCCTGCTCCTCTCTGGGAAGGTTCATCTCATCTGCAATAGCCTTGGCCAGTCCCGCGACCCTCTTTGAGTGGTTTGCTGAGAATTGGTCAACATAGCTAACGAGATTGTTCAACATAATAAGATTGCTCTGGTACGCATTCTCAAGTTCGGAGTAAACCATGAGATCTTCAATGGCCACTCCTAGCAAAGTACAGCTTGCCTGTAAAGCTTCCCGTGTTTCGGATGAAACGGGGTATGTCGATTTCCATCCAATGTTTAATACACCGGCAACTTGATACTTGGTCCTTATCTTCGCGGACGTAAAAGATCGCACAGAGAGTTTCTTGCCGATTTCCAGCCGCCACCCATTAAATTCCTCGACCGCTTCAAACAGCTCGTCGCCATATTTAGTGATTCCATCGCCTTCGATGGCTCTTACCGATGGTATAATATCCTTAGGTAGACCAAATTGAGCTTCGAGATTGAGGCTATTGCTTTCGCTATCTCTCATATAAAGCGCGGCAACTCTTATCTCCGGTATATTTGAAAGATTACTAATGAATTTTTCTGCTAAGACCCTTACGGATGAGCTCTCACGCATCGTAAGTGACATATCGGTGAATAAACCAAGGATAAGTTTTCGTCTTCCCTGGCGCTGACTGGCAATAATTTGCGCATCGGAATCACCCCTGAGAATGCCGACAGAGTGCTTACTATACTCAACACCTACCCTATGCTCTGCTTCCGTTGTCTGCTTTATATATAAATCAATACAGCATGGCTTTGGATGATGCTCTGCGCCACGCGCTATAATTATTTTGCTATAACCAAAGCAAAAATATGCAAGACCTGCTATGATACCCTGCATAATAGCGCAAAGAGAGGGCGAGTGTTTTTCGACAAACATACATTTTGGGATATTAAACCGAATATAATCCTCATGCACTGATTCTGGGATGATGTTGTAATCAGAATTGGAGAGGGCCCTAGCCAACGCTTTTGCAAACAACACAGGCTTTGGCTCTCTACCGTTTGAATTAAATATCGATTTTATTTCCTGTTGAAGCTGGGAGGCGATATCCATACCGATGCTTGATATGGTTGTCTATGGCAACAAGGAATTATCAACTGTTTCAGCCAGACCCAGCAGCATGCTTTTGAACAACTCCACGCTTTCCAAAAACAACCTCACCCTTACCGAACGCTTATTTTAGTAATAATCGGCAAAAGGCGAGGTAATATTAGCAGAATATCAATAAGTTTATTCCCAAGTTACTGCAAAAAAGGGTATAAATGTTGCTTGAATGGAAATTAACGCTCATAAAGATGGATACGAACTGGATGGACTTAATCAGACTTGCTTGTAGTTCCGGTGTATACAAAGGCATTCCGCTAACCGATATCATTCGCAGGATCGCAGAGGTCGGATACGCGGCAGTAGAAATCCGTGCCGGCCACGAGGAGCCGGCGATGGGTGAAAGTATTGCTGACGTCGCCAAGCCCTTAAAAGATACACTAGCCCGCCATAATATATCCGTCGCCAACATCGCAGTTACAAGCGGAAATCTCTGCAACGGGCCCACTCCAGACGGCGATATTTTGGTAAACAGGGAGCACATCGAGCGCATCAAATACTACGCCAGGCTCGCCAGAGAGCTTGACTGCAGCTCGCTTACAATAAGCCCGGGCAGGATACCTCAAAAAACCAATGATGGTTCACGCCCTTCATGTTTGATCGCGGGGCTTGCGGAGATTACAAAATTTGCCCGGGGGTTTGGAGTAACGGTCGGGGTGGCTTACGGGCCGGGTCTCATACTACAGAATGCAACCGACGTGCAGGCGATATTTCCAAAGGTAAGAGGATTAAAACTTGCGTTTAATACGGCAAACTCACATCTTGCCTGCGAGACACCGTGCGTTGTGGCGACCGAGTTAAAACACCATATCAGGCACATCCATCTAGCCGATGTCGGGTGCGGCAACCGGGCTTATCTCCTACCGGGCGAGGGCGAAATAGAGTGGATATCCTTCTTCAGAACGCTTCACTGGATCGGATACAGAGGATTTGTGACGGTCGATCTATCATCGTATGCCGATATGCCCGATCTAGCCGCAAAACGTGCTTTCTACTACCTGTCCAACCTGCTAAACTCCTTTAAGCGATCAATGGGAAAAGAGATCGCCTAAGACTAGCTTACACGCAAGGTGGCCCTGTAGCTTCCCAAGCCTCTATCCAACTTGCGAACCGAGCCGTGGACTTCAGACTCGTTGATATGAGATACTCCCATGTCTACGTAATCAACTAGAAATATCTTGCTCTTGCCACGCCTTATCCTCCGATACTTAGGGCCGTACTCATCCTCATGCCTGGGATATTCTCTCGAAAAAAGATGCTTCAAGACGCCCATGATCGCACCCCCTCTATCTACGTTTGCCTTAATAATTAGCTTGGCTGGTGCACCACCAACCATGCTATGCTCTGCCATTGCGAACACCGCTGTCATTGCGGTGAGCCAAGGCCCGTTAGGGCCGCAGTCCTGAACGAAGTGAAGGAACTCGAAGCAATCTCAGAGATTGCCGCGCCTTACGGATCGCAATGACAACCAAAGGCACGCGTGACGGTGCACTAGGTTGATATGCATACAACCTATTTATACCCAGAAGGAGCATCAATTAATCCTCGAGCATCTCTTTCTTCCTAATAAATCGAGAAACTACCTAATTGCAAAATCCCTGAGGCTTATTGCAAGAATAGCCACGTCGTCCAGCAGCTTGCCGCCAGCATAATTCACAATGTGATCAAAAATCAACTGCGGCGCATCACCCACCTCTTCAGCTTTTAATCCCTCAATGAAGTTGATTAGTCGATCTTCGCCGAACAGCTCGTTGGCAGACCGCGCCTCAATAGCCCCATCAGTATATAAAACTAAGGTATCTCCTCGTTCGAGTATAGTCTCGCTTTCGTAGTAATCAAGACCCGCAAACGCCCCTATCAAAGGTGATTCCGTAGTAAGCAACATTGTGCCGTATGCTTTCCTAGCCAATATTGCCGGGGGATGCCCTGCGTTGCAATAAGTAATGCGCCCCGTCTCAGTGTCGAGAATGCCGAAGAATAAGGTAACAAAGTTGGACAGGGGTGAAGATTTTACTACCAGGTCATTGGTCTTTGCCATAACCAAAGCAGGGGAATCTTCATCCTGCGCATAGGCCTTGATCGTATTTTTGACAAAGGAGGTCATAGCCGATGCCTCTATGCCCTTACCGGAGACATCTCCAACTATGATACCAACTTTACCGGGCTTTATCTCAAACAGGTCATAGAAGTCTCCACCGACTTTTGCGGCCTCGGTTGCTGAACGGTAAAGAGAAGCAAATTCTATTCCCTCTATGCACTCTGGCAGAGTCAGGATCGCCTCTTGTAAGATATCGGCGATATTTCTCTCGGCTGCATAAAGTTTTGCACTTTCGAGAGCAAACGAAACCGATGCTGCAAGCTTTTTGGCAAAATCAATCTTATCATTAGTAAAGGCAACCGGAGCTGATGTGTAAACAAAGCTGATCATGCCAATAGGCTCGTCCTTAATGATCAACGGTACGATCATGATTGAGCGAATACCATATGTTTCTGCAAGCTGCCGGTTAGCTTTCTCATCTCTAGAGGTATCATTGATAATAGTTGGTTCTTTTGTTTCTAGCGCAAGCATTACAGCATATGATTGCTCGCTGCGAAACACTTTATCGGCCAGCCCTTTTGATAGGCCGTGAACGTATCGTATAGTCCAAGCATCATCCTCATATAGACCTATCACAGATCCATCACAACCGATTGCTCCAGCCGACTCAACCACAACACTTTGCAGTATCTTGTCTATATTAAATGTGGAGCTTATGGCGTTATTGATATCATTCAAGGCATCGCTTAGCTGCTTGGCTCTTACTGTTTCTGTTACATCGACCAGCGAAAGAACCAGCCCAATCACGTTCCCCGTGGTACTTTTTACGGGGGTCAGCACCCAATCCCAATAGGTTACGCCTCTCCAGGGTTGGTCGGCAAACAGAAAAGGTTTGGCTTTAAACTCAACGGGTTCTCCCGTATCTCTGACCCTCTTAAATATAGCTTCATTTTCTTCATCTGGGAAAAGGTCGAAGTGGTTCTTGCCGACGAGTTCTTCTTCGGTATGCCCCGAGCCTTCAGCATAGGTCGAGTTAACTGTAACAAAGTTGAATTCGGAATCAAGATAGGCGATATGGGCATTCGTGCTCTCCATGATCGTCTCAAGCTGTCTACGCTCAAGCTCAAGCCTATTTAGTAATTGCTCTCGCTCTTCTTCCGCACGTCTTTCGTCGGTAACGTCTCTAAATACCAAGACTGTACCCAGGACTTTTCCATCTCTATCCCTGATTGGTGCACAGCTATCGGCAATGCTTGTCTCTGTGCCGTCTTTTGCAATTAAAGCGGTATGGTTGGCAAGGCCGACTATGAAACCCATCCTTAGCGACCTAAATACAGGGTTTTCAGCCGGTTGCCGCGTCTCTTCGTTTATTATGTTAAAGACCTCAAGTAGCGACCTTCCGGCGGCTTCTTTGTTGGTCCAACCGGTTAGATTCTCTGCAACCGGATTGAGCATAACCACCCTCGCCTCGGTGTCGGTTGCAACCACGCCGTCGCCGATGCTGCTTAATGTCACGGCTAGACGCTCGCGCTCTGTATCTAGAGCCTCTTCTGCTTTCAGGCGCTCATCAAAGAGGCGCGCATTCTCAAGGGAGATGGCCACTTGCGAGCCAAACGTTTCAAATAACTCCATCTTGCGCCCACCAGATACCCAGTTACGAGTATCCGGCGAAAACATTCCAAGGACTCCAAAGGGTTTATCACCAATAGTTAAAGGCAGCATAGCGGCAGATTTAATGCCGTAATGAGCAAAGCTTTCTTTTTGGATTGCTATCCGTTCAGATCGTATATCCGGTATGACTGCCGGGTTTCCCGACTTGAAAACCGTTCCGGCGATCCCCTCGCCCGGTCGGATTTTAAGCTTTGAGAGTTCCTCGGCACCCGACCCGGTCCAAAAGAGGGACTCGAGATATCCTGTTTCCTTATTGAAGATAAAAACCCATACCGCCAACGCCCCAAACAGCTGCTTAGCTGAGCTAATAATAGTGTTTTTAACGCGATCCAACTCAAGGGAGCTCGACAACATCCCTGCGGTCTCTGTGAGACCTGATAGACCCTCGACATATCCTTTAAGATTAATCCTGGCCTCATTGAGTGAGCGCGCGACATCCTCAAACTCATCACCGGTAGTAAGCGTAACCGGCTCGTCAAAGCGCCCTTCGCCAACCGACCTTGCACTATTAACAAGGCAGCCAAGTGAGCCTATGATGCGCCTTGCAATAAAAACCACTATGGTAAGTGCGACCAGCAAAATAGCAATTGCCACCAGTGCCTCGTCAAGAATATCTCGCTTGATCGGTGCCAATACATCCCGAGCTTCAACTTCAGACCCGGCGGCCCATCCAAAATCTTTGATCGGGACTTCGGCCACCAATCTTACCCTCCCATTGCCGGGGAAAACGAAATCCTCGGCCGTTGCAATTGATCCGGTGAGAGCGCTCTTCACAAAATCGTACTTACCCCAATACGGCTTGGTTATAGGTAAGTTTGGGATGTCACTTTGAAAGACGAGATGCCCATCGGCATCGACGATATTTACTCCCCCGGACGGAACATCGACCTGTAAAACACTATTCAGTTTTGTAACATCGACAAAAGATCCGACAGTTCCGTGGATAGCCCCGTCATCCCCCCTTATGGCTTGCGCAACATAAAACCCGGTGGTATTTTGCGTTCGTGAGGCCGGCCCTATCCCCGCTTGCTTATAACCCGAAATAACCGACTTAAAGGCCTCATGTTTGGCAAGATTCTGCCCCACTAATTGGGCATCGGTAGAGGCAATAACGGTGCCCGTCGAATCGGTGTAAACTGCATAATCGATAGGGTAATCATTGAGTAGTTTCCCAAGGGATGATGCTGCTTGTGGCGGTGGGTAACTGTTCTCGGTGATTGCCTGGCCGGTAAATTTCATTGACCTACCAAGCTCACCGATAAGCCGGGTAAAGCTTGCCGCCGCCATCTTGGCGGTTCCGGTGCGTTCTGCCAGTGCTCTTTCGATCCTTAACTGGTACCTGCTTAAGTAGTCATAGCCGATAACAGCCATCAACGGAGCTGCAATAATTAGGTAAAGTATTATTAGTTTTTGGCTAATACCTAATCTTCTGTTCACTCGTGAGACTCCTCCATAGTTGATATCAGCCTGGAACCGGAAGACCGAGAGCTAGTCAGCCCTTGCCTTCTACATCAAAATTATACTATATTGAGCCATAATTACCAGATTATGTTATAAGAACAATTTTTAGAAAAAAGGGCTTCTCACAAAAGCTTACCCGCTTCTGCCGTTGCTTCACATGTAACAAATGGATTACCATTTCAATATGAAAAAGCTTTGGAAATACGTCAAAGGCTTACATTGGTCCATCAAGGCGGTCGTAGGAATATTTACGTTTTACATTATATTAACCGCATGGGGTATTGCTCCCGGCATCATCCCGTCTCAGGATAATTCGAATCAGGGACACTCCCTCGAATACGTAGTCACCGGATCAATAAAGAAGGCATCGGTTACCTATACCAACGAAAAGGGATGGACTTACCAAAAAGATATCGATGTGCCGTGGAGATGGACCGCCCCCTCTAACGCGCAGGATGGCACCTCGTTTTACATCTCAGCCGAGAGCAACGAGGCGGAAGGTTGGGTCGAGGCTGAAATAATCCAGGACGGCAAGGTTTTTAAGAGAACAAAACAATTCGGCCCGTATGTTACCGCAACCGCCATGGGTTATGCAGGGGATAAATAGTTTAATAATTATCCTTCGGAAAGCGTGGGCCTTATAGGACGCAATTGGAACTTTGAATTAAATCAGCTCTTTGCATTTTCGCTGTTTCTAGGACTATGGGAACCATATTCTTTCATTTTCCGCAAAAGACATTTTCTAGGAGTTTAGCCTGAGCCCTTTTGGGTATCTTATCCCACCTCTTCTTAGCATCTTTTGTGAAAGGATCGACATGGCGAGTAGATGCGTCGCTCTGTTCATAATCTTGGTAATCGTATGCGTCTAAATAAGCTTGCAGCTTATCGCTCAGGCGATCGAGCTCTTTCTGTAGTTTATGATTTTCTGTGTGATTTTCCGCTGCAGCAACATAGCCCTGGATATCTTCAATATCATCAAGCGACAGGTCGACTTTGATACCTGAGCCGTCAACAACTGCAACCTTTATATATCTTGGATCGCAGAATGTCTCATCGCAAATGAGAGCTCGTTCGCGTAAAGTTAGCTTAACTGGCAATTTCGTCCCGTATGGTATGCTTTTTCTTTTCATATCATCACTTCTGTATTCGGCTAATGGTGCTCTTCTATCCGGCATCAGCATGTTTCTTCACTTCACGCTCTAACCGTTCTCCCAGTGCTTCGGCAGTAACATCGAGATCGTATTGTGCCTGCAAACCGAGCCAGAATTCGGCAGAGGTGCCAAAGAACCTAGCAAGCCTCAGTGCAGTATCTGCAGTGATACTTCGCTTACCGAGGACAATCTCGTTTATTCGTCTTGCCGGTACACCGATGTTTATGGCAAGCCTATTCTGGCTCATACCCATAGGCTTGAGAAACTCTTCCAAGAGTACTTCACCGGGATGTACCGAAAGTAATCTTTTTTTCATAATGCTCCTTTCTAGTGGTAGTCCGTTATTTCGATTTCATAGGCATCTCCGTCCTGCCATACAAAACAGATCCGCCACGGATCGTTAATTCTGATGCTTAACTGCCCTTCACGGTCTCCTTTAAGCTTCTCTAATCTGTTGGCCGGCGGGATTCGCAGATCGTTAAGGTTCTTGGCGTTATTTATCATCCGGAGTTTTCGCAACGCAACCTGCTGAATATTCCGCGGTAGCTTGTTTGAGCCCTCGCGAGTATATACCTTCTCTGTTTCTTTGTCCTTGAATGACTTTATCATCGGTTCTAATGTTATAACGTGACACGTTAAACGTCAAATGTTAAACTTCGATATAGTAGAGGGAACGGTATGTCTATCACTCGACAATCAAACTACCAGCTCTCTTTAACATTAAGAAACTAGAAAGCGTGTAATTTGAAATCGCCGTATCGGGCAACCCCATAGAAGCACCCTTGGTGTGTGTTCAAATCCTACAGGGGTTTTTACTTTTGGGCATAGAAAATGCCTCCACAAAGAGGCATTTTCTATCATATTCTGCTGTGGGCGCTAGAGGATTTGAACCTCTGACCCCTTCCGCGTCAAGGAAGTGCTCTCCCCCTGAGCTAAGCGCCCGTCTTATTTAACTTGGAGGCGACGACCGGAGTCGAACCGGTGTACATGGTTTTGCAGACCATTGCCTAAGCCACTCGGCCACGTCGCCCTAATCGTGTAACATTGTAGCAGGTCTTCTGTGGTAATTCAACTTGATATGTAATTGAACCTCTGGCCCCTTCCGCGTCAAGGAAGTGCCCACGACTATGCTAATTACCCAAGAAAGTAAGAAAATAGAGAATAGAAAATAGACCGAATCGAAAATAGCCCAATCCAATAAACCCTCATTAATCTAACTTATTCCTCAATAATTCAATCTATTCTCTATTTTCTATTTTCGATTCTCTAATCGGGTAGGAGGCTAACCCTTAGTGGGTTAGCCGACCTCCCACAGAACCGTACGTACCGTTCGGTATACGGCTCCTCCCTTGTTTACACATGAACAGCTTCGTAGTAGTCAAGAAAATTGAAATATCCTGCCTTCTTAAGTCTCTCGGCAGAGATGGCTTTGGCAATGATTGGGTTGCGGGCACAGCGCCAGTAACCCTTTCTTATGTTTGCACCTTCCCGCGCTACCCAGTCTACTATGCCCAATTTCTTGAGCATCGCATATCGCGTCCTTACCCTTTTCCACTGCTTCCAGATAACCATCCGGCTACGTCTCCGTAGCCATTGGTCTGTTCTCTTTAGCAGGTTCCTCATATCTGCGAGTTTAAAGTAGTTGACCCAGCCAGTTATGAACTGCTTGAGCTTTACCTTTCTCTGCTCGTATCCCTTCCCGTTGCTTCTTGATGTTATTTGGCGCAAGCTTCGCCTTCATTTTCGCAACACTTTTGGGGTGTACACGTAAGACCCACGTCTTTGTTCTTGTTGGTGTAGAACGCGTAACCTAAGAATTTGACCTTGCCTACATAGGCTACTACTGTCTTTTCCCTGTTCACTTTGAGAAATAATTTTCTCTCTATGAACGGGATTAGATTTTCCAGTGTTCTTTCTGCCGCCCTCTTGCTTTTGCGTAAAGATGAGCATATCGTCGCCGTAGCGGACGAATCTGTGTCCTCTTCGTTCAAGCTCCCAGTCCAGTTCGTTTAGAAGGATGTTTCCACAAAGCGGGCTTAAGGGTCCCCCTTGCGGCACTCCTATCTTGCGTCTCCTCGAATCTGCCGACGCGTGTGACAGCGCCTGCCCGGAGATATTTATGAATGAGGGATATAACTCTTCCATCCTTAACGCTTTCGTGACAGTATCTCTATCAGCTTACTTTGATTTACCGTGTCAAAGAACTTTTCCAAGTCCATATCCACGACGTACTTGTATCCGTCACGGATATTCTTCTGACACGCCCTGATAGCGTCGTGCGTGCTTCTTCTTGGCCGGAATCCGTAGCTGTGTCTTAAGAACTGTGGCTCATAGATTGGCGTCAAAACCTGCGCTATTGCCTGCTGTATGACTCGGTCTACGGCTGTTGGTATTCCCAACTTTCTCTTTTTCCCGCCTTCTTTGGGTATTTCTACCCGCAGTACGGGTTGCGGACGGTATTTTCCGTCCTTGATGGTCTGCCGGATTTTATCCCCGTTGTCTTTGAGATATTGCAGAAGATATTCCACTTGCATCCCATCGACTCCGCCTGCCCCTTTGTTCTTCTTAACCCGTTTGTATGCCTGGTTAAGATTGCTTGGGGTAAGGATTTCCTCCAGCAGTCCATCCTCGGGTCTGTCGGCATTGGTGATGTTGTTTTCAGTTATCCCAGAACCGGTAAGCGCTCCCGCATATTCTTCGTGTTCCGCACTATCCTTTTGCGGCCAGCCACTGTTTTTACAGTGTTTTCTGCTTTCTTTGTCCCGATTCCCGGTAACATTCATTTACTATCACCTCCAAGGGTTCTGCCCTTCACAGTACCATTGACTGTACTGCTAGTATGGCTTCATCTGACTCCTCACGGAAAACCCTTGTTTCAACCGGGTTCAGTGAATGCGCTTCCGCCGTCCGTGAGGCCTCCCCGGGTAAGAGCGTAAGTCTTTCTCTCCACCTGCCTGCCGCATTTACACAACCTGATTCCGTGTAGCTATTGGACTTCGACTTGTCTAGCAGCCTTATCCTTAAGTTTGTGCCTGATGCGATTTCTGTTCGTCAGGCCGGAGATTTGCCGCCGCCTTCCTTCACACTCCACCTCGCGATGGACGCGCTTGGCCTTGGCTATACACTTCCCGCTACCGGGCGTGTTCGGGACTTTCACCCGTTAGACTGCGCCCATGCCGGGCGCACGAGAAAAATTAAAGGTGGCTTTTAGCCACCTTTAATTTTTCTCTGAGCGGATGACGAGACTCGAACTCGCGACCCCAACCTTGGCAAGGTTGTGCTCTACCAACTGAGCTACATCCGCACCGCGAAAACGATTTTACCATGTCTTTTTGATTTCTGCAAATGCGATAAACCCGCTATATTGTCCGAAAATAGCGAAAA
>CADDYS010000003.1 GCA_902810715.1 bacterium | reverse complement strand
GGGTTTACGAAGAACGTTGCCGTAAAGTTATACTTTTTCAGAATTGGGACAGCGTAAACGTACTGGTCCTTCCGGCCATCGTCAAACTGGATCAAAACGGTTTTAGAGGGCAAGGGCGTGCCTTTTGTCAGGTAAGAATAAAAATCATCAAGGCTGGCTGTCTTATACCCGTTCTCGGACAAGAACTTAAGATGGCTCTCAAATGTTTCCGGGGTTACGACTAAAGGGTCGCGCATGTTGGGGGCCACGTGATGGTATAAAATCGCCGGCACGACCTGTCTTGGGTTCTCGCCGGCATCGGCCCGCCTTGGCGCACGCCGGGTCGCGTTTGAAGGTCGGCCTGTTGCAGATGTTTTGCGCGCACTAAAGCCGCCTGCTCTTACATGGCTGCCCTTATTAGGGTGCAGGCATCCCCCAAGTGCAAGAGCCGGTAAAGTAAATGCTATAACTAGTATTGGTATCAGCAGTTTGCGATTCAAAATACACCCGCCTCTTTCTTAGGCGATATATTTACTATACCCAAGGTATTTTAATACTGCCACACCAATTTTTAGACGGTTTGCCAGGGCTCCTGTGTTGACATTCATGCAGGTAGGATATAAGTTAAAACAAGACAAAAATTGTCCGATTTTATGCTCTAAAGGATAAACAAGATAAACAGGAGGAATATGCAGTTTACCAAGAAATCGGAGTACGCTATCCTAAGCGCGCTTTACCTGGCAAAAAGCGCGAAAACATGCGATACAAGCGAGATCGCGGAAGCGCAGAATCTATCTGTCTCTTTTGCGGCTAAGACGTTGCAGATGCTTAAAAAAGCGGGAATTCTAATCTCCAGGAGGGGTATCGGGGGAGGCTACGGCCTTGCCCGCCCGGCATCCAAGATAAGTCTCTTAGAATTAATCGAGGCTGTTGAAGGTCCGCTTGCCTTGAGCAATTGCCTTAAGGAAGGCGACTCTTACGACATCATAGAGCACCTGCTTGAGTTGGCGATGGGCCAGGTTCAAGAGGCGGTCGTATCCAAGCTAAAAAGCATGACTCTTGCCGATATCCTGGCCGAGAGCGTCCGTGCGGCCGTGCGTAAAAACCCCGTGATACTTTGCGACTTTGACGGTACCATCAGCACGCATGATGTATCCGATACGATTTTTACCGTATGGCTTAAAGATAAGTGGACGGATATCGATTGGGAGTGGCATGAGGGCAGGATATCTATGGTCGAGCTATACGAGAAGTGCTGGTCACTGGTCGATGCGACCGAAGACGAGCTAAAAGCTTTTGTCGATGGGGTGGAGATCGACCCACATTTCAGCGACTTTGTTCGGCAGAGCGAGAAGTCCAATATCCCGATCTATTTGGTAAGCGATGGTTTTGATTATTTCATAGAGAGGATACTGGGCCGCTACGGCCACTTCGATCTTGAGTACTATGCAAATCGGCTTTTCTTTGAAGGCGGTAGGCCTACCCTTGAGTTTAGCAACCAGCACCCCGAGTGCATTCAGTGTGCGAACTGCAAAAAATTTGTTATGGATGCAAAGCGAAAGAGTGCGGATTTTGTAATATACATCGGGAACGGACTGTCTGACAGGTGTGCTGCCGAGCATGCCGACCTGGTTTTTGCAAAGGACAGCCTGCTTAAGCACTGCAAAGAGAAAGGAATCCCGCACGTACCTTATAAAAATTTCGGTGAGGTTATAAAATATTTGAGGGAGAAAGAAGTGTTTGGCAAGTAGAGATTGATTTATGCAAAACAGAAGTAGGCTTGTCGAACAACTAAAAAGCGTACCTGCCGACCCGGGTGTTTATATCTACCATGACTCAGATGGCCGGGTCATATATGTGGGCAAGGCGAAGTCCTTGAGAACTCGCATGCGCTCGTATTTTAACAGCGGCGACCACTCGCCGAAGACCAGGGCTCTTATTGAGCGGATTGCAGATTTTGAGTTTTATGTCACGGGCAGTGAAATCGAGGCGCTTGTTCTTGAGGCGAACCTTATAAAGAAATACCGGCCGGCTTTCAATGTGTCCTACCGAGACGATAAAAGCTATCCGTATATCGCGATAACCTGGCAGGATGATTATCCACGGGTCATGATAACCAGGGAGCACCACCGGCGCGGCATGAAGTATTACGGCCCATACACGAGTGTGCAGGCGGTCAGGGAGACATTTGATACGTTACGGCGGATATTTTCGTTTAGGACGTGTAAGCGCGGCAAGCCCGGGAAGTCAACCGGCTCGCCATGCTTAAATTATCATATAAAAAGGTGTTTGGGCCCGTGTATTGGGGCTGTCTCAAAAGGCAAGTACCGGGCGATGATTGAGAAAGTCGAGATGTTTTTGGAAGGCAACCCCGAGCCGGTAATCAGCCAGCTGGAGGCCGAGATGAACGATGCGTCGGCAAGATTGGAATTCGAGCATGCCGCAAGAGCCAGAGACAGGCTCGAGGCCGCCAGGCTGGTATTGCAGAAACAAAAGATCGTATCCGAGACGGGCGAGGATTTCGATATCCTGGGCTTAAGCATCGACGGGGCTATTGGATGCATAAATCTCTCGGTGGTGCGTGGCGGCAAGCTTATCGGAAGCAAGAACTTTATCTTGGATCGAGGCAAATCGAACGAGGACATCTTAAGCGCGTTTATAAAGCAAAACTATATTAACTCCACCTCGATACCACCGCAGGTACTCGTGCCCACCGGGGTTGAGGACGGCGGGTTAATAGAAGAGCTACTGGGCAGCTTAAGGGGCACCAAAGTCTCGCTAAAAGTTCCGCGGAGGGGAAACAAGCGCGAGCTTTTAGATATGGCGGCTGCAAACGCCCAGTATGCCTTAAGTATGTCTATTATGAAGCACTCCTGGGAGAAGGAGGCCTCGGCCAGGGTTCTTGAGGCCCTTACCGCAGACTTAGGTCTTCTTGGCCTGCCTAAAAGGATAGAGTGTTTTGATATATCAACCATTTACGGGCGCAACTCAGTTGGGTCGATGGTGGTCTTTAAGGACGGGCGCCCGTTTAAGGATGATTACCGGAAATTTAAGATCGCTTATGTTGAGGGTATGAACGATTTTGCAATGATGCGCGAGGTTGTAAGCCGCCGGTTTGAACACCAGAAAGCCAAGCTTGACCCATCCTTTTCGGATATGCCCGACCTGGTTATTGTTGATGGCGGTAAGCCACAGCTATCTGCTGCAATATCTGCGCTTCAGGAGACAGGCTTTAACGATGTACCCGTCTTTGGTCTTGCAAAAAGGGAAGAGGAGATTTACGCACCGGGTTTAAGCAAGCCGATAAGGCTTGATCGTGACTCTGACTCATTGAAACTAATGCAGAGGATAAGAGACGAGGCGCACCGTTTTGCAATAACTTACCACAGGCGCCTTCGTGGGAAGGCGATGGTTGAGTCTACCCTGGATAAAATCCCGGGAGTGGGTGAGGGACGAAAGAGGCTGCTGCTCAAGCACTTTGGTTCACCCGGTGCGATTGCTGAAGCAAGCCTTGAGGAGTTAGAAACCGTACCGGCTCTACCCGGCATAATCGCCGAGAGGGTCTACCGGCACTTCCATCAAGGCGGTGGTTTAAGTTGAAAAGTTTTAATATATATAAAACCGAGTGGGGAAACGGCGCCGTTGTCTTTAGCGAGAAAGGGCTTGCCGGAATTGTCTTTCCGCAAGAGAACGAGCTCCAATTAGAGAAAGAAATCGCCGAGAAGTTCGGAAAACCAGTCTATAGGGAAGATTTAGGCAAAGAGTTATGCTCAACTTTAGGTAGATACTTCGCAAAAGAGCATGTACAATTCGATTACCAGGTGGATTACAGTAAAGTAACAGGCTTTGAAAGAACTGTGTATGAAACCTTAATGGCTATACCTTATGGTGAGACTATTACATACAAGGAATTGGCGGGGCGCTGCGGAAGACCGGGGGCTGCAAGAGCGGTAGGAAACGCAATGGCAAAAAATCCCTATCCCATAATTGTCCCATGCCACCGGGTTTTAAAGAGCGATGGAAGCATAGGCGGATGGAGCGGGAAGCGGGGATGGAAAGAGAGACTGCTTACTCTGGAGGGCGTCTTGCCGCGATAGCAAACAAAATTAAGTTGGTCTAAAATGAAAAGAAATTACCATCAAACAAGGAAATGCCGAAATAATATATAAGGCAATCAAACAGCGAGGTTGGATGTTAATTGAATCAAAATATCGAGTTTGCGATCATAACGGGACTATCGGGAGCCGGTAAATCAGAGGCCATAAAGTGCTTTGAAGATATGGGCTTCTTCTGCATTGACAATCTTCCGCCATCGCTTATTCCCAAAATGGCGGAACTCTGCACTCTTCCGGGAAGTAAAGTAAGACAGGTCGCGATGGTCTGCGACGTGAGGGGACGGGAATTCTTCGACGCACTTCTTGGGGAACTTCAAAAATTAAAGGCCCAGGAAGTAAAGTACACAATACTGTTTCTAGAAGCGTCCGATGAGGTTCTTATAAAGAGGTTTAAAGAGACCAGACGCCGCCATCCGCTTGCCGAGGAAGGTGCGATAGTCGATGGCATTCACCAGGAGAGGCACATAATGGAGCAGCTTCGCGGCCAGGCCAACCTGGTGATAGATACGAGCAACCTCGCCCCGTTTGAACTTAAAGACAAGATTAGAACCGCAGTACTTAAAAAAGACAAGCAAAAGAAGGGCATCATGATAACGGTCATGTCTTTTGGGTACAAGTATGGCATGCCGCTTGATGCCGATCTTGTTATCGATGTCAGATTTTTGCCGAACCCGCACTATATCGAGTCGTTGCGTCACTTTGACGGAACCAACGAAAACGTATGCGAATTTGTTTTAGACAGAGCCGAAAGCCAGACTTTCTTAAGAAAGTTTAAGAGTCTCCTGGCGTTTCTTCTGCCAAGGTATGTTTCCGAGGGGAAAACCCATCTTACCGTTGCTATCGGGTGTACGGGCGGCACGCATCGGTCCGTCGCCATCGCCGAGGAGATCGCCAAGTTCTTGAGGGACAAGGAATACAATGTTGTCCTTCGCCACAGAGACGTTAAGAGGAAGAAGTAAGGGGCTGACAGCTGTGAACCGAGAGCTGAGAGCTAATTCCGAGGAACGAGGAATTATGCCGGATATAAAAGCGGTAGCTATCGGCGGGGGAACCGGATTGCCGGTGGTGCTAAGATGCTTAAAGCAATATGCGAGCAATGTCACGGCCATAGTTAGCGTTGCCGATGATGGAGGAAGCTCCGGGAGGCTTCGCAGGGATATAGGAATACTTCCACCGGGTGACATAAGAAATTGCCTGGTGGCGCTTGCGAAAGACGAGGATATGGCCGGGCTTTTTAAATACCGCTTTACACAGGGCGACGGTATAGCCGGTCACAACCTCGGCAATTTGATCATAGCCGCGCTTACCGACCTGCATGGGAGTTTTGAAGACGGGGTCCGCGTTGCCTCGGAGATTTTATCGGTGCAGGGACAGGTCCTCCCATCGACAGTGGGCAACGTCGTACTCCGGGCCGCGACTTTTGACGATGAGCCCATAACCGGACAGGTCAAAATAGCCCAGACATCAAAACCGCTAAAGGCGGTTTATCTGGATCCTCCCGATATTGAGGCCTATCCGGCTGCGGTGGAGGCGATACTGGAGGCCGACCAGGTCATAATAGGTCCGGGCAGCGTTTTTACGAGTATTCTTCCCAATTTGATGGTTTCGGGAATCGGTAGAGCTCTGGCCAAGTCAAAGGCTATTAAAATATACGTTTGCAATGTGCTGACCCAGCCGGGGGAGACCGACTTATTTACTGCTTGCGATCACGTTACTGCTATCATCGATCACGGGTCGGCCGACTGGATAGACGTAGCAGTTGTAAATACGCGCCCGCTTCCAGGCGAGAAACTCACAGGCTACGCCGAGTCCAGAAGGTATCCGGTATCGATAACCACCGAGAGCATCCAGTCGCTGGGCATAAACATTATTCTAGCGGACGTCCTGGATGAGGGTAATCCATCTTGCCACGATCCCGATAAATTGGCAAGCATTTTAAGAGAGTTAGTATAGCTCATAGCATTATAGTTCACAGCTCACGGGGTTAGGGCAAGAGGTGTGGGCTAATTTCTTCCTGTCAGCTAAGAGCTAATTCGAAAGGAGCAATAAACCGAGTTGCCATTTTCAACTGAGGTAAAAAGTGAGCTTGCCAAGCTGCAGCCAAAACGCAAGTGCTGCCGGTTGGCGGAGGCATCGGCTATCATCCACATGGATGGCAGCCTGCACATATTAGGAAACGAGCGGTTTGCGCTTGATATATCAACAGAAAACGCTGCGGTGGCACGCCTTTTATATAAGTATTTAACCGTATCCTTTTCTCTCAAGGTTGAGTCTATCGTAAGACGCTCGGTTCTTCATAAATCAAACAACTACCTTATACACGTACCTTATCAGGACGGAATCGGCCAGGCTTTAAATGAGCTTGGTATCCTGGACGACCACATAGTGGTCGCTCCGGGCATCCTTCCCAGGATAACAAAGAAGGATTGCTGTGCTGTGTCCTACCTGCGGGGCGCGTTTTTGGGCGGTGGTTCTGTAAGCAGTCCGAAAGGCGACTACCATTTCGAGCTTACGACGGATAACGCGGAGTTTGCCCACGATCTACAGGCTCTTATAAACAGAATGGGCCTGCATGCCAGGATAAACGACCGCAAGAAAAACTTTGCCGTTTACATAAAAGACAGCGGGGAGATCATAGAGTTCCTCGCACGTATCGGCGCATACAATGCTCTCCTTAAGTGGGAAGACGAGCGTGTTGTGAAAGAGATGCGTGCCCAGGTCAACCGTTTGGTTAACTGCGATACCGCCAATTTAAACAAAGCTGTAAATGCGGCGGCTGCGCAGATTGACGACATTGGTATAATTGAATCTAAGATAGGTATTGCAAAATTGCCGGTTAGTTTGCAGGAGTTTGCCAGGGTGCGTGTCGAATATCCCTATGTGAGCCTAAGAGAACTCGGAGAACTATTCAATCCACCTCTTAGTAAATCAGCGGTTTATCACCGGGCTAGGCGCATTTCGCAGCTGGCAGAGAACCTTCTTAAAGTTTCACGCCGGTCCCGATAGGGAAAAGTTAATTCAGATAGTCGAGTAGGAGGAGATTGTATGGCGATTAAAGTAGGCATCAATGGTTTCGGGAGAATAGGAAGAAACGTTTTTAGGGCGGCGTTTGAAGACCCTGATATTGATATCGTTGCTGTAAACGATCTAACTGATGCCAAGACGCTTGCGCATCTGCTTCAGTACGACTCGGTTTTCGGAGTATTTGATGCCGATGTCGAGCCGTCGGACAGCAGTATCTCGGTTGACAGTAAAGAGTTTAAGGTAATAGCGGAAAGAGACCCCGCGCAACTGCCCTGGAAAGACCTCGGGGTGGACATCGTTATTGAATCAACGGGTAGGTTTACCAAAGCGGAGGATGCAAAGAAGCACCTTGAGGCGGGCGCAAAAAAAGTTATTATCTCGGCCCCGGCAAAGGGCGAAGATATTACCGTTGTTCTTGGCGTAAACGACGACAAGCTAAAACCGGAGCACAAAATTATCTCAAATGCGTCATGCACCACTAACTGTCTCGCACCGGTTGCAAAACTCTTGCTGGACAACTTTGGGATAGAGCGGGGCTTGATGACCACAGTGCACGCTTACACCAACGATCAATCACTATTAGACCTGCCGCATAAAGACTTAAGAAGGGCAAGGGCCGCAGCGGTCTCAATTATCCCGACTTCGACCGGCGCAGCCAAAGCCATCGGCCTTGTCATTCCTGAGATTCAGGGCAAGCTGGACGGAATGGCTCTTAGGGTTCCCGTACCGGACGGCTCACTTGTTGACCTCACGGTTGAGCTATCTAAAGAAGTATCGGCCGCTGATATCAACAACGTTATGAGGGAAGCCGCAGAATCTGATCATTGGCTTGACATATTCGATTATACTGAGGACCCAATCGTCTCGGTGGATATAGTCGGCGACCCACACTCATCTATCTTTGACGGTCTCTCAACGATGGTCCACGGCAAGATGGCCAAGGTTCTGTCCTGGTACGACAACGAGTGGGGTTACTCAAACAGGCTTGTCGACCTTGCTAAGATAATTGCGGAGTAGCAATAAAAGATATTTGAATCTACGGTAGCAGGTGCCGACCGGTATTTAGCTTTTGGTAAGTATCGGTTGTCATCTGCTTTGACTTATGAGCTATCAGCTGTGAGCTATGAGCTTACTTGGGGGGATAACCTTGGAGAAGAAGACTGTTCGGGACGTTGATGTTCACGGAAAGCGGGTGCTTGTACGGGTTGATTTTAACGTTCCTATTAGCAACGGCGTTGTAACGGATAACAGCAGGGTCAAGGCGGCCCTGCCGACGATCGAGTATCTTATTAACCACGGCGCCAAGGTAATCCTGATGAGCCATCTGGGTAGGCCCAAGGGTGTTGAGGATAAACTCAGGCTTGATCCGGTTGCGCAGACCCTGGCGGATGTCCTTGGCAAAGAGGTTGAAAAAGTTGATGAGACCATAGGGCCCGAGGCAAAAGAGGCCGTTGATAAGATGAAATCCGGTGACGTGTTGCTTCTTGAAAACCTGCGCTTTGACGAGCGCGAGAAGAAAAACGACCCTGAATTCGCAAAAGAGCTGGCAGGTCTTGCGGATGTCTATGTAGACGACGCTTTCGGTGCATCACATAGGGCCCATGCATCGATAGTCGGAGTCGCCCGATACATTCCTGCGGTCGCCGGGTTCCTGCTTGAAAAAGAAGTAGATACCCTGGAGTCGCTGCTTAAAAACCCAAAGAGGCCTCTTGTCGCCGTTCTTGGCGGGAGCAAGGTGTCGGATAAGATAGGTGTTATCGATAAGTTCTTGGATATTGTCGACTCGTTACTTATCGGGGGCGGGATGTGTTTTACTTTCCTTAAGGCGCAGGGCTACAACATAGGGAAATCTCTCCTCGAAGAGGATAAGATCGATTACTGCCGCGATGCAATAAAGAAGGCTCAGGAGAAAAACGTAAATATGTACCTGCCCTCCGATATCGTCATCGCCCAGGAAATCAGCCCGGATACCGAGGCCAGAGTAGTTTCTGTTGGCTCGATCTCAGACGGCTGGATGGGTCTTGACATCGGCCCCGACACCATATCCGTCTACCGTGGAGTGGTAAGGGGTGGCCGGACAATCTTCTGGAACGGCCCGATGGGCGTCTTTGAAATCGATCAGTTCTCAAGAGGAACTGAAGAGATCGCAAAGGCGATTGTAGAGGCGACACAAGCTGGTGCTACCAGTGTGGTCGGCGGGGGCGACTCGATAGCCGCTCTTAAGAAATATCACCTTGAAGAAAAGGTCTCCTTTGTCTCAACCGGCGGGGGAGCATCCCTTGAGCTTCTAGAAGGAAAACAGCTCCCGGGTGTCGAGGTGCTGTTAGCGTAGTTGCCCGATTTATCGGTAAACCGGTGAACGGGTGGATCGTAAGATGTAGTAGCCTGATTTATCGGGCGATCCACGGTTCGGGTGAAATGGTGAAGAGGAGTCATATATATTTTTAAGATTTCAGGTTAATGCGCAAAGAGGAGGAGCAACATGCAGGACAAACGCAGGATTATTGCGGGTAATTGGAAGATGTACAAGACCTCTAAAGAGGCCGTCGATCTCGTCCAGGGTCTCGAGGACAGGTTGGATATTCTTGCCGATGATGGTAAGGGTCTCGAGGGGATAGAGATAATCGTTTGTCCACCGTTTACGGCATTAAAGAGCATCTATACCGTGTTGTGGCAGGATAAACCCCCGGTAAAGCTCGGCGCTCAGAATATGTTCTGGGAGGATGAGGGGGCCTACACCGGCGAGGTCTCCCCGCCGATGCTAAAAGACCTGGAGTGCGAGTTTGTAATCATCGGTCACTCCGAGCGGCGCATGTATTTTGGCGAGACCGACGAGACGGTTAATAAAAAAGTAAAAGCGGCCCTAAATCACAGGATTACGCCGATAATGTGCTGCGGGGAATCCCTTGAGCAGCGGCAAGCAGGGAAGACCGAGCCGTTTATCGAGTCGCAGATACTTGGCGGGATAGAGGGGCTTACCGCAAATGATATGAAGAATTTTATAATCGCCTACGAGCCTATTTGGGCGATCGGTACCGGAAAAACCGCGCTTCCCGAGGATGCCAACGATGTTATCAGCCACATCCGCACAGTTCTTGCTTCAAGGTTTGGAACTGATGTCGCAAAAGCGGTGCCGGTTCTTTACGGCGGCAGCGTCAAGGGCGGCAACATTGCCGACTTTATGGCGGAGACTGAGATAAACGGCGCGCTTGTAGGCGGTGCGAGCCTGGACGCCGATAGTTTCGCCGATATCATTAAGAATGCGAGATGAAGGCAGCCAATGAGACGTTGGTCTAGGTTGGAAGGTAGCCAATAGGCAATAGCCAAATAGCCAATGAAGAAGCTAAATCTTATTATTGGCTCTTGGCTAATTGGCTACTTGGCTTAATTATTGGCTATTGGCTTTACAGTGGGGAGGTAACTTAAAGATAATAATGACTGAGA
Organism: bacterium; assembly: GCA_902810715.1. Lineage (GTDB taxonomy): Bacteria > Actinomycetota > Aquicultoria > Aquicultorales > Aquicultoraceae > CADDYS01. Next base: position 48,223 of record CADDYS010000003.1, on the reverse strand, counting down.
TAAAGACGCGTCCCAAACCAGTGATTCTCTGCGTCCTTGACGGATGGGGCGAAAATCCTGATAAAGTGGGAAACGCCATCGCCTTTGCGAGCAAGCCCAACCTGGATCAGTTCAGAATAGAGTTTCCCTTTACAACCCTGGGGGCCGCAGGTGAGGCGGTAGGGCTGCCCGAGGGCCAAATGGGTAACTCCGAAGTCGGTCACTTAAATCTCGGGGCGGGGCGGGTCGTCTACCAGGATATCACCAGGATCAGCAAATCCATCCGGGACGGCGGCTTCTTTAATAATAATGTTTTCATAGAAGCCATGCAAGACGCAAAGAGGAGGGGCGCGGCTGTGCATTTCATGGGCCTTCTCTCAGACGGCGGGGTCCATAGCCTTGAGTCGCACCTATTTGCGCTTCTTGATTTAGCAAAAGCGCAGGGGATCGAGAACGCTTACATCCACACCTTTCTTGATGGCCGTGACGTACCACCGCAAAGCGCCCTTACATATATTAGGCAGTTAGAGGATAAAATGGCGCAGGATAACCTAGGTAAAGTTGCGACCGTTATGGGAAGATACTACGCTATGGATAGGGATAACCGCTGGGAGAGGGTTAAGAAGGCCTACGATGCGATGGTTCACTCAACCGGTAAAAAAGCCTACTCGGCAGATCAGGCGGTAGAGCAGTCCTATGCGGAGGGTGTCGTCGATGAGTTTGTCGAGCCGACGGTAATCATAGATAAAAAAACCGGTGAGCCCGTCGCCCAGGTAAAAGACGGCGATTCGGTAATATTTTATAACTTCCGGGCGGACAGGGCCCGTGAGATAACCCGCGCTTTTATTGAAAAAGATTTCAAGGCGTTTGATCGGGGGCCAAACCCACCGCAGGTTTTCTATGTCTGCATGACTCAATACGACATTACCTTTACCAATTGCCGTGTAGCATTTCCGCCACAAGAGCTTGAAAATACGCTTTCAGATGTTATTTCCGAGCACAACTTGAAGCAGTTGCACACTGCAGAGACCGAGAAATACGCCCACGTCACGTTCTTTTTTAACGGCGGAGAAGAGGCTCCGGAGTCTGGTGAGGACAGGGTTTTAGTTCCCTCGCCGAAAGTTGCAACCTATGACTTAAAGCCCCAGATGAGCGCATTTAAGGTTACCGATGTGGTGGTTAACGCTATAAATTCCGGCAATTATGACTTTATTGTTGTAAACTTCGCAAACGGCGATATGGTCGGGCACACCGGGATTTTTGAGGCCACGGTTAAAGCCGTCGAGGCTGTCGACACCTGCCTTGGAAAGATTGTAGATTTGGCCAGGTCAAAGGGCGGTGCTGTTTTCATTACTGCAGACCACGGCAACGCCGATCAGATGATGGATTTTGCCCATAACCAGCCGATGACGGCACATACGCTCAACAGGGTACCTTTATACGCCATCGTCAACAACAAGCATTTCAGGCTTCGGGATGCCGGTATTCTCGCCGACGTCGCGCCGACAATTCTAGATATAATGCGCATCCCGAAGCCTGAGGAAATGACGGGCACGTCATTGATTGAATGGGAGTAAAAGCAGCCAAATAGCCAATGTTTTGTTGGTCTAGATATATTGCTTCGAGTTCCTTCACTTCGTTCAGGACTGCGGCCCTAACGGGCCTTGGCTCACCGCAATGACATATTATTGGCTATTTGGCTATTGGCTTATGCTAGGTTACGGGTACGAATCAAGGTTGCCGATTTGGCAGTGCTTATGTTATTATTTTTAAGGTATAAATATTAGGAGGTTAACGTGGTAGTTTTACTCGAAATAATTCATGGTATTCTGGCGGTCGGCTTAATCGTCGCCATCTTGCTTCATTCCGGAAAGGGAACGGGTTTATCAAGCGCATTTGGAGGTGCACTGCCGTCAACATTTTCCGGGACGAGCATAATTGAAAAGAACCTAAACCGTATAACCGTAGGGTTAGCTTCTGCTTTCGGCGTCACCTCACTTATACTTTACTATATCAGCCAGAGACACGGTCTATAAAACATAACCATCGTCCATAGATCTAAAACGCGCTTCATTATGAAAAAGTCACTCATCTGTTTTCTCGTATTTTCAATTACGGCATCGCTTGCAGCATCCTTATTGGTGGGGTGTAGTAAAAGTAGCTCAAAATCGCCCAATCCGAGAAGCATCGCAATAGGTTGCGACACGGAGCCGGCTATCCTTAACCCATTTCTCCCGGATGGGACATCAATTGCAACTAAGCTCGTGACCTCAAATGTCCTCTGGGGATTGCTTGCCGTGACCCCTGATCTTCAATATACACCGCGCATTGCAGAGCAGGTGCCTACGCTTGATAACGGTCTTGTGACAAAGGACCCGTTTACAGTGACTTACGATATTAAAAAGAACGCCATCTGGAGCGATGGCACACCGATTACTTCTGCGGACGTGAAATTTACCTGGGAGATGATCATGAACGGCAACTACCCGATAGCCGATCGCTCAGGCTACGATAAAATAGAGAGAATAGACACCCCCTATGAAAAAACTGTAAGGCTTGTCTTTAGGGAACCTTACGCTGCATATAGAAACCTCTTTTCAACAGCGTACCCGATATTACCTAAACATATACTAGAGGGTAAGAGATTCACCGAAGCCATGAATGACTTTTTGACTTTTGCAAGCGGGCCGTACAAATTCAAAAAATGGGATCGAGGGAAACAGCTCGTAATCGTTAGAAACGAGACGTTTTGGGAGGGCAAGCCGCGTATCGGCATGGTGACGTTTAAATTTATCCCGAAAAGAAACATCAGGCTTGCCGCGCTTGAAAATGGCGAGATCGATGTAGAATACTCACCGGCAGATGAAGAAGCCCCGGCCAATCTAAAAGAGATTAAAGGTAAGAAAGCAGACTTAAGACCAGGGCTGCTATGGGAGCATATAGGCTTTAATCTCTCCAAGCCGCCGCTAGATGATATCAACGTAAGAAAGGCTGTTGCTTATGCAGTTGATAGAAATAAAATATCGCTTGCAGCGGTAGGCGATACCAAGGCGTTAGATAGTGTACTTGTACCCGAGCAAAGGATGTTTTATACGCCTGCTTGGAGTAAGTACAGTTACGACACTAAAAAATCATCTGATTATCTAACCGATGCGGGATATCAAAAAGGAAGCGGTGGGTTTTATGAAAAAGGTGGAAAGCCGCTGGTAATTACGATAAGTACAACGGCCGGTAACCCGACCCGGGAAAAAATAGAAAAGATTATAAAAGATGATCTTGCTCATGCAGGAATAAACGCGGAGATAAAAAACACAGACGACGATACTTTTTTTAATCATTGGCTGCCCGAAGGTAACTTTGAACTTGGTGTTTGGGCATGGCTGGAGAGCCCTGAACCGAACCTGGGGCACCTGTTTGTTTCTGATAAAATACCCCCTGCGGGTCAAAATTACTACCGGTACCATAACCCCGATATAGACAGTCTGCTAAGCAGTGCGGCCACGACTATTGATATTTCCGAGAGGGCCAACCTATACCGCCAAATCCAAGAAAAAATAAGCAACGACTTAGCGGTTATCCCACTTTACCAGCACCCACAGGTTATCCTCTACGATAAAAGAATCGGCGGAGTAGTAAATAACGCAACTTACGAGGGGCCTTTCTGGAATCTAAGTAAATGGTGGGTTGCGAAGGAATAAGCCGATCTTATTCTGACTCCTGGCTTCCGGCTTCTGACTTCTGCTATATTAGAGGCTATGAGTAAGACTCCGAAAAACTACGTTAAAAAAGCTATTAAAACACCGGATCGCATAAGAGCCATGTTTGATGTTGTGTCGGGCAACTACGATTTAATAAATCGCCTGATGACCATGGGGATGGATCGGCGCTGGCGAAAAATCGCTGCAAAAAGTACCGGCACCGGTAAAACGTCGGTTGTTCTTGATGCCTGCACCGGCACCGGTGATCTTGCTCTAGCAGTCAACTCGGTTACCGGAGCGAAGGTGATCGGCGTTGATTTCAGCAAGGATATGCTTGAGATAGCCAGAGAAAAAATCGTGAAGGCTGATATCGATAGGTGTATATCATTTGTTGAAGCATCAGTAGATAATCTTCCATTCGATGATAATGAGTTTAATGCCGTAACCATTGGTTTCGGGTTGAGAAATACTCCCGATTACCGCGTGGTGCTTCGTGAGTTTCTCAGGGTTACCAAGCCGGGCGGCAAGCTGGTCTGTCTTGAATCCAGCCAGCCCGAATGTAAGATCTTAAGGGCTCCGTCCAGGTGGTTTATCTCCTCATTTGTCCCGTTTGTCGGGAGGATCGTCTCGAGTAATTATCAGGCGTATAGATATCTATCCGACAGCATGGAGGTATTCCCGCCGCAAAAAGAGCTTGCTCAAATGATGAAAGAGGCAGGCTGGGCCGAAGTTGAATACAGAAACTTCTTCGCGGGGACGGTTGCCCTTCACGTTGCTACGAAGGGGAATAACGAAGCATTTTAAAACCCGTTTGCTAGAGTGCCAATATCACCCTTGCTAAATGTTGAGGGTGTAACGCCTTGTCCCTGGTTTACGTCCGGGGTGGTGCTGGGCGGAGTAGCGCTGGGCGGAGTAGTGCTGGGCGGGGTGGCCTGCTGGCTGCTACCTGCTGATCCCTGATAGGGGTCTCCGCGCAAATCCTTTATCTTGTCTTTTTGCCATTGCGGCATAAACGTCTGGTTTTGCTGATCCTTATCCATTTGTCCCATGCCCTTCGGCATGGCGTTTGAACCGTTCCTTATGACGTACGGGTTATCTTCGGTATGCTTTGTATTTTGGTCTTCCGCACCTGACAGAATGCTTACCGCGGGCGACTGCAATTGCAACTGGTTTTTATCCATAATCCAGTACATATAACCGCTTGCGACCAGGAGTATTGCGGATATAACATACATTACTTTTCTCAAGCGTTTCTCCTTAATCTAAACGGCTTTCGAACAACCGCTTTATTTAATGATACCAAACGATGTCGATTATATAAAGCCGAAATCTCGATAACCTTCTGGTTGCGTTTATGTTCCACTTTAGGGGTTCAGCCCAAGAGAAATTATCCGATATAGATTTTTAGTGGGACAACATAAAACAATCTATGGAGGCAAACAGATGCAGAAGAAGTGGAAACCCAGAAAAACCATATCAGATACTTGGACCGCCCTGAGCTTGCTTGTTAATGAAGGTGATAGGATAAGCAAGCGTATTAAGAAGGACTCGGAGCGCTATGTAACAAGAACTAATAAGTTTGTCAGTGCAATCCTTAGGAACAAACCTAAATCAAGATCAAGAACCAAAGTTGCTTAACCTTTGCTACAGTTTAGGATATTATCTGCAGCATTTTTATCAATAATATATGAAGTAAAGGAGTGGTTGAATTGGGTATTCTTACCTGGATTATCCTCGGACTAATTGCCGGGGCAATAGCAAGGCTGCTAATTCCCGGAAAACAGCCGGGAGGGCTAATAACCACGATCGTCTTAGGCATCGTGGGCGCTGTAATTGGTGGCTACATCGGTAACGCCTTATTAGGAAAATCCGTAACCGGTATAAACACAACGAGCATCATACTGGCCGTGATCGGCTCCATCGTAGTCATCGCTATTTGGTCGGCAATTTTCGGCAAGCATTAATTTTGCTCCTACCAGGCTAAATCTTCAAATACGACTTACCGCCTTATAGCTTTCTCTTGAAAGGGGTTTTATGCTGGTCCAGGAAATAGCTCCATCAACACCGACCTTACCCTATACTTCACCTCAAGTGTTAATAGCGTAATTGCAGTTCATGCTGGCTATGCAGGTAAGTTTTGCATCATTAATTCTGATAATATAAATAATACGCTTGCATTATAGATAAGTATATGATATACAAATTATTATTAATGGTGATGAATATCGTAAGCTAACTATTTTTAAGCCCTGCAAGCCAAGCAAGTATAGGGGGAGGAAGAGAATGTCAGATTATCGCGAAATGTGGAAGGAACTTGGTTTAGACCTGGAAGCCCACGACCAATTGTTGGCTGTTATTCCCCAGATCTATGGGGATGTGTACTTAAGCCAGAAGAATCGTCCTGAGGGGATGTCGTATCTCGATTTTGTAATGTCAGAGATTCATGGCTTAAGGGTAAAAGAGCTCAATGACTTGAAGGCTTCAGGGGGTAAAGTCGTAGGTACTTTTTGCCTATATGTGCCGGAGGAAATAGTTCTGGCTTCAGGCGCAGCTTGTGTTGGAATTTGCGGTGGTGCCGATTGGCCAAGCGATGAGGCAGAAAGAGTTCTGCCAAGAAATCTTTGTCCGCTCATAAAATCCTTTATGAGTTTCAAGCTTGCAAAGGTTTGCCCTTATTTCGAATCAAGCGACATGATAGTCGGCGAGACGACCTGTGATGGAAAGAAAAAGACTTATGAAGTGCTTGGTGAGTATACCAACGTTTATGTAATGCATACTCCACAAACCAAGGACGATTCAAGCCGCCGGCTTTGGTTAGAAGAAGTTGAAAAGTTCAAAAATGAGATTGAAGAACTTACCGGCAACAAGATTGATTCTTTAGCTCTTGCAAAAGGAATTGCAATGGTCAACGCAAAACGTGCCGCTTTGAAAAGGCTTAATGATACCAGAAAAGCAAATCCAGTACCTATTAGTGGAAAAGATGCGCTTCTTATCCAGCAGGTGGCCTTTTACGATGACCCGGTCCGCTTTACCGAGATGATAAACAAGATAAGCGATGAGCTTGAAAAAAGAATTGCTAATGGTGTAGGTGTATTTGAAAAAGATGCTCCGCGGATTCTTGTATCTGGCTGCCCTATGGCTATCCCGAATTGGAAACTTCACCATATTGTCGAATCATCTGGTGCAGCAATAGTTGCCGAGGAAGCCTGTATCGGTCACCGCTACTTTAGAGATATGGTAAGCGATACAGGCACAGAAGTGGATGATAAATTGGGGGCAATTGCCGATCGCTATATGAAATTAGATTGTGCATGCTTTACGCCTAACAAGGAAAGAATAAATAATATCTTGAGGCTTGTTGAAGACTACAAGGCCGATGGCGTGATTCACTACTCGTTGCAGTTCTGCGACCCATTTACCGTCGAGTATGCTAGCGTAGATAAAGCACTTAAAAACGCCGGTGTCCCGGTTCTTAAGATAGAGACCGATTACAGTATGGAGGATGCCGGGCAGCTCTCGACCAGGGTTGAGGCTTTCCTGGAAACCATCAAGGAGACCGAGGGAGTTGTCCTCTAAGATGTATGTCGGCATCGATATCGGGTCTCGATGTATAAAGGTGGTTGCTTTAAACGGTAATGGAGTCGAGGACTCTAAAGTTACCGATACCGGATTTAATCCATATGAGCGATCGCTTGAGATGATAAAGACCTATAAAGCCAAAAGAATTGTGGCGACCGGGTATGGTCGCCACTTCGCCAGGGAAGACTTCGCCGATGGTGTGATAACTGAGATTAAGGCTCACGCTGTCGGTGCCCGCTTTCTTTTTCCAAGTTGCCGCACTATCATCGACATCGGTGGGCAAGATAGTAAGGTAATTTCGCTTGATGAAGGCGGAAAAATCGCCGACTTTCAGATGAACGACCGTTGTGCGGCAGGCACCGGAAAATTTCTTGAGATTATGGCCAAGACTCTTGGTTTTAGTCTAGATGATTTCGGTGTGCAATCGCTTGCAGCAGAAAGATCAGTTAAAGTAAACAACATGTGCACCGTATTCGCCGAGTCAGAAGTAGTATCGTTGCTGGCGAAAAAAGAAAATCCAAGAAGTATTGCCTTAGGCTTACACCAATCCGTTGTAGATAGAATAAGCTCTATGTTGCATCGTGTTGGGGTAGCTAATGAAATCATCCTATCAGGCGGAGTCGGGCGGAATCCATGCATAAGGCAGCTATTTGAGCAGAAATTAGATCGCCCAGTCTATACCTACGCTAATCCTGAAATTGTAGGCGCTCTGGGAGCCGCTCTTGTGGCAGCCAGTAATCAACCGTAAATCATTTTAACGGCACACCTTAAAAGCTATAATAAAAAGGCGACCGATATAAACTTTTACACAAGCGAGGTGTAAGTTGATATGATAAGCATTGATATCCCAGGAAGAGGACTATACGAACTTAAGAATTTAGTTTTAGATATGAACGGCACCATCGCTGTTGACGGGATCATACAGGATGACATACTTGAGCGCATAGGTCGCCTATCCAAAGTGCTAGATATCTATCTAATAACAGCAGATACGCACGGAAAACTTGAGTCACAAAAAGGCAAAATTGCAGCAAGAATTGAGCGCGTCTCTCCACCTGGGGAAGCGCAACAAAAAGCTGATTTTATCGAAAGCCTCAATGCCTCAAGCTGTGTCGCAATCGGCAACGGGTCAAATGACATTGAGATGTTAAAGAAGGCAAGTCTCGCAATTGTGGTTGTAGACCGAGAAGGCTGTGCTGTTGGGGCGCTTCAGGTTGCACACATTATTGTCAATAGCTCCCGGGACGCATTGGATCTTCTCCTTAATACCAACCGCATCATTGCAACCCTTAGGAGGTAGTAAGACTTGAGATAAGGTCGCAACTACTAAAGTTTAGCAATGATAATCTTTATTATAAGCTATGGAATTAGACAAAAATAGCAGGATAGGATATACGCACAATAATTGAGACGTGGTCTCTGCAATGAATGTCATTAATAGTAAGACCCTGCTGATACTGGCCCCCAATTTCTTAGACTGTGAAACCCCATGTAAATAAGCTACTCACCCTTTTAGCCCCAAATTAATTAAGCGGAATCCTCCATCTGAGGCCAAACTAAAAATATTTTAAAAAGAATTTTTGCGAAGGCAAGGAATCTAATTAGTCCTTTTATGATCCCTTTATCCAGCGACAACACATCTTCTGCTTAATATCCATGGGCAAAATCGGGAAAGAATTTTTAAAAAATCGGCAGGAAAGTGATAAAATTTGGAGAAAAGTAGTTGCAAAGTGGAATAAAGTGGAGTAGAGTGGATTGCAGTTCGAACGCCAAGGGGACAATATCTTGTTTTTTGGAGAGTATTACCACTCGTTAGATGAAAAAGGGAGAGTAATCATACCTGCAAAGTTCAGGGAGATGCTGGCGGACGGTCTTTTTATAACAAAGTCGTTTGATAACTGTCTCTTAGTATATACAAAGCAAGATTGGTTTGAGTTAGTTGATAAAGTAAGAACCCTGCCAACAACAAAGGCAAGCGTGAGAAACTTTCAAAGATTTTTAATAGGTAGCGCGGTTGAAGGAGAGGTAAGTCGGCAGGGAAGGGTCTCGATACCGCAAAATCTAAGAGAATTCGGCGGATTAGACAAAGACATTGTTATTGTCGGTGTTGCAAATAAATTGGAAATTTGGGAAAAGGAGCGATATGAGAGGTTCATAGACAGTGCTGAGCAATCGCGGTCTGAGATTGCTGAGGAGATCGCTGAGTTCGGCATCTAGAAAAAAACTAAAATGGAATATTTTCATAAACCCGTTTTGCTGGCTGAAGTCCTAAAGTATTTAAGTTGCACTAATGGTAGCACGGTCATCGACTGCACTTTGGGCGGGGCAGGACATGCAGAAGCAATAATAGATTTAATTATGCCGAAAGGCTTCTTACTAGGAATCGATCTAGATATCGCAGCACTAAACGCAGCAAGGGTTAGACTAGCACGCTTCAGCCAGCAAAATTTTTCTTTAGTTCAAGGCAACTTTAAAGATCTAGATCGCATCTTAACCGATGCGGGACTTTACGCTATTGATGGAATCTTATTCGACTTGGGCGTCTCTTCGACCCAATTCGATAGAGCAGAAAGGGGGTTTAGTTACCGATATGATGCTCCATTGGATATGAGGATGGACCAGAGTCAAAACTTAACAGCAGCTGATGTAGTAAACACTTACTCAAAGGAGGAATTGGCACGTGTTATCAAGGAATACGGCGAGGAACGTTGGGCCGGACGGGTTGCCGCCTTGATCGTAAGAACCAGGCAGAATCGTCCTATAAGAACGACTTTCGAGCTGGTTGACATTATAAAAAATGCGATACCGGCGGCTGCCAGACGCCGAGGCGGTCATCCAGCAAAGCAGACGTTCCAGGCGATAAGGATTGAGGTTAACGGCGAGATAAGAGTTCTCGATCAGAGCTTTCGTGATGCCATCAAGTGGTTAAAACCGGGGGGAAGGCTTGTAGTTATATCCTATCATTCACTGGAGGATAGGGCTGCAAAGAATGTAATTAGCGATCTTTCCAGGGGCTGCATTTGCCCACCTGGATTGCCGGTATGCAATTGCGGGCACAAGCCGGAAGTCAAACCAATTACGAAAAAAGTTGTAAGACCTACTCCCAGCGAGATAGCGGATAATCCAAGAGCTGAAAGCGCCCGGTTGAGGGCAGCGGAAAAATTATAAGAGGTGAGAACAATACAAGCAGTAGCACGTAAACTAGCGGTCAAGCAGCAGGGACGATATAAGGAAAGGTCATATAGTGGTGAATTTCCACGACCAAAAAAGAAATTAAAGGTCGTAGAAGGTAGGAGGCAACAATCATTAGCTTTACCTGAAATGCCGTTTCCTGTGTTTGTAATGTCTGTATCTGTTATAACGGCCGGGATCATTATCAATGTGGCTCAGCAAGCCCTTATATCGCAATTGAGCTATCAGATTGATTCGATTAAAAAAGAGGTCCAGTCGGCTCAGCAGACGCAAGATAAGCTACTTGCTCAAAAATCTATACTTGAATCACCCCAAAGGATTGAATTCGTTGCTGTAAACAAACTCTCGATGGTAAAGGCACCTAAAGTATCATACCTTAAGATCGCGGAGGATACTGTAACCAGGGGCAAGGCGCAGGTACAGGTAAAGAATACCGCCCGCGGTAGCTTGGGCGGTAGCGCCAAGACCCGTTAGTAGAGGGAAGAGGCATCGGTGAATATAATTCACAGGGTCGAAAGACGGCTGATTGCCCTACTAGTGATTATTTTTATGTGCATAGTGGGTATTTCGGGGCGCCTATTTTTTGTCCAGGCGGTCTCTGCCGCCAAATACGAAAAAGAGGCTGAACGACAGCGGCTTTGCGTGATTGAGATCCCCCCTGAGCGAGGGAGGATCCTCGATAGGAATGGCAATGAGCTTGCCGTAAGTGTCATGATGGACACAATTTACGCAACGCCCTACCTTATAGAGGATCGCGAAGGATTTGCTAAGAAGATTGCCCCTATACTTAAAGTGGACGAGCACGAACTACTCAATAAGCTTCTGAAACAGGGAAACTTTACTTATCTCGCAAGAAAAGCTGACTCTCAAACCGTCCAAGAAATAAAAAAAGCGGTTCAAGAAAACCGCATAAAAGGGATTGGGTTTTTAAAGGAGAGTAAGCGTTATTATCCAAATCAGTCGCTTGGTTCACACGTGTTGGGATTCGTGGGTATGGATAACAAAGGTCTTTCCGGATTAGAGATTTATTATGATAACGTACTCTACGGAAAGCCAGGCCGTATCGAGGCCGAGCGCGATGCTAACGGAAAACCGATTCCCCAGAGTATCCAACACTCTTACAAGGCGGTAGACGGCTCAAATATTCGTATTAGTATTGACCGGGAAATACAGTATGAATCCGAGGTTGAGCTGGCGGCCGCAGTCCAGAAGTACAAGGCCAAATCAGGTAGTGTAATTGTGATGAACCCCAAAAACGGGGAAATCTACGCGATGGCCAACGTGCCTAGTTTCGATCCGAACCAGCTAAATACGATTAACAATATCAACTCAAGAAATATTGCTATTACTGATCTGTATGAGCCGGGTTCAACAATGAAGGCCGTAATTGCGTGCGGGGCTCTAGAGGAGGGACTATGTAATCCTTTAACGCAATTTTACCTGGAGCCGACAATTCAGATCGGTCCGAAGAGTATTAAAGATGCTCATTCGAGGCCGGCGGAGAATTTTACCTTCTCGAAGATTATCCAGGAATCTAGCAACGTAGGAATAGTCAAAGTTGGGTTAATGATGGGAAGGAGCAAGATCGACAAGTACCTGGAAAAATTCGGCTTTAGGTGTAAGACCGGGGTTGATTTTCCCGGGGAAGCCAAGGGCTACTATCCTAAGGTGGATAATTGGTCGCAGATGTCATTGGCAAATATCCCCTTTGGCCAGGGTATATCAACCACCCAGCTTCGTATGGCCGAGGCGTTCGCAACTATCGCCAATGATGGAGTATCCGCCAGGCCGCATTTTCTGCTTGATGTAACGGATCCGAGGGGAAGGGTTACGCAAAGCATTACGGCTGCCCAGGAGGAGAAGCGTGTTGTCGATCCAAAAACATGCGAGGAGATGAAAAGCATCCTTGAGAACGCGGTTCTTGATGGAACCGGTACGCAAGCCAAGGTTCTAAATTATAGGGTTGGCGGCAAAACCGGAACCGCGCAAAAGGCGAAAGTTAACAGTCGAGGCTATGAAAAGGATAAGTACGTGGCCTCGTTTATTGGAATGGCGCCGGTCCAGGACCCAAGGCTTATTATCTCGGTTGTAATCGACGAGCCGCAGGAGAATATCTACGGTGGTTCGGTTGCAGCACCTGTATTTAGCAAGATTGCCGAGTTTACGCTGCGGTACCTAAAGATACCGCCCCAGTAAACTCAACTCGGAACATGAGACGAAACATGATGATCACGCACTAGAAAGGAGGCGAAAACACGTGGGTTGCCATGAAATTGCATGAGCCCGATTTATCGGTCTCCCACAAAAGGTTGTATTTTTTCGATTAATCGATAAATCGGGCGGCTCCAGACAACTGAATAGGGCATCATTGTCACCTTAAGACAATGATATGGTATCGGTTTTTCGGGAGAGCATTTGGCCTTTGTTCGTAGCCAATCATGCGGCAAGAGGTGTTCCAAAGGCTTGGAAGGCATGAAGCTCAATAATATAAGACATATAAGACGTGCCCAAAATGCCTAAAACCCCCAAATCTTATCCAACACCACGGCTTATCCCTTAAAATTAGGCTAATCCCTTTTAGCCAAAGGTGAGTTCATGCAGACCGTAGAGATCGCGCGAACAGGTCTTAAACATAGACCTTTGGCGATATCTATGTAGCCAAGGCCGAAAGAATAAATGCGTGCGGGCTAACGGCAAAGACTTGCGGAGAAGGCAGGTGCAAGATGTCATACTCTAATGCTTAACTTTATAAAGGCATGGTCGAGCATGACTAAAAAATAAGGCCGATAACGGTAAAGCACGCTGAAAGTCCAGTTGTGTTTACAGTTGGGTGTGTTAACAGTCGCGTTAATCTGGGCAAGCTGAGAGCGGCAGAGGATACATGGCCTTGATACACGACTTTGAGCTTAAACACGACTTTGAGCTGAGGGTTTGAGAAAGACTGCGGGCCGGGTCAAAGCGTGCTGGGGTAATCTGCACCTAAAATAAAGCAGCGGCAGTAAGGCATGCCCGTAAAATAGGGGACTGCCCAGGTTGAAATATGCCTTGAAAACTGAAATATGCCGAAATATGCCTTTAGAATAAGATACTGGACATTAAGGTCAGGCCTTATAGTGGAGTAATCGCTTTATCCCTAAGACCAAGGGTGATACGCGGCTTTATCTAGACCCTGGACGCCTAACCCTGATATTATGGTTAGCGGAGGAGAATGTGCGTCTAAGAGATTTATTATCCGAAGCTAATTATCTCGAGATAATCGGAGATATAAATATAGATATAAAAGGCCTTTCATACGACTCAAGAAAAGTCAAAAAAGGAGACCTCTTTTTTTGCATAAAAGGGTTAAAAGCAGATGGACATAGGTTTGCAAAAAAGGCGGAAAAAGCCGGCGCAGTTGCTGCAGTTGTTGAAAACATCCAACCGGATCTCTCGGTAACGCAGGTAATTGTAGGTAATACACGCGAAGCAATGGCTCGGGTAGCCAGTGCGTTTTTTCGTCACCCGACAAAAAAGTTAAGGCTGGTTGGCATAACCGGAACCAACGGAAAGACAACGACCGGCTTCATGACCGAAGGAATATTTACTGCGGCGGGGCAAAAAACCGGCCTTCTCGGTACGATTGAGTACAGGATAGGGGACAAAAAACTTGCCGTTAGCCGAACGACGCCGGAGTCTCTTGACATGCAAGCATTGTTTGCGGAAATGGTGGAAGCCGGTGTTGAAACAGCGGTCATAGAAGTCTCTTCTCATGCGATAGACCTATTGAGGGTTGAGGCATGCAATTTTGATGTTGTCGTTTTTACCAATCTTAGCCAGGACCACCTGGATTACCACGGGACTATTGATGCCTATTTTGAGGTAAAAAAGCGGATTTTTGATGCAACAATTTACGAAAATGTAACTCAAGTCATTAATATAGATGACGAATATGGAAGTTCTCTTATAAGAAAGGGCGGATGCAGGCAGCTAAGGTATAGCACTAAAGACGAAGTAGAGCTTCATGCAAAAAATATAACGTTAAAAACCGATGGTTCAAGTTTTGAGCTAAAAAGCCCAGGCGGTAATATTGATATCACCTTAAAACTGCCTGGGTATTACAATGTATACAACGCGCTGGCTGCTGCAGGAGCTGCGGTGGCACTCGGCGTTGATATAGATAAGATTAAAGAAGGGCTTGAGTCCTTGGAGTCGGTTCCGGGGAGGTTTGAGCGTGTGGACTGTGGGCAGGATTTCAGCGTAATAGTGGACTACGCGCATACTCCAGATGGTCTCGAAAAAATTATAACTGCCGCAAGGCAGTTGACACAGAAGAAGTTGATCACTGTGTTTGGCTGCGGCGGCGACCGGGACAGGGGTAAGAGGCCGGCGATGGGAAGAATTGCAGTAGAGTTGAGTGATTACACAATAATTACATCAGATAATCCGAGAAATGAAGAGCCCTTGAAGATAATTAAGGACATAAAAAGTGGAATAAATGAATTAGGGAGAGCGCGATTTGAAACGGAGGAGGATAGACGCCTGGCGATTAAGTTGGCTATAGGAAGGGCCGGTAAAGGAGATATCGTTGTAATTGCCGGAAAAGGTCACGAGCAAGGTCAAGAAATCGCCGGTAAAATAATCCCGTTTGATGATGTAGAAGTTGTGAGGGAGTTGCTCGGGGAGATGATGAAATGATCCCTTTAACTGTCGGGGAGATCGCCGATAGCGCCGAAGGAATAATCTTAAGCGGCTCACCTGATGTTAAGGTATCCGGCATAAGTATAGATAGCAGGACGATATCTACCGGCGACCTGTTTATTCCGCTAAACGGAAACACTGATGGACATGCTTATATATCCGACGCGCTTAAAAAAGGGGCGCTCGGGTTTTTAGTTGAAAGCAGCGCGTACCAGAAAGAAAAGCTTATCAAGCTTAGCAGGGCGCAATTTGTAATTGAGGTTAAAAATGGCTTAAAAGCTCTTCAGAGCATAGCCGCGTATTACCGGACAAAGCTCCCGGCAAAGGTTATAGGGGTGACCGGGAGCACGGGTAAAACAACGACAAAAGACATGCTAAATTGTGTCCTTTCGCAAAAAAAGAGGGTGGTCTGCACCGACAAAAACTACAACAACGAAATTGGTGTGCCGCTGACGATACTCCGGGCCGGCCCGGAAACCGAAGTATTAATAATTGAGATGGCAATGCGCGGCAAAGGCCAGATAAAGGAGCTTGCCGGAATAGCAAAACCCGATATCGGCTTGGTAACGAACATCGGGCAGGCCCATATAGAGCTTCTTGGCTCGGAGGAAATGATAGCCTTGGCAAAGGCCGAGTTGATCGAGTCTATTCCGGAGAGTGGGGTTGCGGTGTTAAACGCCGATGACCTTTGGACGCCTAATATAACTGATTTTGTCGGTTCAAAAATTGTGACCTACGGGATCGCCGACGGAGACGTGCGGGCCTGTGAGATCGATGTTGACGAGCTGGGAAGAGCCTCGTTTAGGCTAAACACCGATACGGGATCCGGTTACGTAGTTCGCCTATCCATACCCGGCAAACATAATGTATATAACGCTCTCGCCGTTATTACGATAGCACTGCAAATGGGCTTTAGCATCGATGATATTAGGATTGGCCTTTCCAAATGCAGGCCTTCGGCCATGCGTATGGAGATTTTCTCGACACTTGATAATGTGCTAATCTTAAACGATGCCTATAATGCCAACCCGGCTTCGATGCAGGCGGCGCTTTTGACCCTTGTTGATATATCTACGGAAGGAAGACACATAGCGGTACTGGGCGATATGCTGGAGCTTGGCCAGGCGTCAAACGAAGCCCACAAGCAAATTGGTGAGATAGTAGCATCGCTTGGTATAAATGTCTTGGTGGCTGTAGGTAAAGAAGGTCAGGTGATGGCAGGTAGCGCGGCGAAGGCGGGTATGAACTCTAAGTCTATCATTACATGCCTAGATTCAGATACGGCAGCTGAAGTTCTGAAGCAACTTATTGTACCCGGAGACGTTATATTGGTTAAAGCTTCACGCGGGATTGGTTTAGAAAAAGTTGTCAAAGCACTGGTTAAGACATAAAGGGTCTCGTAAAAAATGATAACATACTTAAGATATCCGACTTATCAATTATTTTTAGCTGCTCTCCTGGGTCTGGTCGTAACGGCTTTATTAACACCGATATGGATTAAGCTGCTACGCAAAGATGGCGTAGGCCAAGTTATAAGAATTGATGGACCGCAGCAACATCTCACCAAATCGGGTACGCCAACTATGGGTGGGATAATTATCCTATTTACAGTTGCCGCTGTTTACTCGATGATGGCATCGGCAACCATGAGAAGCCTTATCGCTCTTTTGACACTTATAGCTTGCGGTTTTGTAGGCTTTGTTGATGACTACAGCAAAGTAGTGAAGGCGAGGTCGCTAGGCTTAAAAGCAAGGTCGAAAATCCTGTGGCAGCTTATGATAGCAATATTTGCAGGTTTAGCGGCAGTAAATTTCGCAGGACTTGAAACCAACGTACAGATACCGTTAACTCATGTTATAATACCGCTTGGTAACCCAGCGTTAAAATTTTCTATCGGCCATGTCGGCATCGTGGTCCCGTTCTTATACCTTGCTCTTGTTTTTCTAATTATTACTGCAACCACGAACACTGTTAACTTAACCGATGGACTTGATGGGCTTGCCGCGGGCACCGTGACAATAACAATGCTCGCCTACGCAGGTATAGCTTTCAGGCAGGGCAGGCTTGACCTAGCCATAATCGCAGCCGCCATCGGTGGAGCAAGTATCGGGTTTTTATGGTTTAATAGTTATCCTGCCAGTATATTTATGGGGGATACGGGCTCTTTGGGTCTCGGAGGGGCAATTGCAATTCTAGCGATTCTAACCAAAACTGAGCTCTTGCTGGTTTTTATAGGGGGTATCTATGTCATCGAGGGACTCTCGGTAATCGCACAGGTTATAAGTTATCGCTGGTTTAAAACCAGGATTCTGAAAATGGCGCCGATTCATCACCATTTTGAAATGATAGGATGGTCTGAGACGCAGATTATGATGCGGTTTTGGATTATCTCCGGGATACTTGCCGGTATAGGATTTGGTCTCTACTTCATGATGGCTACAAGGGGCAGCTAGTGGATCTCTTAGGTAAACAGGTTCTGGTCGTAGGCCTCGGCAAAAGCGGTAAAGCGGCTTCGCTAAAACTCAAAGAGCTCGGAGCAAAGGTGCTTGCATCCGATATATCCGAGAGCGATGAGATGAGAAAAGTGGCCGGTGACCTAAATAAAAACAGCATAGACGTGAGGCTTGGGAAACAGGAAGAATCTCTCCTTGATGGGATGGATTTAGTTGTGGTAAGCCCGGGGGTTCCGAGCCAGGTTCCGGTAATTAAGGCCGCAAGGGCTTTAAATCTACCCGTGTGGAGTGAAGTCGAATTGGCCTACCGGCTGACCAACAAGCCGATCATCGCGATTACCGGAACGAACGGTAAAACCACAACCACGACTTTAATCGGCAAGGTGTTCGAGGCCGTCGGCAGAAAAGCATCCGTCGCCGGCAATATAGGTACACCGCTGGTATCGGCGGTTGATGATAACTCTGAGGTGCTTATTGTTGAGATAAGCAGTTTTCAACTAGATACAATTGTAGATTTTAGGCCCAAGGTCGCGGTTTTTCTTAATATAACCGAGGACCATCTTAACTGGCATCCAAATTTTGAGGATTACATCCGGGCAAAAAGTCGCATTTTTATGAATCAACTTGGTAGCGACTTTGCTGTTGTTAATCTTGATGATAAAGTAGTAGAGTTGCTTGTTCCGGATATAAAAGCGAGCGTTATAGGTACCAGCAAACACGAACTAGAGAGGGGAGTGTTTACCAAAAACGGTCGCATTGTAGCCAGGTTACAGGGCCTCAAAACAAGCTCCCAGGGAGATATCGACGTTTGTGGCCTGGATGAGATTAAGATCCACGGAGACCACAATCTGGATAATATAATGGCTGTTGCTGGAGCATGCCTGGTTGCCGGCATCGATGTTCAAGCCATAAGAAAAATAATCACTAGTTTTTCCGGCCTTGAACACAGAATCGAATATGTTGCTACCGTAAATGGGGTGGATTATTATAACGACTCAAAGGCAACAAATGTTGATGCTACAGCAAAGGCTTTGACTGCTTTCAATAAGCCCATTATCCTTCTTGTTGGCGGAAGAAATAAAGGAAATGATTTTAAGCCTCTTGCCCAAAGTGTAAAAAGCCAAGTTAAAGCAGTAATCGGTTTTGGTGAAGCCGGTAGAGAAATCCTAGAAGCAATATCTACAGACACTCTTCAGGAGTATGCAAAAACAGTTGATGGAGCAGTGGCGCTAGCGAGTGAACTTGCTGAACCCGGGCAGATCGTTCTCTTCTCCCCGTCATGCGCGAGCTTTGATGCCTTCAACAGCTACGCGCATAGGGGTGAGGTGTTTAAGCGAGCTGTTCTGGCACTTGGGGAAGTAAATGGCAAAAAAACAGTTAAAGGATAGAAAAAATTATTACAGACTGCTTGGCGTAGTGGTCGTCATGATTCTGTTTGGGTTGGTCATGGTGCTCTCCGCCAGTTCCATCAGGGCTTTTGCAAGCACCGGTGACACCTACTACTATATAAAGAGGCAATTGTTATCATTACTGCTTGGCTTTGTCATGCTTCTTATCTTTTCTCAAATCTCTACGCGGAGTCTCCAGAAACTGGCGCCTTATGGGATATTTATTGTAATAGCCATGCTTGCCGCGGTTCTGTTGCCCGGAGTGGGTAAGAACGCCGGCGGTTCAAGCCGGTGGATACCGGTGGCCGGCTTTCACCTGCAGCCCTCGGAGTTAGCTAAAATTGCGGTTGTCCTTTATACCGCCGATTTTTTAGCCAGGAGGAAGAACGACCTGAGCGACATACGCGATTTAATCTATCCTTACGGGCTGGTTATAGTTGCTATCTCAGCTTTAGTATTAAAGCAACCGGATTTGGGAACAACGGTTTCAATATGCCTCACCGCGTTTGCTTTGATTTTTATTGGCGGGCTTAACCTTAGATATATTGCCGGGATAGGAATCACCGGCTTGATTGTCGGTACCTATGCTGTCTACTCGGCGAAGTATCGATTTGAAAGATTTAACGCTTTTCTAAACCCGGGGGCCGATCCGCTCGGCGCGGGATATCACATAAGGCAAGGCCTGATAGCATTTGGCTCCGGCGGGTTATTCGGCATTGGTCTGGGTATGAGCAGGCAAAAGTATTTTTATCTACCGGCAGCCCATACAGACTTTATTTTTGCGATTATCGGGGAAGAACTCGGTCTTTTGGGCACGCTCTTTACTGTTTTGCTTTTTGCCGCTTTTGCCTATTATGGGATCAGAATATCCTTTCAGTCGAAAAGTCTTTTTGGGCGGCTTTTAGGTGCGGGGTTAACATCCATGGTTGTCTTGCAGGCATTGGTAAATATGGGGGCGGTGACGGCGGTTCTCCCGGTAACAGGGATCCCAATGCCTTTCATAAGCTATGGAGGGTCTTCCCTAATTGTTAATCTCGCATCGGTGGGGATACTTCTCAGTATCGCAATTGAGAACGAAAGAGGAGCTTCCCAGACAGCAGCCGGCTCTTCGAGATCTAAACCAGCCGGCGCATCAAAGTCATCTGGTACCTCGAAAGCCGGTTCGGCAAGTTTAACCAAAAGAAAAACCAAGAAAGTCAAGGCTAATGCGAGTAGTAATAAGCGGAGGCGGGACAGCAGGACACGTGTATCCAGGGCTGGCTCTCGCCAAGGCGCTTCAAAAAGCAAGAGAAAATCTTGAGATATTATACATTGGGACGTCTGCAGGTCTTGAGTCGGCTCTTGTGCCGCAAGCCGGCCTGGAGTTTAAAGCTGTAGAGGCCAGGGGGCTCCCAAGAAAACCGTCGTTTAAGGCGCTTGCCACGTTGCTCTCCGCCGGCGTGGGGACGCTTGAGTCGGCCAATATACTCAGGCAGTTTAAACCGGATGTTGTGGTAGGGATGGGCGCCTATGTAAGCCTGCCTGTTGTAGGCGCCGCCGTCCTGCGCCAAATTCCCACCGTAATCCATGAGCAAAATGCGGTTCCCGGTCTAGTTAACAGGGTGTTGGGGAAAGTAGCGACAGCGGTCGCGGTATCCTATCCCGATATGGGCAGTTATTTCCCAACCAATAAGAGGATTAAGTTTACCGGAAATCCGATTAGGGAAGAGATTCTTCTTGCAAATAGGCGTGAAGCGATGAAAACCTTCCACGTAGGCAAATCGCGAAAGGTTTTACTTATCTTTGGTGGAAGTCGGGGCGCTAAGATGATAAACGATGCGGTTGTCGAGGCATATGATGGTTGGCGGCATGAGAACGGCTTGCAGATAATACATGCTACAGGTAAGATAAACCATGAATCAACTATAGAAGCAATTGAAAAGGTAAAATCAGCAGGGGATGAATTAATCTATAACGCCTATCCCTACATTGAAGACATGGGGGCCGCGTATGCAGTGGCTGATCTCGGGGTATGTCGTTCGGGAGCAACAACAGTCGCCGAGATAACCGCCAGGGGTTTACCATCGGTACTGATACCGTATCCTTACGCAACCGATAACCACCAGGAAAAAAACAGCCGCCAGCTTGAAGAGCTGGGCGCGGCCAGAATTTTGCTGGATAGGGACCTCAGCGGCAAATCTCTGTTTGAGGTCGTCAAGTCTCTTATATTCGATAGGAGTAAACTTGCGAAAATGGCGGAGTCGTCAAAGACATTTGGAAGGCCGGATGCCGCAGAGGCATTGGCCGCTTTGGTTATAGAGACAGCAGAAATAACTACCACGTAGTTGCCCGATTTATCGGGCGAAAATGTAGCACGGGCTAGTTTTAAGGAACAAGGCATGAATTAGTAGCAAAACTAGAGGAGATACAATGGCTGAAAACTTGATGCATATTCACTTTGTTGGTATAGGCGGCGCCGGCATGAGCGGTATCGCAAAAGTTCTACTTGAAATGGGCTATAAAGTCAGCGGCTCGGACTTAAAAGACTCACGCTACACAAAAACTCTCAAAGATATGGGTGCGGTCATCTCGATCGGCCATAATCACGGCAACATTGAGAACCCGGACGTTGTTGTGATATCTTCGGCGATCCCTGAGTTAAACCCGGAGGTGAGGCGCGCTCGGGAACTCAACATTCCTGTTGTTCGCAGGGCGGAGATGCTTGCCTGGCTGGGCAGGAACATGCGAAGTATCGCCGTCGCCGGGACACATGGCAAAACAACAACCACTTCGATGATATCCCTCGCATTTGAAAATCTGCGGCTAGACCCAACATTCCTTATCGGCGGTGAATTAAACGATATAGGAAGCAACGCTAAATATGGCAGCGGAGAATTTTTTATCACGGAGGCCGATGAAAGCGATGGCTCTCTGCTTTATCTACAACCCGAAGTTATAGTAATAACCAACATCGAAGCAGATCATCTCGACTACTACAGTTCGCTCGAAGCGATAGAAGACCTTTTCCTGACTTTTGTCGAGGCTCTACCGGTAAGCGGTTTTGTTGTCGCCTGCGCGGATAACCCCGGCGTAAACCGCTTGATAGGGAGATCAAACAAGAGATTTGTAACTTACGGCATTGAGATGGACGGCAACGGCCACCCAAAAGACTGTGATTTCGTGGCCCGCAACATAAACTTGCAAAAGCTTGGCAGTACCTATGAAATATACGCTAGGGATGGGTATATCGGCACCGTTAAGCTTGGTGTTCCCGGCATCCACAACGTCTACAACTCGCTCTCGACTATTGCATTAAGTATTACCCTGGAGCTGGATACGGATGAGGTTATAGATGCACTGAGCCAGTTCTCGGGAGTGAAGCGGCGTTTTCAGATAATCGGGAGAACCTCAGAAGTGACGCTGGTCGATGACTATGCGCATCATCCAACCGAGGTCAAGGCTACGCTAAACGCGGCGCGGTCGGGTGGCTGGAACCGTCTTATATGTATTTTCCAACCCCACCGATATACAAGAACCAAGTTCTTAGGTAAGGAATTCGGATCAGCCTTCAATGAGGCGGATATAATAGTGCTCACAGACGTATATGCAGCCGGTGAAGAACCGATCCCCGGTGTAACCGGCAAAGTTATAGTCGATGCGGTCCTTGCAGAGAGTCCAAGAAAAAATATCATTTACCTGCCTAAAAAGACCGAGATTCCTAAATTCTTGCTGGAAACAGTAAAAGAGGGAGACCTTATCCTTACTATGGGCGCGGGCGATATTAGCACAATCGGCGAGGACTTCCTTAAACTTGCATCCTCAGAGTAAATGTAAGGAGCCTAAATTGAGCAACCGCTATGTGAACAGGGCTTTTGCTACCTTACAAAAATTCTTAAGGGAAAACGCTGTCAAGGACAAGATCCTGGCGAAGGAAACAACGATGAGGGTCGGCGGACCCGCGGAAATATTTGTTGTCGCCGATTCACTTGATCACTTAAAGGTCGTTCTTGATACAGCGCAAGAGTGGGACCTCCCGCTTTTTATTATGGGCAAGGGCTCTAACCTTTTAGTATCGGACTCAGGCTTCTCAGGCATTGTCCTTCGCCTTGGCAGGGACTTTATGGTTAAAAGAGCCAATGGAAGCAAGATCCGTGCCGGGGCGGCGGCAACACTGCCTTCACTTGTACAAATAGCCTCAAGGCACTCTCTCGGCGGCTTGTGCTTTGCCGTAGGAATTCCCGGTAGTCTTGGAGGGGCGTTAGTTATGAACGCAGGTGCCCATGGAAGCTGTATCGGTAACTTGGTCGCCAACGTTATAACCTGTTCAAAAAAATGCGAGCTTAAAGTTCTTGAGAAGAACCAAATAAGCTTTGAATATAGAAGAACCAACCTTGAAAAGGATGATATAATTGTTGAGGCAACGCTGTCTCTTGACATCGCCGATATGGATGCAATAAAGCATCAAATGGAGGAGTACTTTGCTAAAAGGAAAAACAGCCAGCCGTTGCAACTTCCAAACGCGGGCAGTGTTTTTAAGAACCCAAAAGGAACATCGGCCGGTAAGTTGATTGAAGAGGCGGGATGTAAAAGCATGAGCATTGGCGATGCTGAAGTCTCTGCCAAGCATGCAAATTTTATAGTAAACCGTGGCCATGCGACCGCTTCTGAGGTTTACGCGCTATTGAGGATCGTTCAAAAGAGAGTTTTTGAGCATCGTGGCATAATTCTAGAACCAGAGATTGAGTTTATAGGTGAGTTTGACGAAGCCTTAATGCTAAAATAATGGCAGCCAATAAGTTACATAGTTAAACTACAGGGGAACAGCATTTGTTTGAGGGACAAAAGATAGCAAAATCCAAAGCGCAGGAAAGGCAGCAAAAACTAGTCCTTATAAGACGTCGGCGGCGCATTCAGCTATCCGTTATTATTGCTGTTTTGCTGATTCTCATTTTAGGCGTCTTCCAGCTTTATAGGTCGGGGTTAATTAATGTTAAGAAAATCGAGGTTTCCGGGAACAAATCGGTTCCTTCGACCAAGATTATCAAAGCCTGCAGGGTGGGCGAGCACACAAGTCTTCTAAGCGTTTCAACAGGCGATATAAGCGGCAGGATTCTTAAAGACCCTTGGATAAAAAACGTAACCATCAAGAGGGTATTTCCGCATACGCTTAGGGTGGAAGTGCAGGAGAGGGTTCCGTTAGCCATCATATCCCAGGGTGGAAAGTTCTACTTAGTTGATGACGATCTCTTTGTACTGTCAGATCGCCAATATGCCGACAATAGCGACATCCCAACCATCACAAATCTTCCGGTTGATAAAATAAGGGTTGGCGAACGGCTGACAAATAACTCTTTGGAAAACGCTGTTAAATGTATAAAATCAATGGATCCCGAATTCAGAAAGACGATAAGTCTTATATCCGCGTCGTCGCCCGATAAGTTGTCTTTATATAATAAAAGCAACGTTGAGATACTTTACGGAGAGGCAAAGCAAACGGATGATAAAAACAAGGTTTTGCAGACCATCCTTAAGGAACAGGGCAAGCAAGTTATTTTCATTGATATAAGAAGTTATCCCCATTCCGACCCGGTATTAAGGCGCATGGATTCCGTCCCGTAAGAAAAGCCGCAAGGCGAAAAGGCCAAAAAGGGAAAATAACCTAAATAATACCAGCTCAGCAACGTAGTTGTCTTAACCTGCAAGTTGCTTACTCTTTTGGATTTTAGCTATGTTTTTATCAAAAAGAAGGTTGCTTTTTTTACTTGGATAGGATAAGGTTATTGCTAAGGTCCAGGTCAATAAATGCTATAGTTACGCTAGAGACTATAAATGTAAGGGTCAAGTAAAACTCGAGGCAACAGGAAGGAGGCTATTTGATGTTGGACGCGGGCGCCAATTATTTAGCAGTAATCAAAGTTGTTGGAATAGGAGGAGGCGGCACAAATGCTGTAAACAGGATGATCGAAGCCGGCCTCAGGGGAGTAGAGTTCATCGCATGCAACACAGATGCACAGGCCCTTCTAATGTCAGATGCCGACTATAAAGTACACATCGGCGCTCAACTAACCAAAGGTCTTGGAGCTGGAGCCGATCCGGAGATCGGTTACCAAGCCGCAGAGGAAAGCAAAGAAGACATAAAAGAAGCCCTTCAGGGCGCGGATATGGTTTTTGTAACCGCAGGCAAAGGTGGCGGAACAGGAACCGGCGCCGCCCCGGTAATAGCGGAGATTGCAAAATCTCTAGGAGCGCTAACGGTCGGCGTTGTTACAAGGCCGTTTAGTTTTGAGGGAAGAAAACGCTCCATGCAGGCCGACGAGGGTATTATGAAACTTCGTGAGTATGTAGATACCCTTATAATTATCCCCAATGACAGACTTCTACATGTTGCAGAGAAAAAAACCTCGATCGTCGAGGCGTTTAGAATGGCGGACGATGTGCTTCGCCAGGGCGTCCAAGGTATAACCGATCTAATCACGGTTCCCGGTTTAATCAACCTGGATTTTGCGGATGTCAGGACCATTATGTCAAATGCAGGCTCGGCGCTTATGGGAATTGGTATCGCAAGTGGCGAGACCCGTGCGGTTGATGCCGCAAAGAACGCCATAGCAAGCCCGCTCCTTGAGGCGTCAATAGACGGGGCGCAGGGCGTTCTTCTAAATATTTCAGGTGGGTCGGATCTCGGTCTCTTTGAGGTAAACGAGGCCGCCGAGGTTATTGCAAACGCAGCACACCCGGAGGCTAACATTATATTTGGTGCGGTTATAGACGATACACTGGGCGAAGAGGTTAAAGTCACCGTAATCGCCACTGGATTTGACCTTAGAAAGCAAGAAAAGCTTGAACTCGTACAGAAACAAAAACAGGTTGAGGAGCCTGTGGGCCCGATCCCAACCTTTGATACCGAAGACCTCGATATCCCGACTTTCTTAAGAAGAAAGTAGACCGCTCCGTGAGTCCTTCACAACAACCTACAAATTATGATTTAACTCTTGAAACTGTTAGCGGCATAAGCTATTACATCTCAAGGCCTCTTCTTGAGATGGATGGAATCCTGGCTGTATTTACAGCCAGGAAAGGTGGCGTAAGCCGTGAACCCTATTCATCGATGAATCTGGCTTTTCATGTGGGAGACAACCGCAAATCGGTCTTGAAGAACCGCGATCTGGTTTGCAGCCTGTTTGATCTTGATTTCAGGCGCATGGTTTGCGCAGAACAGGTGCACGGCACCAAGGTTGCTATTGTTGGAAAGCGCGACATTGGAAAGGGCGCTTTATCTCTGGAGAGTTCGGTCAGGGATGTCGATGCACTCATAACAGATCAACCGTTTACCCCGCTCACACTTTTCTTTGCGGATTGCGTGCCGGTTATCCTGGTTGAGCCGGAAAAACGCGTCGTAAGCGTAACTCATGCGGGTTGGAGGGGAGTTTACGGGAACATTGTTGGGAATGTTATTAAATCAATGGTCTCTCCCCGGTCTGAGTTGGCCGCCGGGTTGCTGGCCTTCATAGGGCCCTCGATTGGCGGTTGCTGTTACCAGGTTGGCGGTGATTTAATAAGGATGTTTTCTCAACGGTTTGCAAACAGCAAGAACTGGCTCCATGGCGATAGGATTGATTTGGGAGAGATCGTCAGGATGCAGCTTATAGAAAGCGGCATGGCAGCCCCTAATATATACATATGCGAAGATTGCTGTACATCCTGCCATAACGAGGTCTTTTTCTCGCATAGGGCCGGTAGGGGCACTACCGGCCGTCAGGCAGCAATAGCAGCAATATTAAGGAAACCTTCATCCCACCCTAGACCTTAGCATAAAAGGTGGATATAATTTACTAATATTTGATTACCGGTATCCGAAATTATATGTATTAGGAATGACGTTAGAAGAGGCGGTAAGATGTTAAGAAAGGGCTTCCATGAGGAACTTGATGACCTCCAGCGCAATGTATTAACGATGGGGAGGATCACCAGGCAAGCAATAGAAAATGCAGTTAAAGTAGTTGTGGACTGCGATGTGGTGCTTGCCGACGAGGTCATCGCGCTGGATGATAAAATAGATGAGCTTAACTACGATATTGAAGAACATGCGATGCTTGTCATAGCCAGGCAGGCCCCGGTTGCAAGTGACCTTCGTCTCTGTTGGACAACCATGTATATTGCCTTGCACCTCGAACGGATGGCCGACTTGTGCGTAAATATGGCGAAAGGTGTTAAACGAGTTTGCCCGGTTGGGGCGGTCGCTGAAGTGATCAAGCACATAGACCAAATGGGCCAACAAACGCTGGTTTTAGTAGATACATGTCTTAAGGCCTATGAAGAAAAAGATCTGGAGATCGCCGGAAAGCTAATTGAAATGGATGATGTGATAGACCGCATGCATAAGAACATTTTCGAGCAGCTTTCAAAATATCAGAGCAACGAATCTATGGAGTGGATTGGAAGCATACTTCTCGCAAGTCGCTATCTAGAACGAATTGCAGACCACTGCGTCGACATCGCCGAGAGAATTAACTACCTAGTAACCGGTCAAATACCGGACGGCAGCCAGGTAAATTAGAGACCGGATGCCGAAAGGTTAGAGACTAAATATCAGGGTTGTTGGAGATAAAAGTATCAAAAAAAATTTTAAAAAAATTTTTTGTTATATTATGGTAAGTTTTTTTAGACGTAATTCGCTCCTTTATCTACTTACCCCCAGCTCCATAATTTTCAGCCCTTATATGCAGGGTTCATATAGCCTAAAGTTGCACCTAAAGCAGGAATAGGATAATCTCTAAAGCTATACTTGGGGTATAGAAAATTGCAAATCAACACTATAATACTAAATTACCGCTAGCCAACTGTCCATTTATCTATTATCCTTATTTCTAAGGCATAAAGGGCATGTTCAGATTTAAAGTTGTTCATGGAACCCACTATGAATGGGATAACCGGATAATTAGCTTTTTGTAAGAAGTACGTATGCTATGTCTATTAATGAGAATATCCAGTCGGTAAGACAGAGGATAAAAAACGCGGCAAAAAGAAGCGGGAGAGATCCGGAAGATATAACACTGGTGGCTGTAACAAAAAATCGGCCGGTATCAGCTGTAGAAGAAGTAATCAAGGCGGGCATAAGAGATATCGGCGAAAACAGGAACCAGGAGCTGCTAGCCAAGTACAAAGCGGTAGACGGTGATGTAAATTGGCATTTTATTGGTCATTTACAGAGAAATAAAGTAAAATACATAATACCGTTCGTCTACCTTATACAGTCGGTAGACAGTACAGCGTTAGCTGAAGAAATAAGCAAAAGAGCGGCAAAAATCGAAAAAGTGCAGGATATCCTGCTGGAAGTGAATATTTCAGGTGAAGCAACAAAATACGGCTTCTCGCCCAAGGAAGTAGTGCCTGCTATAGAAGAGCTAGCGCAACTGAAAAACATCTATATAAAGGGGCTGATGATGATGGCGCCTTTGCTAGATAACAGAGAGCAGTTAAGGCCATATTTCGCAGAGCTAAAAGAGATGTTTGATGATCTATATAGCCGACATGAGCCAAACTTTGAGATGCGCTACCTTTCAATGGGTACGACAGGAGATTTTGAAGTAGCAATTGAAGAAGGATCGAACATGGTAAGGATCGGGACAGCTATTTTTAGACCTTAGGGAGGAGAAATATATGCGGGAGAGCATCTGGCGCAAAACGCTGAATTATTTCAAGCTAACAGAAGAAGAACCATTTGAGCACACTTTCGAAGACGTTTACGAAGATGATGGCTTTGAGGACTTTGACCAGGCGCCAACAGTGCGCAAGATTACACGCTACCCTGATCTTGAGAGAACCCATAGGACGACAACCAGCACATCTCTGCGGTCAATCTCACCGCCGCCGCCGGTTAAAGTCCATATCGTGGAACCAAACAGCTTTAATGAATGCCAGCAGATTGCCGACAAGTTTAAAGCGAACACCCCCGTAATCATAAATCTGCAGCATAGCGATAGCGATCTATCAAAAAGGCTCGTAGATTTTGCGAGCGGTCTAACTTATGGCCTTGATGGCGGTATGCAAAAAATCGCCGACAGAGTATTTTTGTTGACGCCGAGTACCGTCGAGGTCTCTGCTGAGGAGAGAAGGCGTTTGCAAGAAAGAGGGTTTTTTAATCAGCTTTAGGAGGATTAATTGTTGAGAGAGAAAAAGCTCTCTGTTATTGGGGCCGGACAGATGGGTGAGGCTCTTGTAAAAGGTTTTATCCAATCCGGAGTACTGGAAGCTAAACAAATTCTCCTTAGCGATGTTAATCTTGAGCGTCTCGAATCCCTAAGGGCTAAGTACCAAGTTGAGTTCACGACAGACAACCGTAAGGCGGTTGAAGGCGGCGACATCGTCTTATTTGCCGTAAAACCCCAACAGATAGAACAAGTTTTAGCCGGAATAAAAGAAATTTTTCGTATAGATCAGCTGATAATTTCGATAGCTGCCGGAGTTAAAACGGAAAAAATATATAGTATAATCGGTAAGGATTTACCCATTGTTCGCGTGATGCCAAACACCCCTGCCCTGGTCGGAAAGGGGATGTCGGTGATTAGCCGGGGGAGATATGCGGATGATCTATCCGCCGAAATTGCATTGAAGCTTTTTTCCTCCGTAGGCGTGGCGGTTGAGCTGCCGGAAAATCTGCAAAATCAGGCGACGGCCGTTAGCGGCTCCGGGCCTGCTTATTTCTTTTTAATGGTAGAATCATTGATAGAGGCGGGCATAAAAGCCGGCTTAGACAAGGATGTTGCCGGTAAGCTGGTTATACAGACGATGGCGGGCTCCGTAGCATTATTGCAAGAGACCGGGAAGAATGCCGGCGAGCTTAGAGAAAAAGTAACTTCACCGGGCGGCACTACAGCAGCAGCCTTACAGGTATTTTCTAAACATGAATTTCGGTATATAGTACAAGAAGCAGTGAAAGCTGCAATAAAAAGAGCCGAGGAATTGGCTTAATTGGAGGAATTTGTGGGTGCCGTTTAGTATTTTTGGAATAATAAACGTGGTATTTCGGCTGCTTTACATCTTTATACTTGTAAGAATTATATTGTCCTGGATATCAATTCCGGTAAATAATATAACCAGGCCGATTCTTAACTTTATTTACGATGTTACGGAGCCTATACTTAGGCTTGTAAGAAATATTATACCTCCCGTCATGATCGGAGGTATGGGGTGGGATCTATCACCAATCCTGGCAATGTTGTTGCTTAGTATTATTCGAACTGTAATTGTTCAGGTTTTAGGGCTCTTTTTACGTTAGTCGGGGAAATATATTTGTAACAGTGGTCGAAGGATAATCTGTAGGTTTTCGTTAGAGGAGGGTTCGTAGATGAAGCTAACACCCCTTGACATTCATCACAAAGAGTTTCATAGAGCGATTCGAGGTTATAACGAAGAAGAGGTTGATAAGTTTCTAGACGAGGTTGCCGAAGAGTTCGAGCGCGTGTTTAAAGAAAATATCGATCTAAAAGAGCAGATTGAAACAGCCAAACAAGACCTGGAGAACTACGTTAGCATGGAAAAAACGCTGCAAAATGCGTTGCTTGCTGCTCAGAAATCAGCCGAGGAAATTATTCTTCATGCACAAAAAGAGGCAGAATTGGTCCAAAGAGATGCCGATCTTAAGGCTAAGGAGGTTATCCAGGACGCTTATGACTTAAAGCATAAATATGAGTCAACTTTAAACCACTTGAAGCAAGCCGAGGAAGAATTTAGAGGCAGGTTTAAATCAATGCTTGAGTCATATATACGAATTGCGGACAGCACAGCTGTTTTGGCCGATATAGGGAACAACATTGTGGGTATTAACGATGAGCCTCCTTTCGAGCTTGACAAGGCCCCGGTTGAAAAGGACCCTACAACCGAGTATGAGCTTCCAAAGATCGGGATGGCCAAGGTAGAAGAAGAGACAGAGATGCAGGAGTTATTATCAGGTAGTTTTATCGGCGAGACTTTCCTGCCGGATAATTTCATTCCTGATTTTCCAGGCTCTAACGAGCCCTCTCTTAAAAGCCCGCTTAAGGAAGTCAAAAAGGAGGCCAAGAAGGACAAGGGGGCCGAAAATCTGGATAAATCAGATTTTGACAGCCTGACCTTTTAGTGCGAGTGGCTGATTTGTATGTACGCTAACGCTTACAAAGACGGTACGCTGTTGAAAGTATGGATTCAACCAAGGGCCTCCAAAGCGAAAATCGTCGGTTTTCATGGTGATAGCATAAAGATCACTGTGAAGTCTCCGCCGGTTGAGGGGCGGGCAAATGAGGAATGTATCGAGCTTTTATCTGATATTTTAGGTTTGCCAAAACGGCAATTTACGATAAAATCGGGGCAATGGGGTCGACAAAAAAGCATCTTTATAGCCGGAATAACCCCCGAAAAAGTTATAATGAATTTGGAGAATGCGGTGCGTTCTTCATAGTGTTCTTGCAGGGAATTCGCAGGTGCAAATTTAATGAGTAAGACGGTAGACGATAACCTTAAATCTTTCGTCCGTTCATACGTCAATTCTCTTATTGTATGGGCGGTTATAGTCTTCTACCATCAAAACCCGGGCGTTAGAGATAGGGTTCCCGATCTATCTCGTCACCTGGGCAGGCGTGAGGACGATATTCAAAGAGCGGTCGAGTATCTCACTGTAAAGGGTTTTCTAAGAAGAGAAGAAGCCGGCGGTGATGCGGTATACACGTATGAACCAAGCCCGGACTTACGCGAGCAGGTTAACGCGTTTGTGGACGCGTTAGACATCCGCGATCTTCGGTTATGGATTTTATCAGAAGTACTGGATAAATAGCTCACAGCCGAAAGCTCGCAGTATAATGAAGAAGAATAAAGACAACGAGAATTTTTTTACTTTAGAGTCGCCTTTTCCGCCGCTTAATGTGGGAGAGGGCTTTTTAATTAATCTTTGAGCTATGAACTGTCAGCTATGAGCTAACACGGGGTGATGAGGCATAATGGGCGAAAAGCCGGACTACAAAGCGACGTTGAATTTGCCGCAGACAGATTTTCCGATGAAAGCAAATCTGCCGCAAAGAGAGCCGGAAACGCTTAAAAACTGGCGTGATAAAGATATATACCGTTTAATCCGTGAGGAATCCAAGGGGAAGCCAAAATTCATTCTGCACGACGGCCCTCCTTATGCAAACGGCAACATTCACGTCGGTACGGCTATGAATAAAATCCTGAAGGATATCATTGTTAAATACAAAACCATGGCGGGATTTGACAGCCCGTATGTGCCGGGTTGGGATTGTCACGGCCAGCCTATCGAGCACAATGTCGAAAGGCAGCTTGGTGAGAAAGCCAAGACGATTTCGCAGGTCGATTTCAGGAGGCTATGTCGCGAGTACGCGCTGAGCTTTGTTGATAAGCAGCGCGAGCAGTTCATGAGGCTGGGGGTCTCGGGTGACTGGTTTAATCCCTATCTCACGCTTAACCACGAGTATGAGGCAACAAATATAAGAATCTTCGGCGAGCTCTACAGGCTAGGGCTTGTGTACAAGCGCCGCAAGCCGATCCACTGGTGTATCCAAGACCAGACCGCCCTTGCCGAGGCGGAGATAGAATACAAAGAGCACACTTCTCCTTCTATCTACGTTAAATTTCCTCTAGAGAGTGAATTTGAACCCGTAAAAGGATTTAGCGAGCCGAAATTTATAGTAATCTGGACTACAACCCCGTGGACGCTTCCGGCAAATGTAGCAGTAGCCGTTCACCCGGATGCTTTGTATATCGCAGTAAAAACGGGCGGCGAAATTCTAATTTTTGCAGAAGCCAGACTGGATGAGGTTGCCGGGGAGATTAAACTGGGCGGCTACGAGATTGTTGCCAGGTTTAAGGGGTCCGAAATGGAGTACCTTAAATGCAGGCACCCGCTGTTCCCGGATAAAGAGTCGGTAGTTGTGCTTGCCGACTATGTCGGTCTGGATACCGGAACCGGGGCGGTCCACACAGCCCCCGGCCATGGCCAGGAAGATTATATGACGGGGCTGAAATACGACCTGCCGTCTCCCATGCCCGTTGATGCGACGGGGCATTTTACTAAAGAAGCCGGCCGGTTTGCCGGCATGGATATCTTTGATGCAAACAAAGTGATAATCAATTTTTTGAAGGACAAAGGACTCCTTCCTTACGCTTCAGAAATCACCCACGCCTACCCGTGCTGCTGGCGCTGCAAAGAGCCGGTTATTTTCAGGGCGACAGAGCAGTGGTTTATATCGATGGATATCCACAATCTGCGTGGTGGAGCTCTTGACTCAATCAACAAGGTAAACTGGATTCCGGATTGGAGCATCCGGCGGATTACCGGCATGGTTGAGACCAGGCCGGATTGGTGTATCTCCAGGCAGAGGTCTTGGGGAGTGCCGATACCGGTATTTTACTGCGTCGATTGTCAGGAAGAAGTCGTAACGGATGAAACTATCGATACCGTTGTGAGACTTTTTGACATTGATGGTGCAGATGCCTGGTTTGCTAAGAGCGCCGAGGAGATTCTGCCGAATGGCTTCACTTGCCCAAAGTGTGGTGGAAAAGAGCTAACCAAGGAGACCGACATCTTTGATGTTTGGTTTGAATCCGGCGTAAGCCATGAGGCGGTTTTAAAGACCCGGCCCGATCTTAAGTGGCCTGCAGACCTTTACAGCGAGGGAAGCGACCAGCACCGGGGCTGGTTCCAGTCGTCCCTTATGACTTCTGTGGGTGTACATGACAGGGCGCCTTATGAATCCGTGCTGACCCACGGCTTTGTTGTAGACGGCGAGGGGCGTAAGATGTCTAAATCGCTTGGCAATGTTGTGGATCCGCTGGATGTAATTGCTAAATCCGGTGCCGATATACTGCGTCTCTGGGTAGCATCAAGCGACTACACGGTTGATGTTGCGATCTCTCCGGATATCCTGAAGCATGTCGGCGAGGCTTACAGGAGAATAAGAAACACATTCAGGTTCATGCTGGGAAATCTCTACGATTTTAAACCGGGTGTGGACAATGTTGACTATGACCGGCTGCAGGAGCTTGATAAGTGGGCTCTTCACGAAATGACCGGTCTCCTTAAGGGCCTTAGGTCAGGCTACGAGGATTATAGGTTCCATGCGGTATACCGCGCGCTATACGATTTCTTCACCAACGAACTCAGCGCTCTTTATATGGACATAATTAAGGACAGGCTGTATGCCTCGGCCGCAGGCTCGGTTGAGAGAAGGGCGGCACAGACCGTTCTTTTCGAAATGCTTGTTACATTTACAAAAGTTCTGGCGCCGGTACTTGTTTTCACATGCGAAGAGGTTTGGTCCTATATACCGGAGCCGGTTAGAGACAAAAAGAGCGTTCATCTGGCGGCCTGGCCGGAACCAAATGAGAGGTATATAAATCCGGAAATCGACGGAATATGGAATAAGATCTTGCGTGTAAGGGGTGAAGTAGCAAAAGCTCTGGAAGAGGCCAGAAATGAGAAGATGATAGGAAACTCTCTTGAGGCCCGAGTAGACCTTTATACCGATGATTCTATGAGGGAGTTTCTTGGCCGCTACGAGGATTTTCTTGCACAGGTCATGATTGTTTCAAATGTTAGGCTCCATCCATATTTTGAGGCGCCTGTCGATGCCTACAGGAGCGAGTTGGTGCTTGACCTTGCTATAAAGATATCGCCGGCCCCGGGCGCAAAGTGTGAGAGATGCTGGCGATACGAAGAAACTGTCGGCCACATTGCCGAGCACCCCGG
Organism: bacterium; assembly: GCA_902810715.1. Lineage (GTDB taxonomy): Bacteria > Actinomycetota > Aquicultoria > Aquicultorales > Aquicultoraceae > CADDYS01. The sequence goes on along the minus strand of CADDYS010000003.1, from coordinate 13,545 downwards.
CCTTTGCGCTAGGTGTGCGGCTGTGTTAGTGCAGGTCTGATAGCTACTTGTTCATTACGGGTATATATCAGATAACAGAAAAGAGATCAGAAACCAAAGAAACGGGTTACTGATAAAGGAGGTTCCCATGGACGAGAAAGAGCTAAGTAAGTTCAGGGAACGGTTGTTGAAAGAAAAAGCGGATCTTGAGGGTGAGCTGGAGTATATTGAGAGCACTATGGACCGGTCGCAGAGTGAGTGGACGGGTGAGAACCAGTACGACAACCACATGGGAGACCTGGGTAGCGCGACGTTTTCGAGAGAAAACGACCTGTCGCTTTCTCTTAATGTGCGGGATTTGCTGTCAAAGGTAAACGATGCTTTAAAAAGGATAGAGGACGGAACCTACGGCTATTGTAGGGTGTGTGGGAGGCCTATTGAAAAAGAAAGGCTTGAAGTTTTGCCATACACCGATCTATGCATCGAGGACAAAAAGGCCGAGGAAAGAAGCTGGTAAAAGCAGCCAATAGGCAATAGCCAAGTAGCCAATGATAATACTAAATCTTATTGGCTACTTGGCTATTGGCTAATTGGCTTGAGAAAGGCTATTGGCTAATTGGCTTACTCAAGGGTGGTTAGATGGAGATGGTTCCTTGTTATTAATAATCATAGCAATATTGGTGGTAGCGGTTGACCAGGTCACAAAAGCACTTATCCGCAACTTTATGCCGGTTGGCGATTCCGTTCCGCTTATCCCGGAAGTCTTGCATATAACCCATGTTAGAAATCCGGGAGGCGCATTCGGTTTGTTGCCTGATCAAAAAATTGTATTTTTAATAATAAGCCTTGCGATTATAATATTTATATTATATTACCATCGGCGATTAAATATTACGGACCGACTGCAAACGCTGGCGCTTGGCCTTTTGCTTGGCGGGGCGGTTGGCAATATAATCGATCGTTTCTTGCTGGGAAAGGTTACGGATTTTATTGACTTTCGTGTATGGCCGGTTTTTAATTTAGCCGACTCATCAATTGTTATAGGTGTGGTATTGCTTGGTTTTATCTTTATAAATAGTACCCGCAAAGAACCTGCACAGACCTCTTAGTTAAATTTAGTAAGGTTAAAGGATGGATGCTCGTGTTACCAATACTTTTTAAAATAGGCTCGGTTTCTGTACATACTTACGGTGTGGCAATAGCAGCGGCTTTTTTAGCCAGTATATTTTTAATACGTAGTGAAGCAAAAAGAAAAGGTTTTCATCCCGATCTTGCCTACGATATCGTTCTTTTTGCAATGGTCGGCGGAATCGTCGGCGCCAGGCTATTTTACGTAATCGGTTACTGGCATGAATTTACCGGCAGCCCAATGCAGATTTTTGCAATCTGGCAGGGAGGGCTCGTGTTCTACGGCGGTTTTGTTGGGGGCGCGCTGGCGGTTCTTGGTCTGATTAAGTTTAGAAAGCTGCCTCTCGGAAAGGTTGCCGACATGATAGCTCCGTCCCTGGCTCTTGGCTCAGCTATCGGCAGGCTCGGCTGCTTTGCCAACGGCTGCTGCTGCGGCAAAGAGACCACATTGCCCTGGGGAGTTAAGTTTACCAGCAGCCAATCAAGCGCAAGTCCATTGGGCGTTCCGCTGCATCCTACCCAGCTTTACGAGTTTACGTATAATATTATTATATTGGGTCTCCTGCTGTGGGCCAGGCCCCGCATTAAAAGCGATGGTTTGATATTCTGGATATATATCTCCATGTACGGGCTCTCCAGGTTTATCGTGGAGTTTTTCCGCACAAATCCAACCTTCGCGTTGGGATTGGGCAGGTCCCAGATATTTAGCTTGTTCTTGCTGGTAACGGGTCTTATCGTTATATTTGGCTACTACTTCCGGGCAAACTCACTTGAGGCGAGGCAGGCTGACGAATAAATGCACCTCGAAGAGAGAGGGACTTTTAATGAGGAGCGGGAGACTTTTGAATTCTCGCTTGTTGTTGAGCCGGAAGACTCCGGTCAACGAATAGACGTTTTGCTTTCAAAAAACCCTGAGATTACGTCGCGAAGTTTTGCGCAAAATTTAATAGAAAAAGGCCTGGTTCTCATCGATGGCAAAGAGGTAGGTAAGAACTACCGACTGAAAGCCGGGCAGATGATTGACGTTGCAATTCCCCCTCCCGAGCCTACTGAGGTAAAGCCCGAGTCTATACCTCTTGATATTAAATACGAAGATGACGACCTGATTGTTTTGTCAAAACCGGCAGGTATGGTGGTTCACCCCACATATGGGCACGCAACCGGCACTCTGGTAAACGCCCTTCTTGCGCACACGCCGGAGCTCTCCGGGATAGGCGGTGTCGTCAGGCCGGGTATAATTCACCGCCTTGATAAAGACACCTCTGGATTAATGATCGTTGCGAAAAACGACTTTTCTCATCAGGCCTTGAGCCAAGAGTTAAAGGACAGAAAAATTAAGCGTACCTACCTTACGCTTGTCCACGGGCGATTTAAAGAAAAAGAAGGTACAGTTAATGCCCCTATCGGCCGAAGTCCAAAATTTAGACAGAAAATGGTTGTAATGGGCACAGCCGCCCGCGAGGCGGTAAGCCGCTACCACGTACTGGCGGTGTATGACGACTACAGCCTGGTCTCGGTAAGCCTTGAAACCGGAAGGACACACCAGATTAGAGTGCACATGAAATACATCAACCACCCGGTAGTTGGTGACCAGCTCTACGGCTTCGGCAAATCAAAGCGCGACCTGGGGCTCGACCGGCAGTTCTTGCATGCCTACAAACTGGAGTTTACCCACCCAAAGACAGGTAAAAAAATGGTTTTTGAGGATAAACTTCCGCCGGACCTGCAGAAGGCCTTGGATAGACTTAAAAAGATGTATCTTGAAGAATTGTAATTTTTTAAGAATTAGGGCAGGCTTTTGTTATGCAATCTTTTGTTTGGCAATAAAATATTGAGTATTAGAATTTTTAGCGTTATTATATAAAGGTTGAATTTGAACCAAGGTTTAGCTTTGTGAGGAGGTCAGTTGAAAAAACACAACTTGTTAAAATTTCCGATCCAGCACCTGGATCTAAATAATATCGGCGATTTGGACCAGCTACTCCGGGGGTTCGAGGCTACGTCTTACCAGAGCCGTAACCTCGCAAAATCAAGAATCGTTCTTCAGAACATGGTGAGGGACGAAAAGGCAACAATTTTCCTCGGTATAGCTGGGGCTGTTGTTCCGGGGGGACTTCGCAAGGTAATTCGCGACATGATTAAGAATCATATAGTTGACGTGCTTGTTTCAACCGGTGCGAATCTCACCCACGATTTTATCGAAGCCATGGGCTACCACCACTATGTCGGCTCAGCTCATGTGGATGACAAGGTTCTCGAGGATCTAAAAATCGACCGTATTTACGATACCTATGTAGATAACCAGGAATTTGAAACGGTCGAGCTTACTATATCGAAGTTTGCTTCAGAGCTTGAGCCGCGCAGCTACTCGTCGCGCGAGTTTTTGGCTTTTCTAGGCTCTAAAGTTGAAGACCCCGATTCGATACTTCATACGGCTTATGAAGAGGGCGTGCCGGTGTTTTGCCCGGCGCTTTGCGACAGCGCAATAGGCATCGGTCTCACACATCTTTACGCTCAAAAAGACTCGAACGGTCAAGGACAAGGTCCTTTCATTGATCAAATCAGGGACAACTATGAGATCGCTCAGATAAAGCTTAAATCTGAGGAAACCGGAGCGATCTATGTCGGCGGTGGCGTGCCAAAGAACTATATCCAGCAACTTGAGCCGTTGCTGGACACAATGGGCTATCGCGATGTGAATGGGCATAAGTATGCCATTCAGATTACTACTGATGATCCGAAATGGGGTGGTCTTAGCGGTTGTACATTCGAAGAAGCGCAGTCTTGGGGCAAAATCTCCAAAGAAGCGCAAATGGCAACCGTATATATAGACTCGACCATCGGATTGCCGCTCATTGTGGGTGCGTTTTTGCAATCCAATAAGAATTTCGTGAGATATAGAAACTTTAGTTGGGTTGGAGATCAACTAGAAAGGATTGGGAGATGAACAAGGGTAATCACTTAATTGTAGACATCCGCAACATGGACTTTAATGTGCTTGTGGATGACAAACTGCTGCTTCAGACAATAGTGAACGCGGCAAATGAAGCCGGCGCAAACATTATCAACCAGTCAAGGTATCACTTCGGGCATAACTCATCACCGGGCTGTACCGCATTTATCATGCTCGATGAGAGCCATGTTTCAATCCATACATATGCAGACGATGGCAAAATGGCCCTTGATGTGTTTACTTGCGGCGCTACGAGCTGCGAAACAATCTTAGAGTCGGTTTGCAGGCAGCTAGATATCAAGAAAGAGGATGTTGTGGTAAAACACGTTCCTAGATTCTAGAAATGTAAACTTAAGACAAGGCGGATTTTATGTTACTCAACTAATCTCCCCGCTCCGTGAAGCGGGGAGAACTTTTTATATTTTTAATTTAAGGTATAATAGAGTGGATGCTCTGCTATTTAGCAGGGCTGATTTCTTAATTGGAGGTTTTATTGTATTCAACCTTACCATTTAATTTTTTAGGAATTGATACGCATAATTCTTTTGAGGAATCCAAGGTTGTGATTTTGCCGGTACCTTATGATTCCACGGCCTCTTTCAGGGCCGGCACCCGGGAGGCTCCGCTTGCGATTATTAATGCATCCCGGCAGGTAGAGCTCTATGATGAGGAATTAGAGACAGAGATCTACGACAAAGTCGGCATCCACACTTTTAACGAAGTTATGCCAAATATGGAGGGGCCGAAATACGAGTCTGAAATGATACGGCGGGTGTTTCTCGACGTTCTTGAGGCGGAGAAATTCCCGGTTATGATAGGTGGTGAGCACTCGCTTACTATCGGGGCTGCTCGGGCAATTAAAGACTTCTATCCTGAGATCAGCGTTTTGCAACTTGATGCGCATACCGATCTTCGCGAGGAGTACGAGAACACGCAGTACAGTCACGCCTGCGTCATGAGACGTATCTACGACGAGGGGATAAAGATCGCTCAGGTCGGTATACGAAATAGTAGTAAAGAAGAGGCTAAATTTATCAAGGCGAACAATATTTTCTCGGTGACGGCCAGGCAGTATCGCTATGGTTACTACGGGGTAGAAGAGATCGTTGATGCCTTAACCGATACCGTTTACGTAACGATTGATATGGATGTTTTCGACCCGTCCGAGGTGCCGGCAGTCGGCACCCCCGAGCCGGGAGGCTTGAGCTGGTACGAAATCCTTGATATCCTGCGGGAGGTCACATTTCATAAAAGGATCATTGGCTTTGATTTAGTCGAGCTTTGTCCCATCCCGGGAAACCCGGCGAGCGATTTTCTTGCGGCAAAACTTATATATAAGTTGATAGGTTATTGTTTTAGGGGAGAGTTTTGATTGAGGGATAGATAATTTTGAATTTCTTTTATTCCTCTGTCGGCTCATCTTTCACATACAGCACATAACTTATTTCTTCAACTTCTTTGGCGGTCTCAATAATTTTGCGCAGTTCTCCTTGCGAGGACGCATCGTCAAGAAGCTTTTTCAGAAGATGGCCGTTAACATCGAGAACTTTCTCCCATAGCCCACGCGGTTCCAAAAGCTCACGTAGCTTATCAATGTTATAATGAGTGGTTTTACGCGCCTCTCTACTAAGCTCTCCCCGCGTGCCGCTAACTGAAGCAAGGCCGTTCGATTCACAGTAGTTGTGGATGATCGACTGTAGCTCACCCAGGCGTGACCGTGCCCCGTTTATCTTCTCTATCAACTCAAGATACTCGTCAACTGCATTTTCTATCTCGGTCGCACTCTTTTTTAGCTCTTCAATTGCGGCCTTGGGCTCGGCAGTTTTTAAGCTTTTGCCCGTAGAGGTCTTACCGTTTGCGGCAGCCCTAGCCAGTATAACCGGGTCGTCTTTATGTAGCGGACAAAGCTCGATAAAATCGCACCAGGGGCAGAGTGGGTTTTTGAAAGGATCAAATTTTTTCGACCGGATATTATCGGCGACCTTAAAAATCGTGTCCTTGGCTTTTGTTACATCGTTTTTTGTCTTGCGGGTGCTAATTTGCCGGTTAGGAACCAAAAAATAAAGCGTAAGTTTTTCTGGGGCTGTCCCATATAATTCCTCGATTGCCATGTGGTAAATAGGGAGTTGCAGGTCGGTATTGATCTTGGTTTTTGGTGGTAGTTTTTCGTTCGTCTTATAATCGATGATCTCAATCCCACCGTTTGAAAGTCTATCGACACGGTCGATTATGCCACTGAGCGTTATACCATCCATATCCAAGGCAAATCGTTTTTCTACTGCGATGGGTACAGCGAAAGCGAGAACGTTTTCATTATAAAACTGTGTAAGAATCGCCCGCCCTTTTTCCTTATACTGCACTTCATGAGATTCATTCTCGTATCCTTCACTAAGCCAGACATTATCAAGCTCTTCAAGCAGGCGATCCAGACTACAAGGCTCGGCAACTTCTACGTTATAGAAAAACTCAAGCGCAGAGTGAATACTGCTTCCAAAACTTAAGTGATGCGATGGTTTGGTGGGCAGTCTATCAACATATAAAAATTTGTAGGAGAGAGGGCATTTCTGGTATGTTGATATCGCTGAATAACTTAGTCTCACGTTTGCTCCTGAAGGTTACAGGTTGGTAGGTTACACCTGACCAGTTTACCTGAGCAGTTGAAGGGGGTCAAGGTACAGCGTCACATATAAATTGATGGTTTACTTTTTACAGGCTACTATCAGTAGAAGAATGCTTATCGATTAAAAGGAACAAGAATTAATGCGTCCCAGCGCTGGTGGAGATAGTTAAGGAAATAAACTAGATGCAGAAAATGTCATCGCACAAGGTGAGTGTTAAGGCTTTTTTGGCAGGGGTTGTGGCATTGGCGATCCTTGTTTTAATACTCACTCCGTTTAGCTCTTTTGCTATAACTTCCCAAAATGACTGGGCCACAATCAGCACTCCACATTTTGTAATCCACGCGACAAAAAGGGCGGACGTAGAACAGATAGGTCGGATCGCTGAGGGAATCTACTCCGAAATGGCTTTGCGCTATAAATACAACCAGAGCCAGCCCATCAACCTATATATATACACCGACCAGGCAGCGTTTTTAAGCGGAAGTCCCTCTAGCGATGCCGCAGGGTATGCCTCTCCTAGCCAGAACCTTATTGCGGTTTTTCTTGGCACGGGAAACTCAACCATAACTTTGGGGCATGAGATAAGCCATATTATGTTTATGCGCAGCGTGCCCAGGATAAATACCGTACCTATATGGTTTATTGAAGGCTTAGCGATATATGACTCTCAACCTGGAGCTGAGGCTGCGGAAATTGAAAAGTACGCTTTGACACGAGATATTCCCGACCTTGTCGGCAGTGCGAGTCAATCTCTCGATACTTCGGCCAGCAGGCAGGATTATGCTCAAGGTTACATGGTCGTAAACTTTATTGTGAGCAAATTTGGCGAGCAAAAGCTCTACAAAGCGATCGGGAGGATGCAGGCAGGCGCAAGTTTTAACGATGCCCTTATGCAGGAACTAGGGCTTAGCCAGGACACAATAAACGCTAAATGGAAGGAGTACGCACACAGCCAAGCCACCAACATCTGGCTAACGCAACTTCGCGATGTCGGGTGGTATATTCTTGGTGGTCTTGTAATTCTGGTAATCGTTATTGCGCCAATAAGGAAGCGCAGGCAATTACGTAATCTTGAGAATGTAGACGATGGGGCGGATGAATAAATTACAGTGAGGTCGGTTATGAGACTACCGGTAGTGCAGTTATTGCTTTTATTTTATTTTATTGGCTTAGCAATAACGGCACTTAAAACAAAGCGCAAATTTATTTGGTTTCTAGCCTTGTTTACTTTGGTAGCTCTTATATTTAATATCACCCTATTATTTACTAGCTCGGGCCAAATCATTGATAGAAGAGGAGTAGTCAGCTCTCTCATGCTACCATTTAGTTTTCCTTTTACGTTCTTTTTACTACCTTTTGCTTTATGTGTAGGGGCTTTACTCACGCGAGAGAGAACCCTAATAATTTTTGCTGTTCTCTCCATCTTCGTTCCGGTTCTCCTGCTCGCTCTTTTTTCGTTGAGTAAAATGTGACAAGACATCGAAAACCGGTTGCACTGTATCCGGCTTTCTGATAATATTATTGAGACCTTTAAGTCTAGTCCTGCGAGGCTGGTAAGGATGGTAAAAGAATACGGTTTAATATCGCTATTTAACAAGCCCACCTTCGTGCAGCCTGCAGAGAAGGTATTTTTTTGCGTAAAGATAGGGAGCTAACAATGGGTTTTAAGGAAAAAGCACTGGTAATGGATAGCGAAGCCATGGGGCGGGCCATCACCAGGATCGCCCATGAAGTTTTGGAGAAGAACCGTGGTGCGGAGAATTTAGCTTTAGTAGGTATCCGCAACCGCGGTATTTTTTTTGCCCAGAGGCTGGCAAGTAAGATTAAGGATATCGAGGGCGTCGAACTTCCGGTGGGTGCGCTAGATGTGACCTTCTACCGCGACGATGTGGCCATGTATTCGCACCCAAAGATATATAAGACCGAAATACCGTTTGATGTTACGGGAAAGACGATCATCCTGGTAGACGATGTCCTTTTTACCGGGCGCACGACGAGGGCGTCCATGGATGCGATCATGGATTACGGAAGGCCGGCAGCGGTGCAACTTGCCGTCATAATAGACCGTGGTCACCGGGAGCTTCCCATACGGGCGGATTACATCGGCAAAAACATCCCGACATCGCGGAAAGAACATGTACGGGTACATGTAGCGGAAGTTGATGGTGAAGACTTGGTTGCAATCGGAGAAGAAGAGTAATGGGCTTAAGGCATAAAGACCTGGTCAGCATTAACCAACTAACAGGTGATGAGATAACGCTTATCCTTGATATGGCTGAGTCGTTTAAGGAAATTTCTGAGCGGCCGATTAAAAAGGTTCCGACACTTAGAGGAAGGACCATAGTCACGCTTTTCTTAGAACCTAGTACGAGAACCAGAACATCCTTTGAGCTTGCCGCAAAGCGGCTCAGCGCGGATACGGTTAACATCTCAAAGAGCACAAGTGCGGTTGCAAAGGGCGAGAGTATCAAAGACACCGCGCAGACGATAGAGGCGATGTCGTCCGACTTGGTAATTATCAGACACTCGGCCTCAGGATCGGCCGAGCTTCTTGCAAAATACATGGAATGCAGTGTTGTAAATGCCGGCGACGGTTCACATGAGCATCCCACGCAGGCGCTGCTCGATCTTTTTACAATCCGCCAGGAATTCGGCACGTTAAACGGACTGAAAGTCGCGATAGTGGGCGATATTCTGCACAGCCGGGTGGCGAGGTCAAATATCCTGGCTTTAAAGAAAATGGGCTCGGATGTTATTGTTGTAGGCCCACCGACCCTTATCCCAAAAGATGTTGAGGAGCTGGGCGTAAAGGTGTCATACAACCTGGACTCAGTACTTCACGAGATAGATATCCTATATCTGTTAAGGATACAACTTGAGCGTCAAGGAGAGCCTCTTTTTCCGTCGCTTCGCGAGTATGCGGTTCTTTACGGGTTGAATAAGAAGCGGTTACAGATGACTAAACCCGACTTAATAGTTATGCACCCCGGCCCTATAAACAGGGGAGTTGAGATTGCGCCTGAGATTGCCGATATGCCGCAGGCGGTTATAACAACTCAGGTGACAAACGGGGTTGCGGTTAGAATGGCGGTATTGTATCTACTGCTGGGTGGTGCAGGAAATGATGAGTAAGTATCTGATTAAGGGCGGGCAGGTTATCGACCCCGCAAATCATGTCGATGCCGACCTGGATATTTTAATTGAAGACGGCAGGATAGCCGCCGTTAGCAAGAACCTTGCCGGCAAAAAAGTTGCGGCGGGTGCCGAGGTAATCGATGCTTCGGGGAAAATAGCGGCCCCGGGCCTGGTGGACATGCACGTTCACTTGCGCGATCCGGGAAGGGCCGATGAGGAGACTGTGGAGAGCGGCCTTCATGCTGCGGCAAAGGGCGGCTTTACAAGCGTTGCCTGCATGCCCAATACCGACCCGGTGACCGACTCGGCTTCGGTTGTTGAGTACATAAAACATCAAGCTGCAGATGTCGGTTTTGGAAATGTCTACCCGATAGGCGCGATTACCCGAGGTCTTGCAGGAGAGCGTCTCTCTGAGATGGGAGATATGGTTAAAGCCGGTGCGGTGGCGTTTTCAGATGACGGCAGGTGCGTAATGAATGCTCAACTCATGAGGCGGGCTCTTGAGTACTCAAAGATTTGGGATAAGCCGGTTATATCTCATGCTGAGGAAGCCGATCTGGCCCGAGGCGGGCAGATGCACGAAGGTTACTGGTCGACCGTTCTTGGCCTAAAAGGAATACCGGCTGCGGCGGAAGAAGTCGTTGTGGCGCGAGACATAATCCTTGCCGAGCTAACCGGCGGGAGGCTTCATATCGCGCACTTAAGCACTGCGGGAAGCCTTGAGCTGGTGCGCCGGGCGAAAGAGCGGGGGATCAATGTAACCTGTGAAGTTACACCACACCATCTCATCTTAACCGATGAAAATCTGCAGGGGTATGATACCAACTTCAAAGTAAACCCGCCGCTTCGCACGAGACAAGATGTCGAGGCGCTTCGCCAGGGTTTGAAGGATGGTGTAATTGATACTATTGCAAGTGATCACGCACCCCACGCCCGCCATGAAAAAGAGATGGAATTTGACTACGCACCGTTTGGTTTAATCGGTCTTGAGACGACCCTTGGATTGATCCTGACAGAGATTGTTGATAAAGGAGTGGTGAGCCTCAGTGAGGCAATAGCTAAGATGAGTCTCAACCCGTCTAAGATACTGGGTATACCAAAGGGCAGTATTGGGATTGGCGATATCGCTGACCTGGTAATCATCGATACTAACGTTATACTTGAGGTTGACCCTAGCAGGTTTGAGTCAAAAAGCATCAACACACCTTACGGTGGGTGGAGATTAAAAGGCGTTGTATCGGATATCTTTTGTGGGGGCAATCCCGTTATAAGAGACGGGGATTTTGTTAAGGACAATAGGACAAAAAGCTTTAGTGGGGCGTTTAAAGTGTAGTTGCTCGATTTGTAGTTATCCGATTCATCAGGCAATCACAAATCTGTGCAAGTGCACGCCTGATAAATCAGGCAACTGCGGGCCTATAAGGTATTTTTCAAGGGGTGGCAATGAGCATACTAAATAAAAAGAAGGCGATACTTGCACTTGAAGACGGAACGGTATTTTATGGATACGGATTCGGGGCAGCGGGGGAGACCGGCGGGGAAGTAGTCTTTAACACGAGCATGACCGGGTACCAGGAAATTTTAACCGATCCTTCCTACGCAGGGCAGGTCGTAACAATGACTTATCCGTTAATCGGCAACTACGGTGTAAACAAAGACGACTTTGAGTCAAAAAAACCGTTTGTTGAGGGATTTATTGTACGCGAGGCATCCGCGGTCTACAGTAACTGGCGCGCAGACGGCTCGCTTCAGGATTTCCTGGCGGAAAACGGCATTGTCGGTATTGAAGGAGTCGACACACGCGCTCTCACCAAGCACATCCGAAGTGTCGGCGCTATGCGTGGCGTAATCTCAACCAACGGAGACAGCGAGGCCGCAGTTGTTGAAAAAGCGCGAAACGTTCCATCAATCGTAGGGCTTGACCTTGTTAAAGGCGTAACCACCGGTGAGCCTTACGAATGGAGTAATGAAAACAAGGGTAAGTACAAGGTTGTTGCCTTTGACTTTGGAATCAAGTTAAATATCCTCCGCTGTCTGGTAAATGCCGGCTGCGATGTAAAAGTTGTTCCTGCCGCAACGCCCGCCGGCGAGGTTCTTGCAATGAATCCGGATGGCGTGTTTTTGTCCAACGGGCCCGGCGACCCCACGGCGGTAACTTATGCTGTAAAGACCATTCGCGAGTTGCTTGGCAAGAAGCCAATATTTGGTATATGCCTTGGGCACCAGCTTTTGTCTCTTGCGGTCGGTGGACAGACCTACAAGTTAAAATTTGGGCATCGCGGGGGAAATCAACCGGTTAAGAATCTCCTATCCGGAAAAGTTGAGATAACCAGCCAGAATCACGGATTTGCGGTCGACCCAAAGTCTCTTAATATTGAAGAAAAGCCTTGGCAAGTCGGCCAAACCATCCCATTGGGTGGCTGGAGCGGAAAAAGCGACTTCGGCAAAATCGAAGTTACACATATAAATCTAAACGACGGCACGGTTGAGGGGCTGCACTGCCTGGAAATCCCGGCGTTTTCAGTGCAGTATCACCCCGAGGCATCTCCGGGACCGCATGATGCAAGATATCTATTCCAGCAATTCATAGAAATGATGAGGGTCTAGAACGATGGCTCGCCAAAAGGCGAAAAGGCCATAAGGCCAAAAGGGGATTTTAAAATCTTCTTTATCTTTTCACCTTTTGGCCTTTTGACGGACCCACAATCTAGACCCAAGTATCAGTGGCCTTTTGGCCGAACCGAGGAACGGGGCACAAGTCCCCGAACATTATAAAAGTTGGTAAGAAAACTAGCTATCGGAAAGCGAGATTATGAGAAGAAACGACATCCAGAAAATTTTAATCATCGGCTCGGGGCCGATCGTTATCGGGCAGGCTTGTGAATTTGACTATTCCGGTACCCAGGCATGCAAGGTGTTGAAAGAGGATGGCTATGAGGTAGTGCTTGTAAATAGCAACCCGGCAACAATCATGACCGATCCCGAGTTTGCCGACCGCACCTACATCGAGCCGATCATCCCCGAGGTCGTTGAGAAGATTATTGCAAAGGAGAGGCCGCAGGCGCTTCTACCCACACTTGGCGGGCAAACCGGCTTAAATACCGCAGTTGCCCTTGCCGAGAGCGGGGTGCTCGATAAATACGGTGTTGAACTTATCGGCGCCAAACTCCCCGCTATTCGAAAAGCCGAGGATAGAAGCGAGTTTAAGGCGGCGATGGAAAGAATCGGCCTTGAGGTGCCGCAAAGCGGCTTTGCCTACAACTTAAATGACGCGCTCTCCCTGGCCGACGAGCTTGGATTTCCCCTTGTCGTCCGCCCGAGCTTCACCCTTGGCGGAACGGGAGGCGGCATAGCCTTCAACAAGGAAGAGTATATAAACATAGTCTCAAACGGGCTTATGCTAAGCCCGGTCTCAGAAGTGTTGGTAGAGGAGTCGGTAATCGGCTGGAAAGAGTACGAGCTTGAAGTGATGCGCGATCTCAAAGACAATGTCGTTATCATCTGTTCTATTGAGAACTTCGACCCGATGGGGGTACATACAGGCGACTCAATCACGGTTGCTCCCGCACAGACTCTAACCGACGTTGAGTACCAGAGTCTTCGCAACGCCTCAATCGAGATTATGCGCGAGATAGGTGTTGAGACGGGCGGGTCGAACATCCAGTTTGCCATCCATCCAGAAAACGGGCGAATCGTGGTAATCGAGATGAACCCTCGGGTCAGCCGCTC
>CADDYS010000002.1 GCA_902810715.1 bacterium | reverse complement strand
ATTAAATCAAATATTTAGGCCAAAACAATAGGAATTCCCAGCCCAGATAGCGAATCTATACTTTGAGAAGAAAAAGATTCCACATTCGAGAAAGGAATTCCTATGAAAATTAGCGTGACCAAAATGGCCAACCCTGTAAAGGGTTTAGCCATTTTGGTTAAGTTGGTTTTATTTATATTGATGAAGTAATGATCATCTGATAACTTATATTGAGGGCAGTACCTATACCGCAAACTTTCAAAATTGGGAATAAATGTTATAGCAATTAAAACACTTGCTAATATCCCAAAATAGGATATTATAGAACTTATGAAAATAATGAACGAATCACTTTTCAGCCAATTAAATGACGATCGGATTTCCTCGACTTACCGAGAAGATGCTCAAGCGACCATCTATCTCGGAGATAGATTGGATTTGCTATCTCAAATACCGGATAGAGCAGCGCAATTAATTGTAACTTCACCGCCTTACAATATCGGGAAAGCATACGAAAAAAGGCGCGATCTAGATATTTACCTCGCAGAGCAAAAGGCAACCATAGCGGCATGCGTAGCAAAGTTGTCCGATATGGGGAGTTTATGTTGGCAGGTTGGTAACCATATAGATAAAGGCGAAGTTTTTCCACTGGATATCTTGATCTATCCAATATGCAAAGATTTAGGACTCAAGCTTAGAAACCGTATAATTTGGCATTTTGGGCATGGTCTTCATGCAAGCAAGAGGCTTTCCGGTCGCTATGAAACGATTTTGTGGTTTACCAAATCAGATGATTATTACTTTGATCTTGATCCAATAAGAGTTCCGCAAAAGTATCCCGGGAAGAAGAACTTTAAGGGGAATAAAAAGGGAGAATATTCTTGTAATCCCCTTGGCAAAAATCCTAGCGATATATGGGAAATACCAAATGTTAAAAGCAATCATGTCGAAAAAACCATTCATCCTTGTCAGTTCCCTGTAGAATTAATTGAGCGGCTAGTTCTTTCAATGACTAAGGAAGGCGATTTGGTTATCGATCCGTATATGGGTGTGGGTAGTGCCCTTGCCGCCGCTGTTAAGCATGAGAGAAGAGCAGCAGGGGTCGATACCATGAAAGAATATGTGGATATAGCAAGGGAGAGGGTAACGCTTGCAATGGAGGGACTCTTAAAAACTCGTCAAATGGGTACACCGGTTTACGAGGCAGATAAAAGTAACCTCTCAAAGGTGCCTGAGGAATTTAAAGATTTTAGATCTCAAAATGGTTTTGTTTAGGACCGGGTAAAGAACCGTTTATCTTATACTTAATCGACTCGTTCTCCATAATTTCTTCTGGATGCTGCAAGAACCTGAGATACTTTGCCTCGCATTGTTTTTCCTCTTCTTCGGTAAGCCCAATACCGAGAACCAGCACAGGGATATCGATATTAGATTCACCTCTGTGCTCAAAATCTATCATGAGTTGCTCAAAAGCAGAAACGCCGGTAGACATTTTATTTACTAACGCCTGAGTTGCTACAACTTCAATGCCGCAATCGATTAGCCCGTGGTTCTTAAAGATGATCATTTTAGAGAAGATATCATAACCCATGAAGGCATACTTGCCGAATTGTATCTCAAGTCCAACCTTGTTTTTTATCCCGTCCATCTCCCGAAAGCGACCTTGGCCGAAACTTATTCTTGGCTCCCTAAAGCCCTTTTTGCCTGCTGGATTAGCTTCGGTCCAGCCTCTCTTATGAAGAAAAGCTTTAAGATCATAGTTCATTTTTTCGGGGGAATATAATAATTTACCCTTCATTGTTTTTTCAGCGCTTATTTTGCATAGGGCATCTGCACCGTTAAGTTTGCTAATTGCATCATATATCTCTTTTAGCTCGTTTGGGTGGTGTTTCTTGATATACTCTTCGCCACCCTTAAACGAATAAGAACTAATTACTCTCATGATCGATATCCTTATTATTTGTCTGGAAAAATCCGAGCGGCTTGCCATACGCTTTTGCAATATCTTCTAGCTCCAAGAAATCGACATTGCGTTCACCGGATTCAATCTTGGAAATAAACGATTGCGGCTTATCTAGCTTTGAGGCTGCTTCTTGCTGTGTTAAGTTGGCCTCTTTTCTAGCTTCGACAAGCTTTTGCAGCAGTATTCTTTTACGTTTCTGCATGTTATCGCTCATATGACTAGCATAGACTAAATAGTTAAATATCCCAAAACAGGATAATTAGATGGTTGGCTATCTAATTTATTACCGAACAAGTGTTTGTGCTATAATCTAAGAAAAATCAGGGGGAGTTATGCAACTTTCTATTTCAGAATTTGATATTAAGATGGCAATCCTAGACATGCTTTCAAAAACGAAGCAAGCCAATAAGTTCAATATGCTTGGCAGGGGCGGCAGAGGGGATTTAGAAAACCATCTAAAGGTGTCTTTTACAGACCGTGAAAAAGCGATTGCTGGAATGGCATTTGAACAATTAAAAATGGATGGGCTCATTGGACCAACATATAAGGACATTATTGACCCTGAAAACTGGTTAGAAATTACTGATGCTGGACGGAAAGCTTTTAATAGACGTGCCTTAGATGATTTAGATGAGGCTTTGAGAAAGATTGATCCCGCACTATGTAAATTAAGACATGGTGCTATTTCCGCTTCTTTATCTACCCAGCCCGATTCTATACGTCAAGCAGCCCATTCAGCTCGCGAATTGATCAACCAAGTTCTGCATATTTTGGCACCACTGGATGACATTAAACAGCAACCAGGATTTAAGCTCTCAAAGGAAGCCTCAAGAAGCCAGGGGGACGTTGTTTCCTCTGCGTCCTAAACTGACAAGAAAAGGCGAGCGACTGAGAGAAATCATACAGGTGAAGTGAGTTAGGACTCACAGGCAACAGCGTCCCTCTGGCCCTCTGGCGCTAGAGAAAGCCATACTTACATTGCTAAACACAGCTTCTCCAATGGTTCGAATAAGGACCGATCCGGGGAGCCAAAAGGATTCAAACTGGAAACATAGGCTCTGTAGAGCCAAAATAATGGTTGGAATAATTCATTAACCCCGGGTTAGACATTATTCAAACCACAAGATAATGGCTTTGACGAGCCATTTTTTGTTTTTGGAATAAAGTTTGAATCCGATCTCCTGGTTTTGCCAAAAACCATTGTAAAATGAGCTTTTGGTTTAAAATCAATAGAGATGTATAATTAGCATGTAAAGAGGACCTTATGCAAACAATAAGAAAGTATGGCAACCCACCTTTCTCTATAGCCTTAATTCACGGCGGCCCTGGTGCTCCTGGCGAAATGGCACCAGTTGCAAAAGAGCTTTCTGGGGATTACGGAGTTTTAGAACCGCTTCAATACGCAAACACTCTTTCCGGCCAAATTAATCAGCTAAAACAACAGGTCAAAGGGAGCGCAATAACCCCGGTTACATTAATTGGTTGGTCATGGGGTGCATGGCTAAGTTTTTTATTTACGGCTCAAAATCCATCCTATGTTAAGAAACTGATCCTTATCGGAAGTGGCCCGTTTGAAGAAAAGTACGTTCCTGAGATTATGCAAACTAGGCTAGGCCGTCTACCTGAAAAAGACAGAGAAAGGATTAAGTCATTTCCCCAGCTAATTAACAATGCAAAAGATAACGAAAAGGATAAGGTATTTTGCCAGTTTGGGCCGTTGCTTGCAAAAGCTGATTTTTATAATCCTCTGCCGCATGAAGATGACATCATTGAGTGTCAATATGATGTCTATGAGAGCGTATGGGGAGATGCTAAGGAGATAAGAAGTACTGGCAAACTTTTAGAATATGGTAAGAAGATTACTTGCCCTGTTATTGCAATACATGGTGATTATGATCCTCATCCTTCCGAGGGAGTAAGAGAGCCACTTGCTAAGACAATTAAGGATTTTCGGTTTGTCCTTCTTGAGAAATGTGGACACAAACCTTGGTATGAAAAAGAAGCTAAAGATCAGTTTTATGAATTGCTTAGGCAAGAACTCAAGTAAAAGATTATGAGACTAAATCACCAAGCACCTGAGCAACCCTGTTCTTAACGGCTGGGCTTTTATCGTTTTGCAATTCGACTATTTTTTGCAAGATTTCCCGTCTAAATGGGTCATTCTTTTTTGCAATTTTGCCCAGCCCTACAATAGTCCAAGACTTCACCAGAATGGTGCCGCTTTTCAGGTATTCATAAAGAATCGGTAAAACAATGCTTAATTCCTTGTCGGAAAGACTAATATTGCCAAAGACTTGGGCTAAGTGCCACCTTGTTTCGGGCAGGGTGTCTTCTTTAGCGTGCTTGATAAGGTTAGGCTTAAACCCTTTTAGCAATTTTCCGTTTTCTCTGGATATAACCTCAACCGCGTGAGCAGTCCTCATTCTGATTATTTCGCTATCCGATTCAAAACCTTTAACCAGATCAGGGAGCAGTTCGGGTTGATCAATAACTTGTCTGGCTACATCATTAGCCAAACCATCAGATCTTAAATCGCCGCCGGTCAATTGCTGTAAGAGTTTGTTCATCTTTACTCCATTGGTTGCCTCAAGACCGTTTTCATTTTCTCCGGCGCAGTTTTCCGGTAATCGCTTAAGTAGATTTCATGGTGCTTACCTCTTAACTTGTGGCCGCTCTCTTCGATAAATTTGTGAATCTTTTGAATATTCGAGCCCTCTTCGGAAAACGGGCCAATGTGCATTATTTGAGCAGCCGGGCCTTCGTTGTAGCTCTCAAATCGTATTAATGGTAGGGCTGGAAAATTCTTTTTCTTGGTTACTTCCTCGATTGTTTCACCAACCATTTCTTTAGTTACCATCTCCGGCTGCATTATCATGGCTGTCCATCTCCAATTATTTCGATTGCCTTTTGTGAAATCAGCCATATCATCAGCCCACCACAAGCCTTCCAGCGGCATCACGCTGTAATCAACGCCTCGGCTCTTTTTTATTTTAAATTTAAGGGCATAAGAGACGCTAAACAACGCCTCGATTGCTTCTTGATAAGGTTTTGAAGTGCCGGGGTCTCCCTGACCATCAATCATCAAAAAATTCATTTTTGGCACATTGATGGCTGTGACCTCTTTTGCAGAGGGATTGTAGAGTTCTTCAAGTTTCTTTTTGTAATCAATTTTTTCCATGATATATTCCTTTAGTAAACACATATACTCCTGATTGGCAATTAGTGGTGGATTGATACTCGAACAACTGTTTGCTTAATAATAGCATAAGTTAATCGTCAGAAAAATGCTAGAAAACCTTAGGCAATCAAACCGACCTGAACGTAATCGGAATAGGTCAAACCTGATAAAAATCAAAGTATCGGTTCCTGGCAATATCTAATACCCATTGCTTTTACAAAAACAAAAGATAAAATAGACATATCGATCCTACTTTAGTAACCATTTAAACTATGAAAAAAGAGCCTAAATCACAACTAATCATTTATAAATCCGAAGACGGCAAAACTAAAATTGATGTCCGTTTTGACGGCGAGACGGTTTGGCTTACCCAAAAACTTTTAGCCGAGCTTTTTCAGGTTACCGTTCCAACGATCAACGAACATATTAAAAACATCTTTAAAGAAGGCGAATTGGAAGAAAATTCAGTTATTAGGAAATTCCGAACAACTGCCAGTGACAGCAAAACCTATGAAACAAATTTCTATAATCTTGATCTCATCATCTCTGTCGGTTACCGTGTTAAGAGTTCTATTGCAACTGCCTTTCGTCAATGGGCAACCGCTCGTATTCGAGAATACATCGTCAAAGGGTTCGTATTAGACGATGAACGATTAAAAAACCCGGATCTACCCTTTGATTATTTCGAAGAATTACTGCTTCGCATTCAGGATATCCGCACTTCTGAAAAGCGCTTTTATAGAAAGATTACCGATATTTATGCAACCAGTGTTGACTATGATCCGACTGATGAGCAAAGTATTCTGTTTTTTAAGACGGTGCAAAACAAAGTCCACTATGCTATTACCGGCCAAACCGCCCCCGAGATTATAAGCTCCCGCGCGGACAGCACGAAGCCATTTATGGGACTTACTTCATGGCGAGGGACAAAGCCGCGCAAAGAGGACATAACGATTGCAAAAAACTATTTAAACGAACAGGAACTTTTAGCTCTTAACAACCTTGTTGAGCAATATCTTATATTTGCTGAAGGTCAGGCCATGCGCCGAATACCAATGTATATGAAGGACTGGATCGAAAAACTAGACGGCTTTTTAAAGCTAAACGACAGAGATATTCTAACCGATGCTGGCAGGGTGTCACATGAGCTGGCAGTAGAAATAGCCCAAAAACACTTTGATGAGTATAAGAAGAATGAAGCAAAAAGCCTAATTGATGATTTTGATAAAGTAGCATTGGAAGCTGCCCAGATAGCAAAGAAAAAGATCGCAAAAAAGACAGAGACTAAAAAGAAGCAAGAATAGATCTAAGCTATTAGATTGGCAATTTCTTCTAGAATTTTGAATAAACGCAAATCCGGGGATGCAATTTTGAGTGCACAGCTATATATGAAAAAACTGCTTTGTAGGGCGGTTTTCCTTATCTCTGCCTATTGCTATGGGGTATAGCTATGGAATAAAGGGGACGCTGCTACGATTGTTACGTTGGATAATCTAACCACTTACATATAAGCACAGTTGATTGACAAGTTTTTACCCTAAGGGTAGTCTTGGCTTATGCCAAGGCTACCAAGGCTAGACATCCCGGGGTTGATCTACCACGTAATATTTCGGGGGATAGAGAGAAAAGAGATATTTAGAGGCGACGCTGACTTCAAAGAACTCTTGAGTCGGCTCTCTAGCCTTGCCGGGGCAGAGGATATGAAAGTATATGGCTTTGCTCTAATGCCAAACCACGTGCACCTACTCGTTAGGCCTCTTAAGATGGCTCTACCTACTTTTATGAGGCGTCTTCTAACTGGATACGCTATCTATTTTAATCGCAAACACAGGCGAGCAGGACACCTATTTCAAAATCGGTACAAATCCTTTGCTGTTGAGGAAGACACTTATTTTTTAGAACTTATCCGCTACATACATCTAAATCCGGTTAGAGCTGGTATCATCTCTGACTTAGATAGACTTGTCCTCTATCCCTATACCGGGTACTCAGCTTTAATGGGGCGGACAAAGTACTCATTCATGGAGGTAGACGAGGTCCTTCTCAACTTCGGGGGCAACCTTAAAGGAGCGCGGCAGAGCTTGAAAGAGTTCATGGAGGGTGGCGTCGCTTTAGGTCGACAGGCTCATCTTCTTGGCGGAGGTTTAAAAAGAAGTCTTGCAAAACTTGACCCAGAGTCAAAAAGAGATCTCCAAGCATATGATGAGAGAATATTAGGCTCAGGGCTATTTGTAGAGGCTATTTTAAAAGATATCGACAAGGGTGATAAAGGGGCGCAAGAAGATAGCCTCTTAAAAGAGCTCCTTGATAGAGTGGCTACCCACTACAACCTAAGCTTACCTGAGCTTTGCTCAGGCTCCAGAAGAAAAGTCGTCTCAAAAGCAAGAGCAGCAGCTGTTTTTAATGCGACTAAAAGGCTTGGCACATCGCCAAGGGTGCTATCTCAGGTCCTAGGTGTTGCCCCCTCGACCATCTATGACATAATAAGGTTGGAAAAAGGTGAGGGCGAACTATTCCAAGATTAAAGGTATCTAAATTATCCGTAGTAGCCGTAGCAGCGTCCCCCTTTATTACCGAGTCGTATGTCTTGTCAGCGCGTGTGTTGGGATGGCCTAAGCAAAGTATCACCAGGCAAGCGAGCGTGGTAGCCCGGCAGATTCTGTCTGGTTTATCATAGAGGAGTTGTTGATGTTATCATTCTTAGTTCGTTCACTGAGGCAGTTAATCTTTCCCATGCACCGATTGATACGCAGCTTTGAGAGTCCACGCTATCTTCTCAAGTGGGTGTTCATCAGTACTTTAATCGGCATCATTGCGGGTATTGGGGCCATTGCCTTTTATGCCGCGATTCATCTAGCAACGGGTCTCTTTCTGGGAAGAATCGTCGGGTATCTGCCTCCAGACCCCGCAGGAGAAGGTAAATCGCTCGTCATGCCGTTCTGGACCGCAGCTCGACCCTGGTTATTGCCCATCATCACCACTGTTGGCGGGCTGATTGCAGGGATCATCGTGTTTAGTCTGGCACCGGAAGCAGAGGGGCATGGAACCGACGCTGCCATCGCTGCCTTCCATCAAGGTAAGTCTGTTCGAGCGCGTATCCCGCTCGTTAAGCTCGTTGCTTCCGCTATTACCATCGGCACAGGCGGGTCTGCCGGGCGTGAAGGGCCCGCTGCGCAAATCAGTGCAGGTTTCGGATCGATCTTGGCCAATCTTTTGCACCTGGATATGCAAGATCGACGTATTGCCCTGGCAACAGGGATTGGCGCAGGCATCGGCGCCATCTTCCGTGCTCCGCTTGGAGGAGCGATCCTGGCAGCAGAGATTCTCTATAAAAGCGACTTGGAGGTTGAGGCACTTATTCCGGGACTCATTTCTTCGATTGTAGGTTACAGCATCTTTGGTGCCTGGTCGGGCTGGGATCCGATTTTTGCTACCCCAGCGAACCTGGCGTTTACCTCGCCTCCACAGTTGATCTACTACGTGATCTTAGGGATTCTCTGCGGTCTCATTGGATGGCTTTATGCCCGTGGTTTTTATGGCAGCATGCACCTCTTTCACCGATTGCACTTACCAAATTGGATCAAACCAGCTATTGGTGGCCTTGGAGTGGGCCTGATCGGTCTTGTTCTCCCACAGGCTCTTGGCATGGGCTATGGCTGGGTACAACTTAGTATGGGATCGGGTTTGCTCTCGCTTCCGCTCTGGGTGATTCTTTTGTTGCCATTTGCAAAGATTCTCACGACGGGGCTATCTGTCGGCTCTGGTGGGTCCGGTGGTATCTTCGGGCCGGGGATGGTTATCGGCGGCATGACGGGGGCGCTGCTCTGGCGGCTCGGCTACCATGTTGTCCCCGGAATCCCGCCGACACCTGCCCCGTTTGTGATTGTGGGAATGATGGCGCTCTTCGGAGGTATTGCCCATGCTCCAATTGCCGTCATGCTGATGGTCGCCGAGATGACAGGCAACCTGTCATTGCTTGCCCCAGCCATGATTGCCGTCAGCCTCTCTTACCTCATTGCCGGCAAGAATACAATCTACACAAGCCAGCTTGAGACACGTGCGGATTCACCGGCACACCGGCTCCAATTTACCTTTCCCTTACTTTCGACGCTGTCCGTTCGGCAGGCGATGGAGCCTGTCCTGGTACATCTGCGCGAGACGCAAACAGTCGCTGAGGCGAGTGAGAGCCTATCTTCTCGCAACCTGCGCCGTGCTCCTGTGCTGGACGAACAGGGAGAACTTATAGGCGTCCTCACCAAAACCGATATCAGGCGGCTGAGCACCTCCGAGCAGGCCGAGAAGCGCGTAGGAGAGGAGATGAGTCGACGTGTGGTAGTCATCCACGCTGACGAGACTCTGGATGAAGCCCTCGAAGAGTTAACGTCCAACAGGTTGAGATGGGCGCCAGTGTTGGAGGCACAAGCACTTTCGCAAAATCGCCACGTGATTGGAGTCGTCTCCGTTGCCGGCATGGTGCGGCTCTACCGTGAAACACTAACCAAAGACTCGCGGCGTATGCCCGGTTTCGTTGAAGGCACGGTTACCCAGGAGGTAGAAGTTAAGCCTGAGATGCCCCTGGCTTCGAGAACGGAGACATGATAACTGGATTGATCCTCCCTAACACAACAGTCTAATGTGAGTGAATGGGCAAATTATCGTGCTCGTGCTCTTCTATGTGATGATATGCTTCACCGGAAGAATCGGTAGGATCGACATGAACTGTAGCACTTGAGAGATAGTTTAAATGATGCAAAAGTTGATGCTGGACCTCTATTGCAATCTCATGCCCCTCTTCGACTGAAAGGTTTGGATCAACAGCGACATTTACCTCAGCACGAAGCCGATGACCCAACCATCTTATGCGAACCTCGGTAATATCCTTTACACCTGGTACATGGCTAATGGCATGTCTTATCTCATCCGTTACCTCGGGATCAACCCCGTCCAGAAGCCGTGAAAACACTGCCTTTGCGGAATCCCATACGATGCGGGCAATAGCAACCGTGATTAAAAGTCCGATAATGGGGTCGGCAAGCGGATAGCCAAGGAGTACTCCGATTGCACCAAAGAGAACAGCCAAGCTTGTCAAGCCATCAACGCGGGCATGGTATCCATCTGCGATCAACGCGGCGCTCCCGATTTCTTTCCCAACTCTAATGCGAAACACCGCTACCGCTTCATTACCAATAAAGCCGACAATCGAGGCAGCAATGATCGCCCAAACGTGACTCACAATTTGCGGATGAAAAAGCCTGTTAATGGATTCATAACCGGCAACAACGGCGCTTATAAGGATAATAAGAACAATGGTGATACCCGCTAAATCTTCAACACGCCCATACCCGTATGTAAAGCGTTTAGTCGGTTTTAGCCTGGCGAGGGCAAAGGCAATCCATAGCGGGACAGCGGTAGCCGCATCACCGAAGTTATGAATCGTATCTGCCAGAAGGGCAACGCTTCCAGATAGTAAAACAACAAAAACCTGAAATATGGCGGTTATCGATAATCCAACGAAAGACCATTTTATCGCCCAAATACCTCGCTCGGTGGTATAGATAGTAGGATCAATAGCACCGTGCGTATGTCCATGGGCACCGTGATCGTGTCCATGTTCATGGGAATGTCCAAGATTATGCTCGTGAGAGTGATCTATACCAAACATCATGCGGCCCCGCTTTACTTAATCACTATCTATTTTACTGTATAGTTCGGTTTTATCTACTGTTATTAGATGGAAGCAGGAAGTAAGTAAAAAAATCCCTCATTCTGGTAGAAAAGCAATTCAAAGGTTGCTAATATTAATATGTATTGGCTGTACTGGTTTGCTATATTAGCATTCTAATAGCAACCGGAACTATGTTTATAACTTGTACGATTGGATGAGGGATTATTGGGCGAGGGTTCGAAGTTTTTAATAGGCTTGTTTACAACTATAATGCTGGGGATTTTAATTGGCGCATTCCCGTCATATTTCATAGACCACCGTGGGACGGAGAATCACTTACACGTGGCGGGGGAGAAAAAGGCGCATGTAGCGGGCTCAAATACCCAAGGCAAACTTGATCGTACCAAGTACCGCATGCAAAAACCTCTTTCAAGCGCACCGAATATTTCACATCAGACCTATTCAAGCCACAGAAGTACGCCGGCAGTTAGCAGGGCATCGTCGGCATCCGTCATTATAGAGCATGGCCCACGGGACTCAAGAATGGTCGCCTTGACATTTGACCTTAACGAAAGGGAAGGCGGCCTGACCGGTTTCGACGATAAAATTTTTAAAATTCTAAAAAAGACAAACACCAGAGCAACCTTCTTTATGAGCGGGATGTGGGCCGAGTCGCACTCCAAAGAGGCCAAGCTTATCGGCAACAGCGACCTCTTTGAGATTGAGAGCCAGGCTTATTCGGATAAGCTTTTTACCGGGATATCCAGCGAGCAGGTCATGCTTCAGATATCAAAAGCGCAGGACAGCATCAACTTCATTGCCGGGGTGACCCCCAGGTATTTCAGGTTCCCTTACGGCAAATATAACCAGGCTTCCATAAACGCCGTCTATGGAAGCGGGCTTAAGCCCGTCCAGTGTGATGTTCAGACAAAAGATATCAGCGTCAACTCCTCCGCCAATGATATCATCGGTGCCGTGAAGCAAAACGCGTGCGGTGGCTCAATTATCGAGATGCACGCCAACGGTAAGGGATGGCATACCGCAAAGGCTCTTCCTCAGATTATCGATTTTCTCCGTCAAAACGGCTACGAGCTGGTCACAATCTCTGAACTACTGAGTGATAACCCATAAATCGAAATTCGCAATCCGTCACGGAAATTCGAAATTATCCCTAGACCCTGCTATAATCCTGATTACAAACTTGCTAGTACAATGACACAATAATTAAGGTGTTGTAGTTGCTCCATTTATGGGGCTTCTTTGGCCGATAAATCGGGCAACTACAGGTTATGCAAGTGCGCGCCCGATGAATCGGGCAACTACGGGATTATTTATCAAATGGCGTGTGACAGAGTATTGGTGGGGAGGAATACGGCATTTTATCAAAGAAGGCCGCGGTAATTACGCTTGGCTGCGCGAAGAACTCCGTTGACAGCGAGCACATAAAAGGCTCGCTGGTAAAAAGCGGTATCTCCTTGACCGAGGAGCCTTTGGATGCAGATTACATCATCGTTAATACCTGCGGCTTTATCGAAGCCGCCAAACAAGAGTCGATAAACACCATCCTCGAATTAGCTGAACTTAAAAACCGGTCAGACCGCAAGAAGATCATCGTAACCGGCTGCCTCGCGCAGAGATACTACAATGAGCTTGCCAAAGAAATCCCCGAGATCGACCTGATCGCCGGCATATCCAAGGAATTTAACATCGCCGGGATGATTAAGAAGGATAATCTGAGAAACGGCGGGGCAACCGCACCGCCAAAGGATTTTGTATCCTATCCCGAGCGTGTCCTCTCAGATTTGCCCTATGCCTATTTGCAGGTAGCAGACGGCTGCGACAACCGCTGCTCGTACTGCGCAATCCCCACGATAAGAGGCACGTTCAGAAGCAAGCCTATTGAGAAAGTTATCGAAGAGGCATTCTGGCTCGATGAGCAAGGGATAAAAGAGATAAATCTCATCGCGCAGGACACCGGCCGCTATGGCTACGACCTCTACGGCAGGAGCAGGTTCACCGAGCTTTTAGGCTCGCTTACCGGTTTTAAAAATATTGAGTGGATCAGACTCCTTTACCTGCAGCCCCACTTCATCAACGACGAGCTAATCGATGCGATGAAAGGCAACGAACTTGTTCTCCCGTACCTGGATATCCCGATCCAGCATGCAAGTCCGAAAATCCTAAGAGCAATGGGGCGCCACGGCGCGGGCTCGGATTATCTTGCCCTTATCGCATGGCTTCGCCGCGTTATCTCCAACATCGTCTTAAGAACATCAATTATTGTGGGCTTCCCCGGCGAGACCGCCGCCGACTTTAACGAGCTGGTTCAGTTTGTCGAGAAAGCCGAGTTCGATTACTTAGGGATTTTTGAGTACTCACCGGAAGAGGGGACAAAGGCCGCCGCGCTTCCCGGACGCGTGTCGGGGAAAACCGTAAAAGAAAGATATCACCAACTGACTGCCTTGCAGGATTCAATCAGCCGGCAGCGAAATGAAAATAGAACGGGCAAGGTTTGCAATGTGCTCATCGAAAGAGCGACCGGCTTAAAAGATGGCTCTAAAGAGAGCCTGTTTGAAGGGAGAGCTTGGTGGCAAGCTCCGGAAGTAGATGGGTATACCTACATCACCGGGGACTCGCAATGCGGTATAAAACCAGGCCAAATAGTTAAGACGCAGGTCGATGAATTCGATGGCTGTGACTTTCACGGGAGGATAGCAGGTGGGCCTGGCAAATAAGATAACGATTTCAAGAATTCTCTTCGTACCGATTTTCATGGCGTTTCTTCTATCGGCTCCGCAGCCGTTGGGCTCCTATGTCGCCGCATTGATTTTCGCCATCGCCGCCGTCACCGACTCGGTTGACGGCTACATCGCGAGGAGCCAAAAACAGGTCACCGTATTCGGGCAGCTTATAGACCCGCTCGCGGACAAACTTCTGGTTTCAGCCGCACTCATATCGCTCGTCGACCTGGGCCGGCTCTCCGCCTGGGTTGCCGTCGTCATCATAGCCCGTGAGTTTGCCGTCTCTGGCCTGCGGCTTGTCGCTTTATCTGAGAACAAAGTTATCCCCGCAAGTATCTGGGGCAAGCTTAAAACAATTTCACAAATTACTGCTATAATCTTGATAATACTAGATATTCCTTATCATATATTTGGTGCATCTATAGGATGGCTGGCAATGGCTGTTGCGCTGATATTGACCGTTTTGTCGGGAATCGACTACTTTGCTAAATCAAGAGGCGTGCTTTTACCAGCCGGCTAGGTAAGGGGTAAAGGCGATGCAATATAACATTATAGCCATAGGGTCGGAGCTTACGCTGGGACTATCCGTAAACACGAACGCGCCTTTTATCGCAAAAAGGCTTGGCCAAGAAGGGTATTCCTGCAATTGCCAGGTAAGCATTCCGGACAACATAGAACTCATCTCAAAGGCCATAAGCAAGTCGCTTGAAGAGGCGGACGGTGTCGTAATCACGGGCGGTTTGGGCCCGACCGTGGATGACCTGACCCGCGAAGCAATCTGCGACGCGCTGGCATGTGAGCTTGAGTACCAGCCGTGGCTCGCAGAAATCATAAAAGAAAGATATGGCCCGCGCACCACTCCGTTGCCTGAGATAACCTACCGCCAGGCATATCTGCCGTCCGGCGCAAAGCCGATAATACCTACGATTGGAAGCGCTCCGGGAATCATCCTCGAGAAGGAAGGCAAGTTCGTCATATCCCTACCTGGAGTGCCGAGAGAGATGGAGGAGATGATCGAGACCGAGGTAGTCCCTTGGCTGAACACCAGGTATCTCATAAACGAGGCGTACAAGGTAAGGGTTTTGCGTACAACCGCCCGCACCGAGGCATCGCTTGAGGACTCGGTAAAAGACATCATGGACTCGCTTAAGAACGTGGCTGTCGGGATAATCGCATTTCCCGGTGAGATACAACTGCAGCTTCTGGCTCGGGGGCAAAGCGAAGCGGAGGCGGAGGCGGCCATCAAGAATGCTGAGGCCAGATTTATCGAGAGGCTCGGGCCGATCATTTTTGGGTTTGACGACGAGACACTTGAGGAAGTCGTCGGCACGCTGCTAAAACAGCACGACCTTACACTTTCGCTCGCGGAGTCCTGCACCGGCGGTCTTACATCAAAAAAGATAACCGACATACCGGGGAGCTCAGATTATTTCATAGGTGGTATCATATCTTACAGCAACGATGCTAAAATAAATCTTCTAAATGTCTCCCAGCAAACCCTGGCGAGACAGGGCGCGGTAAGCGCCGCAACGGCGCTTGCGATGGCTGTCGGCGTAAGGGAAAAACTCGGCTCGGATATCGGCCTTGCCATAACCGGGATCGCGGGGCCGGGCGGCGGGACATCGGACAAACCCGTGGGTCTCATATATGTCGCGCTTTCACACCAGACCACAAGCTACAGCAATAAATATGTTTTCTTCGGGTCGAGGGACATCATAAGACTTAAAAGTGCGAACGCGGCCCTCGACATGCTACGCTACTATATCTTAGATAATATTAGAGCCATCGGAGGAGCTGTTTTCTAACATTGCGACTTTTTATCGGCATTAGGCTGCCCTTAAAAATCAAACATCTTCTTTTTAATATTTCAGAAGCACTGATGTATGAGATAGACGGCGCAAGGTGGGTGGCCCCTGAAAACATTCATCTTACCCTGAAGTTTTTAGGAACAACGCCTGATGACAAGCTTGACGAGATTGAAGCTGCCGTTGAAAAAGCGGTCTCAGACTTTAGAAAATTTTACTTCTCCCTCGATGAGCTGGGTGCTTTCCCAAGCGCAAAACGTGCCCGTGTGATCTGGGTCGGCGTACATCACGGTGCAAACGAGTTAATCGAGCTGAGCAAGGCCATCGAGGAGGCTATGGCGCCGCTCGGGTTTGAGCCCGATGGCAAGGTACTTAAACCGCACATCACGCTTGCAAGAATTAAAAACCCGAAGCTCATTGTAGCGGCGTTTTCTAAAGTTCCGGCAGAAGAGTTCTCAGGTCGCGTTATAAACGTCGATGGTGTTACGATATTTAAAAGCCACCTTAAGCGAACCGGCGCCGAGTACGAACCGGTGAGATTTGTTCCGTTGCCGGGATAAATCAGGGGCCAGGGAATAAAATGTAGTTGTCCGATTTATCAGGCCAAAGAAGCCATAAATGGAACAACTACAATTAACCGCAGCACGGAGTAACGATATTTAGCGTTGTTTAAGGTTATGCTTGCTCGGTAATCATATATGTGGTTACATATCTTATATCAAACATTTTGTGCAGAAGCACAAACGGTTTAAATACTAATCGCTAGCAGGGCAAACTTGAAAACACATTTCAGCACTTGACAACGAACGTACGTTCGTGTAACCTGAATTAGGATTATTCCACGGCTATCCGCCAAACTAAAACTCTGGGAGGGGACATGGACCGAGACAAAGTAATCGAACTAACCAAAGAACAAATAGAAAGAAAGTACGGCAAGGGGTCATTGATGCGCCTTGGCGAGCACCCGACAAGGATGGATATCTCCGTCATCCCGACGGGCGCGCTCGCGCTTGATATCGCGCTTGGAGTAGGCGGTGTGCCGAGAGGTAGAGTTGTAGAGATTTACGGTCCTGAGTCCTCCGGTAAGACAACTCTTGCGCTTCATATCATCGCCGAGGCCCAGAAGACAGGGGGCGCAGCGGCGTTTATAGACGCGGAGCACGCACTCGACCCGGTATACGCCAAGCGATTAGGGGTTAACACCGACGAACTTCTTATATCGCAGCCGGATACCGGCGAGCAAGCATTAGAGATCGCCGATATGCTGGTGCACTCGGGCGCGCTCGATGTGATAGTCATCGACTCCGTTGCGGCACTCGTGCCAAGGGCCGAGATCGAAGGCGAGATGGGTGACTCCCACGTTGGCCTTCAAGCAAGGCTCATGAGCCAGGCTCTAAGGAAGCTTAGCGGCTCAATAAACAGGTCGAAGACCACCGCAATATTTATCAACCAGTTGAGAGAGAAAATCGGCATTATGTTTGGCAACCCCGAGACAACTCCGGGAGGTAGGGCGCTAAAGTTCTACGCATCGGTCAGAATCGACGTGCGCAGGACCGACTCGATTAAGCAGGGCACTGAGATTACCGGTAATAGGGTACGTGCAAAAATTGTTAAAAACAAAATCGCCCCACCATTCAAGCAGGCCGAGTTTGATATTATGTTCGGGGAAGGCATCTCTAAAGCAGGAAGCACACTTGATTTAGCCGTTGAGCATGGAATTGTCAATAAAAGCGGCTCATGGTACACATACGGCGAGGAGAGGCTGGGCCAGGGCCGCGAGTCGGCAAAGCAGACCCTTATTGACAACCTCGCCATTGCAACCGATATCGAAACCAAGGTAAGAGAAAAGGTTGGGCTGGTAAAATCCGGCGGGGCCGAGGACGATACGCCGGCAACCGAGGTCGAGCCTGAGCCAGTTAAATAGTGTTGCCTGATTCATCCGGCGCGGAGTTGCACAATTTATCAGGCGAAATTTAATTGCCGATTTATCGGGCGGTAATTTAACATATGCAACCAGAAAAAATACACGTAATCACAGCACTTACTAAACAAGAAAAAAGGTCCTGGCGAACGTCCATCTTCGTTGATGGGCAGTTCTGGAAGGCCTACAACACCGAGACAATTTTAGAGCTGGGTCTTCACGAGGGACAGCACTTCGCCCTCGACGAACTCGATGGGCTTATCCATTCGCTTGAGAGGCGGCGTGCGATTGACCGCGCCGTCCTTCTTTTGTCTTACCGCCCACGAAGCATACATGAGGTAGAAGACCGCCTTAAAAAGGCCGGTTTTGAACACGACATAATCGATGATGCCATCGAGAAGCTAAAACAGCTCGGGTATCTCGACGACGATGCCTTCGCCCAGTCTTGGACAAAGAACCGCATAGACTCAAGGCTCTACGGCCCAAAACGAGTTAAACAAGAGCTACGCCTAAAAGGAGTTTCCGACGAGATAATATCCAAAAATCTGGAAGAAAACAGCACGCCAGAGGACGAATGCGAGCGTGCCCGCCGGCTCGCCGAATCCAAAATTCCATCCTACAAAGGCCTCGATAAAAACCAGCTTTTCCGCCGCCTAAGCCAATTCCTCCTCCGCCGCGGTTACACCTCATCCACCGTCTATGATGTATGCAAATCCCTTATAAAGTTGCCACATTTATGGGGCGCGGAGTAGCTTTAACCGTTTTGACCCAAACGCGCGCCTGATAAATCAGGCGACTACAGCGCCCGATGAATCGGGGAACTACCTGGCCAGGTAAATCGGCAACTACATAGCTCTATAAATCGAGAAACTACCCAATCGTAAAACCCCATGACAATTTCTTCAGCAGCACTGCAGCACTTCTTTTTCTTGACTATATTTTGGCGTAATTATAGTATAGATGTAGATTACTGGCAGAAATGCTTTACTAAGAAGACTCTTTTAGTTTTACATAGATTGGACAAAACTAAAGATGAGATACGATGTTAGCTTCCGGCTGTTGTGAATATTGCCGGCCGGGCTAGCCGTTATCAGCCTTAGTAAAGAGATTTTTGCCGAGCATTGGCTCGGTTTTTTTATTTGAAAGAAGGAGGCAACAATGAGTGCGATTGTATTCGTAATTGTAGCTGTTGCAGCAGTCGCGGTCGGTTTAGCTGCGGGTTACGTAGCACGTAAAATGACTGCCGAAGCGAAGTTTGCCTCCGCCGAAGAAGCTGCAAAAAGAATTATCTCTGAAGCAGAAAGGGAAGCAGAATCCAAAAAGAAAGAAGCTTTAATCAATGCTAAGGATGAAATTCATGCCCTGCGTTTAGAAGCAGAGCGTGATTTGCGCGACCGGCGGAATGAAATCCAGCGCGTAGAGAGACGTCTAAGCCAGAAGGAAGAGTCTCTTGATGCTCGGGCAAACAACTTGGACAAGAAAGAGCGGGCATTTACCGATCGTGAGAGAGAAATCACGAAAATTGAAAACGAGCTCTCTGAGATTTATGAGAAGGAATTAAAGCTGCTTGAGCAAATTGCAGGTCTCTCGGCGGGAGAAGCACGTCAGCTTCTTATGAAGAGGATTGAAGACGAGACTAAGCACGAGGTCGCAATGATGATTCGCGACATCGAGGCTAAGGCAAAGGATGAGGCCGACAAACGGGCAAGAAACGTTGTTGCGCTTGCCATCCAGCGATGCGCGGCGGACCACGTGGCGGAAACCACGGTGTCTGTGGTCCCGCTGCCAAGTGACGAGATGAAGGGCAGGATTATCGGAAGGGAAGGCCGAAACATCAGGGCGTTTGAGAACTTATCGGGGATCAACCTGATCATCGACGACACCCCCGAGGCGGTCATACTGTCGAGCTTTGACCCGGTCAGAAGGGAGATTGCAAGGCTTGCACTTGAGCGGCTCATTGCGGACGGCCGCATACATCCGGCAAGAATTGAGCAGATGTATGAGAAGGCACGCGACGAGGTAGAGGCGCATATCCGCGAGGTGGGTGAACAGGCCACATTCGACACCGACATCCACGGGCTCCATCCGGAGCTTGTGCGTGTCCTGGGCAGATTAAAATACCGGACAAGCTACGGTCAGAATGTGCTTCAGCACTCCATCGAGGTGGCGCATCTAGCCGGCATGATGGCGGCCGAGCTTGGCGCGGATATCAGGCTGGCAAGAAGAGCCGGTCTCTTGCATGATATCGGCAAGGCCATCGACCATGAGGTTGAGGGGCCGCATGCCGTTATCGGCGCGGAGCTTGCGAAGAGACTTCATGAGCAGGCAAGCGTTGTTCACGCAATCGAGGCGCACCACGGCGACACCGAGCCGAATTCAGTTGAGGCGGTCCTCGTTCAGGCGGCAGATGCGGTATCCGGCGCAAGGCCCGGTGCAAGACGAGAGACGCTTGAGAGCTACGTCAAGCGGCTTGAGAAGCTCGAGACAATTGCCGAGTCTTACCAGGGCGTTGAGAAATGCTATGCCATGCAGGCCGGCCGTGAGCTTCGCATCATGGTAAAGCCTGATGATATCGACGATGCCAGAGCCGCAATGCTTGCGCGCGACGTGGCAAAGCAGATCGAAGCTGAGCTTGAATATCCAGGCCAAATTAAAGTTATTGTGATTAGAGAGCACAGAGCAGTTGAGTACGCGAAATAACAACAGTCCACAGTAAAAATGTGAGGGCCGAGCTTGTCTCGGCCCTTTTCGTCTTCCAGTCCCTAGTGCACTGTCAACCATACTATGATTTGTCGTATAAGTTGCCATTGCGAGCACCCGACCCACTGAAAGTGGGTAATTTAAGAAAGAAAACACTTTGGCAGAAGAAATGTTTTCTTAGGAGCTATGGACTGTCTCCCTTCACCCTTAAGAGTAGGAAAATATTGTAAACAATTGATTTATCCACGTATTTTTCAATTGACAAAACAACCTTTGCACAGCACAATATAGACAGTATATGCGGTACTTACGCTAGGTTTTATATGTCAGAGACCAAAAACAGTTCGTTGCTAAACTTCGTAGCCAACCTAACCGGAGAGCAGTACCTCAAAATTGAGGAAGACCTCGGCCAGGGTTTCGTCCGCCTGAACACAAGCGAGGCTGAGCGACGCCAGGCCAAGCACGACATCCAATCCATGGAAGATATTGTCTTAGAGATGATGCGGAACTCGCGCGACGCGGGTGCGTCCAGGATTTTTATCGCCTCCACGAAAGAAGATAACCTTATCCGAAAAGTATCGATTATTGATGATGCCTGGGGCATCCCGGCCGAATTGCATGAATTGATATTCGAGCCCCGGGTAACATCTAAGCTGGAAAACGTCATTACCGATCGCTACGGAATCCACGGTAGGGGGATGGCGCTTTTCTCTATAAAGCAGGTGGCAGATGATGTTGAGCTTGTGTTTTCTACGCCTGGCAGAGGTAGCGTGTTCAGGGTACAAACAAGCACAGGGTTGTTAACGGAGAGAAAAGACCAGTCCACGTATCCGACTATAAAGTATCGCAAAGGTGAGCCGATAATTATACGAGGGCCGCATAATATCATAAGAACGGTGCTCGAATTTAACCTCGACCACCAGGACCTAGAGATTTACCTGGGTTCGCCGTCTGAGATTTTAGCAACAATGTATTATCTGTGCGCGCAGGATAAGAACAGCGACGACGGGAGTAAATCCCAGGATTACAAGATATGGCGGTCGGTAAGCCAGGCTAAATCCGCGGCTATTTTAGCCGACGTAGCCGAGCGAAGGCTGGGGCTTAAGGTCTCGGTTAGAAACACACAGCGGATTATGAGCGGCAGGGTCGATCCTTTAAAACCTATGCTCGATACGCTCAGCAATCAAAAAGAGCGCAAAGAGCCAGAAAGAAAAGTTGATCTTTTAAGGTCTGAGCCTCTTGCAAGGCGGATCTCGCAAGAAGATTTAAGACAGCTATCTGGAATTATTAGTGACAGTTTTAGGGCTATAGCAGATAAGTATTTTATGGAGTTATCCGAGACTCCCGAGGTAAAAGCAGAGAAAGATTGTCTTAAGGTAACGATTAAGGTACAATCGAAAGGAAATTAATTCCATAATATGTTATAATTTAGCAGGAACTAGAACAGTAGTGTCGAACTTGATATGAGAGGCGTGTTATAACCAAAGATACGCCGCCAAGGAGGATAAAATGGAAGTACTAAAGGTTTCATCAAAGTCTAGTCCAAATTCTGTTGCTGGTGCTCTAGCCGGCGTTTTAAGAGAACGTGGCGGAGCCGAAATCCAGGTAATTGGCGCAGGAGCTTTAAACCAAGCAATTAAAGCTATAGCGATCGCAAGAGGTTTTGTTGCACCGAGCGGTTTAGATCTCGTAGTCGTTCCTGCATTCACCGATATCTTAATCAGCGGCGAGGAACGCACCGCTATTAAGTTGATTATTGAGCCGAGGTAAACCTAGAGCTGATATGCCGGTCGACCTACACGTACACACGACCGCGTCCGACGGCAGTATGAGCCCAGGGCAGGTTGTGGAACTCGCAGCCAGCTTGTGTTTGAAGACCATCGCTATTTCCGACCACGATACAGTCAAGGGAATAAGCGAGGCTTTAGCATACGGAGTTCAGTTAGGGATCGAGATAATACCGGCAATCGAGCTTAGTTCAAAGTATAATAGCCGAGATGTTCACATTCTCGGCTATTTTATTGCTTATAGAAGCAAAAAACTTAAAGATTACCTGGGGATTTTAAGGGAGGCGCGTGTTGAGCGCGCACAAAACATTGTCGAATGCCTTAGAAGACAGGGCCTCGGTGTAACCTTTAAGGATGTTCTTGAGATTGCCGGTACGGCATCCGTGGGCCGCCCCCATATAGCCCGGGCACTTCTTGCCAAAAACTACGTTCAGGATATCGGAGATGCCTTTAACAAATACCTAAAGCGCGGGGCACTCTGCTTTATCGAAAAACTCGTCTATCCAACCGAGAAAGCTATCTCAATAATTCATGAGGCCGGTGGGGTAGCGGTTTTTGCACACCCCGGACTTGCCCGGATTGATGAGCACATCCCGGACTTTATCAAGATGGGGTTGAATGGCATCGAAGCTTACCACGCAGAGCATACGCCTGAGCAAACAGAGCACTACCTAAAGCTCGCTAAAAAGTACGGCCTGATAGTTACAGGCGGCTCGGATGACCATGGCCCAGTATCCACCAACGGTCTCAGGTTGGGAAGTGTAAATGTGCCGGACGAAGTCGTGAATATGCTCAAGCTAGCTGCTAACAAAAGGAGGTAGACCTGTATTTCTGCTGCGCATTTGCTAAAATACTCGCATGAAGAAATTCCACATCACCACGTTCGGATGCCAGATGAACAAGCATGATTCTGAGCGCGTAGCGGGACTATTGCGTGAGCGCGGTTATATGCAGGCCGGCAGCCCCGAGGATGCCCAGATCATTATATTTAACACCTGCACAGTTCGCGAGCACGCTGAGGAACGCTTTTTCGGCAACCTCAATAACCTGCGGGCACGCAAAAAAGCCGAGCCCGAGCTTATTATCGCGGTTGGCGGCTGTGTCGCGCAAAAAGAGCGGGAGCTTATTTTTAAGAAGGCCCCGCATACCGATATCGTCTTCGGCACGCACAACATGCCGAATCTCGGGCACATGATTGAGTCTGTCGAACAGGGAAGACAGGCGATTTGCGAGATCACCGATGCAATAGAGGTCATGCCGACCACGCTTCCCGGTATGCGTGAGGAGAAACACCATGCATGGGTTCCCATTATTATCGGATGCAACAACTTCTGCACCTACTGTATCGTGCCGCACACGCGGGGCAGAGAGCTCAGCCGGCCGGTTGAGGATATCCTTGCTGAAGTTGAGCGACTCGTTGCAGACGGCGTCGTTGAGATAACGCTTCTTGGGCAAAACGTAAACTCGTATGGGCGCGATATTTACAAGAAAAGCAAGTTTGCAAGACTCCTGCTTGAGCTTGAGAAAATCAAGGGGCTTCGCCGCATCAGGTTTACGACATCGCATCCAAAGGACTTGACCGACGATATTATTGGGGCGATTGCCGGCAGCAACAAAATCTGCGAGCATATTCATCTTCCGGTACAAGCGGGCTCAAATGCCATCCTTAAAACCATGAACAGAAAATATACAAAAGAGGACTACCTAAAGACGGTTGAGAAGATTTACGCGGCAATCCCCGGGGTAAGTCTAACCACGGACATTATGGTCGGCTTCCCCGGCGAGGCCGAGGAGGATTTTTTACACACGCTCGACGTAGTGGAAAAAGCGCGCTACGACTCGGCATTTACGTTTATATTCTCGCCGCGCGAGGGGACACTTGCCGCCAAGATGGATAACCAAATACCGGCCCCTGTAAAGGCCGACCGCTTCGACAGGCTGGTCAAATTGCAAAACAGGATAAGTTTAGAGAAAAATATGGAGCTAGTCGGTAGGGATATTGAAGTTTTTGTAGAAGCTGTAAGCAAGAAAAACCGTGACATGCTAACCGGGCGCACGCGCACCAACAAGGTTGTAAATTTCCCGGGCCCGGCCGACCTAATCCATAAAGAGGCGATCATTAACATAACTGAGGCGCATACTTGGTTCTTAAAAGGTAAACTAAAAGAAGTCTTATCGTTGAACTAATTGGAGGAAAAATGCCTATCGTTATCGGCTGCCTTGTGCCTCATCCACCGATTATTATTCCGGAGGTCGGAAGAGAAAATCTAATCAAGGTGACGTCTACCACTCAGGCGATGCTTGATATTGCCGAGGAAGTTGCACAGGCCGAGCCCGAGACGCTGGTATTTATATCCCCACACAGCCCGGGTTTTGCCGACAGCATCGCGATCAAGGCAAGCCCGGGTCTTACCGGCTCCTTCGCCAACTTCGGTGCGTTTAATGTTAAATTCTCTGTCCGGTGCGACCTTGCGTTTATAGACGCATTCACTAAGGCCGCAAACGACTACCGGCTATCTATAACTAAGATTGGCTCGGAATTTGCCGATCTCATGGGCGCAAACGAGCTTGACCACGGGGTAATGGTTCCTCTTTACTACCTGCAAAAGCGGGTAGATATCCCGATTGTCTCGATTGCGATAAGCTACGGCGGCTTTGATGAGCATTACACGCTGGGGATTGCGATCCAGCAGGCGGCAAATGCCACCGGCAAGAGAGTCGCACTTATCGCAAGCGGTGACCTATCCCACAGGCTGGTCCCCGGCGCGCCGGCAGGATACAACCCGAGAGCGGTTGATTTTGACGCAAAAATCGAGGAGATATTTGACACCGGCTACTTCGATGAGCTGGGAGAGCTTGACCCATCGCTAATTGAGGCGGCGGGTGAGTGCGGCCTTCGCTCAATATACACGCTTGTCGGGGCGTTCAACAACCAAGACATCCGCACGAAGGTGTTATCCTACGAGGCCCCCTTTGGCGTGGGATACATGATCTCGACGGTCTATCCCAAAACCATATCCGCCGCAAGAGACTTATATACTATAGAGATAGAGGACTTGCCGCCTAAAGAGCCCGAGCCAAACGCGCCGATTAAACTTGCCAGGTATAGCCTTGAGAAATTTTACGAGCTTGGGCATCCGGTTGACCCGCCCCCGGATACGCCCTCCGACTTGCTTGATAAAAGAGCGGGTGCGTTTGTCTGCATTAAGATAGATGGAAATTTGAGAGGATGCGTGGGGACAATCCAACCGACGCAAGCCACCCTTGCCGAGGAGATTATGGCAAATGCCATCCAGGCAGCAACGGCCGATCCGAGGTTTAGGGCGGTAACCGTCGATGAGGTGCCACGGCTTACGTACTCGGTAGATATCCTGGACGAACCCGAGAAAGTCTCATCCGAGTTAATGCTAGACCCCAAGGTCTACGGAGTCATTGTAAGGCGTGGCTATAACACGGGATTACTCTTGCCAAACATCGAGGGTGTGAATACGGCTGATGAGCAGATAGCCATCGCCAAACAAAAAGCCGGAATTGGGCTGAATGAAGAGGTTGAGCTGTATAGGTTTAGGGTTACTAGGTATGAATGACAGAGCCGGAGTCGAAGAATCTCAATTATATATTTCTAATTTCTTTATCTTTGCTAACGACTGAAAGAACACCCAAGGGTACAGAGTATAACTTAGATCCTTCGATTTCGCTACCCCTTTGACTTCGCTCAGGGCTTCGGCTCACACGCTCAGGATGACATGTAAGTGATAGGTGGTGCAATATCTCAAAAACAAAACTTATAGCTATTGTAGGCCCCACTGCAACGGGTAAAAGCAACGTTGCGGTTGAGCTTGCAAAACGTATCGGTGGGGAGGTGATCTCCGCCGACTCGATGCAGGTATATAAAGGCATGAATATCGGCACCGCCAAAATCACCCCAGAAGAAATGCAGGGCGTGCCCCACTATCTCATCGATATTATTGACCCCTCGCAACCCTTCAGCGTCGCCGAGTACCAGAGAATCGCAAGAGAGAAGATAGGCAAAGTAGCGGGGCGGGGCAAAATCCCCATCCTGGTGGGCGGAACAGGCCTGTACGTGCGCGCGGTAATCGACAAGTTGGATTTTCCGGCCGGCGAGACGGCATCCAAAGTACGTAGGCAGCTTGAAGAAAGGGCGGAGAAAGAGGGTGCAGTGGCTCTTTATGAAGAACTGATTCAAAAGGACCCGGCGTCGGCCGATATCGTGCATCCCAAAAACGTGCGCAGGGTTATAAGGGCACTCGAGGTGATTGAACTAACCGGCAGGCCCTTTTCGGAGTTTCATCGGGAGTGGACAAACCGCGAGTCCATCTATAACCTTGAGATGTTTGGTCTGGCCGTAGATCGTGAGCTGTTGCGAAGGCGCGTAAACGAGCGCGTAGATAAGATGATTAGCGCCGGCCTGCTTGATGAGGTAAAGGACTTAGTAGCCCACGGCTATGAAGGGTTTTTGACTTCCCAGCAGGCCATAGGGTATAAAGAATTAATCGGCTATTTAAAAGGTGAGGAGTCCTTCGAGGAGGCCGTTGAAAATATCAAGGCCCGTACCAGGCAATACGCAAAAAGACAGCTCACTTGGTTTAGGGCCGATCCGCGAATAAAATGGATTGATGTTACGGATAAATCCATTGATAAGGTTGTCGATGATATAGTTGATAAACTTAAGAAAGATTGCTTTATTGGTTCATAGTTCATGAGATTGCCGTGTCGCCTTTCAGGCTCGCAATGACAAACATGCACTTGTCATTGCGTAGCGAAGCAATCCCTGGATGGCAGCAAAGGGAGATAGAAATTGCAAATTAGTTTCGCGAAATACGAGGGTATAGGAAACGACTTTATTATCGTAAATAATATGGATGGCGCAATCAGCCTGAGCCGGGAACAAATTGCAAGACTTTGTGACCGCCATTTTGGTATTGGCTCGGATGGGTTAATGTTCGTGCGCCCATCAAAAATAGCCGATTTCTTCATGGATTTTTATAACTCTGACGGCTCAATCGCCGAGATGTGCGGAAACGGCATCCGCTGTTTTGCAAAATACCTGTATGATGAAGGACTAACCGACAGGACGATGATTGATATCGAGACACGGGCGGGCATAAAGACCGTAGAGCTAGTGCTCGATAGCAGCGAAGTTATTGGGGCCAGGGTAGATATGGGCGAACCGATTCTGGAATCGCACAGGATACCGGTTAAGGCTACAACTGAAAATCTTATAAACCAGCCGCTCTCCGTTGACGGTACCACCTTTGACGCAACCTGTGTTTCAATGGGAAACCCGCATTGCGTTATTTTCGTCGACGACGTTAATACCGCTCCGGTTAATACGCTTGGTCCAAAGATCGAGATAAGCGAGAACTTCCCACAGAAAACCAACGTTGAGTTTGCGCACGTTCTTAACCGAAACGAGATTGACCTTCGCGTCTGGGAGCGGGGCTGCGGTGAAACGCTGGCCTGCGGCACCGGTGCCTGCGCAACTCTTGTAGCCTGCACCTTAAATAATAAAACCGACCGTTCTGCTACCATCCATCTCCCCGGCGGAGACCTCAAGATAAGCTGGAGAGAGGATAACCATGTTATTCTAGAAGGCCCCGCAAATCGGGTGTTCATAGGATCGTTTGACATTATGTGGCTAACCAACTAAAATTTTATGGAGGTTCTTGTGGGCCAGGAAAAGGTAGCTGAAGTAGGAAGTCTCGAACCAGGTAAAATGACACAGGTGAAAGTGGATGGCCAGGCAACACTGCTTGCAAACGTGGACGGCAATTACTATGCAATCCACAACATCTGCACACATAAGGGATGCACGCTATCCAAAGGTAGGCTTAATGGCAACATTGTAACCTGCCCATGTCACGGCAGCCAGTTTGATGTAACCAACGGCCATGTCATGCACGGGCCCGCACAGAAGCCGGAACAAGCATATAGTGTTGTCGTCCAGGATAACGACATAATTATCGAGACCTAAAATCATCCAAATGTAGATTAATCCTCACGATACGATCTGTTCTCATCGTCCTTGCTTTAACCTTGCATCAGCCATTTCCTAATTTTTCTAATTATGACTAGCATTACCTGCTTAAAATATGATAGTTTTAAAAATATTATCTTGGCTAATCACCTCAGCCATTACTTAAACTCTAGAGGAGGCAAAACTTATAATGAAACTGGCAAGGCGGATTGACAATCTTCCACCGTATCTGTTCGCAGAAATCGATAAAAGGGTTGACGAGAAAAGGGCCCAGGGCGTCGATGTAATAAGCCTGGGTATCGGCGACCCCGTTGAGCCAACCCCACAAAACATCATCAATAAGCTATGTGAGCAGGCCAACAACCCGGCAAACCACCGCTATCCATCATATTTTGGCATGCCCGCATTTAGACAAAGCATAGCCAAATGGTATAAGAAACGCTTTGATGTCGACCTAGACCCAGATACGGAGGTACTGCCCCTTATAGGATCAAAGGAGGGTATCGCGCATCTAAACTTCGCCGTTCTTGACCCAGGCGATACAACGCTGATCGCCGACCCTGGATATCCCGCATATAATACTAGTACGATCCTGGCCGGCGTAAATCCAGTTCACACTCCGCTTCTTGAAGAAAACGACTTTTTGCCCGATTTAGACTCAATCGATGAGAATACGGCCAAAGACGCCAAGATGATCGTGCTTAATTATCCAAATAACCCAACCTCGGCAATAGCCACAGATGATTTCTTCAAAGACCTGGTATCCTGGGCGGATAAAAACCAGGTCATTGTTGCGCATGATAATCCGTACTCCGAGATAACCTTCGATGGCTATGTCGCCCCGAGTTTCCTCCAATTCCCGGGGGCAAAAGACGTAGGTATCGAGTTTCACTCACTCTCAAAGACATATAATATGACCGGCTGGCGTATCGGCTGGGCTTGTGGTAACGCTAAAGTCATCGAGGCATTAGGAAGGGTAAAGACCAACATCGACTCAGGCATATTTAACGCCATACAGTATGCCGGAATCGAGGCACTTGAGGGTCCACAGGATATCATTAATGAGATGTGCGATATCTATACTCGCCGTCGCGATATGGTAATGGAAGCACTGGATAAAATCGGACTCAGAGCACATAAGCCAAAGGCGACGATATATATATGGGCGAAAGTGCCAGATGGTTACACCTCCGCAAGCTTCGCAACCCATGTGCTTGATAGCGCCGGTGTCATCGTTGCGCCCGGAAATGCGTATGGCCCATCGGGTGAGGGCTTCATCAGGATCTGCCTGAGCGTTAAAGACGATCGTCTTGCCGAGGCTTTAGAGAGAATTAAGGATTCGCTCTAAGAGCGGTGTTGCAGTATTGCAGTGCTGCCGTGCTGCAGTTTTACAACCTGTTATGGATTGTTTTATTGTCCCTGTTTTTGTAATCTACATATGCCACACAAAATTTTGCGATAAAATATAAAAGCAAGGACAGAGGGGCGAAAAATATCAAAGATCTACATGAGAACGACATAAAAAGGATTGAGCGGGCTGTCATCGTCGGGGTACAGCTTGGAAACGAGTCCGAGTGGGATGCCGAGCAGTCCTTAAATGAGCTTGAGCAGCTAGTCCAAACGGCGGGTGCCGAAGTAGTCGATCGCACGATGCAGCGTCTTGAGAAACCCAACGTGCGCACATTCATCGGCCCTGGAAAGGCCGAAGAAATCATGCAACTCGCAAGGACCGAGCATGCCGACTTGGTAATTTTTGATGTCGACCTCACTCCATCGCAGCAGAGAAATCTCGAAGGCATCATTTCCAAAGTCAAAATCATCGACCGCACCGGAATCATTCTAGATATATTCGCCCAGCATGCACACTCGGCCGAAGGTAAGCTCCAGGTCGAGCTGGCCCAGCTAAACTATCTTCTACCAAGGCTTAGAGGTATGTGGCAGCACTTAGAGCGCCAGGGTGTCGGCGGTGTCGGCTTGCGTGGCCCCGGTGAAACCCAGCTTGAGACCGACAAGCGGCTCATGAGAAAGCGCATCCAGCGACTTACAAGAGAGCTAGAGGAGCTGAAACAAAACCGCTCAACCCAAAGAAAGAAACGGCAGAAGCAGGGAGTACATAGCGTTGCGCTCGTCGGATACACGAACGCGGGCAAATCCACTTTGATAAATGCGCTTACCGGCGCGGATGTACTGGTCGAAAACAAGCTCTTTGCCACGCTTGACTCAACAACCCGAAAATTAAATCTCGATCATCACAGAAGAGAGGTCGTCGTCTCAGATACCGTCGGGTTCATCAAGAAACTGCCGCACCAGTTGGTCGCAGCTTTTAGATCAACGCTGGATGAGGTAAGGATGGCCGATCTGCTCCTTCACGTTGTCGATGCAAGTCACCCGCAGCTTGAGGGGCAAATCAAGGCGGTCGAGGATGTTTTAGAAGAACTCGAAGCAGATGATAAACCGCAGATTCTAGTCCTTAACAAAATCGATCTAGTCAACAAGACCGACCGGCTGCGCCTGAGCAAAGTTTATCCCGACGCCGTCCAGGTATCGGCGGAAGAGGGAAGCGGCCTGGATGCTTTAAGAGAAGCCATCGATGAGACCATGCGAAAAGGGATGGTGCGTCTGCGCCTCTTGATCCCTTATACGCGCGGCGAGTTAATTCAAAGGCTATATAGCCTGGGGCTTATCCTCTCAGAGAATCATACCGCAGAAGGCACCGATATTATTGTAGACCTGCCCGAGGAAAGCACCGGCGAGTATTCATCCTTCATCGTGCGCTAACCCTTCAGCAGTTGAGTTAAAATTGTCTGATCAAGCCGACGACCTTGCCTAGTATCTTAACATCCCGCACTATAATCGGCTCCATCGACTTATTTTCCGCCTTCAGGATCACGCGGTCGCGTTTCTTGTAAAACCTCTTTACCGTCGAATCATCATCGATTAAGGCGACGACTATATCCCCATCATCGGCCGTTGCCTGCTGTCTAACGATTAAAAAATC
The DNA here is from genome assembly GCA_902810715.1 of bacterium. Lineage (GTDB taxonomy): Bacteria > Actinomycetota > Aquicultoria > Aquicultorales > Aquicultoraceae > CADDYS01. Next base: position 38,885 of record CADDYS010000002.1, on the reverse strand, counting down.
GCCGTCTAAGATACCGGCCTCAATCATGCTGCTACCCTTAACTTTTAGCATAAAGGCATCCTCGCCGGCGATTTCAGCGGGTAGTGCGAAGTTGTCTTCAATGTTCTCTTGCGCAAAGAGGGGGGTGCCGGCGGCCACACGCCCCACCAAAGGCACATTCTTAACCTTATCGGGGCTTATACCTTTGTTGGTGAGGCGAAAGTCCATCACCTCAAGAGCTCTTGGCTTTGTCGGATCGCGCCTTATATAGCCCTTGCGCTCAAGGGCGGCCAGGTGGCTATGCACCGTTGAACTCGATGTCAGACCAACCGCCTGGCCGATCTCCCGAACCGAGGGGGGATATCCTTTTCTATTGATTTCAGCAAGAATAAAATCCAGTATCTGCCGCTGGCGGTCAGTTAAATTATCCTGGAACATATTTCCCTCCTTGAAGAGCATCTGCAAGCCTCTAAAGTAGGCACAAGCTAACACAGGTCTAATATAACACAAAAATATGTTCGTGCAAACATAAGTTCGCTCATTTGATATCCAAGTCATCCGTTCCTGTTTATAGGCGATCCTGTGTTTCGTTTAAGAAAAGCCGTGTTTTAAAAATTGCTTTCAGGTGCTTGACCATTAGATAAATTTCTTGTATACTAAATAGTACAATTTCGGTCTTATATATCCTATTTATTTGCAAAAAGCTAAACTTTTAAGTGCACGGAGTGTTAAGCTCCGTTAATAACAAGGAGGATGAGATGGATACTATGATGGAGATTATTAATGAAAACAAGCTTGGTGTAGCGCAAGGAACGGTTGTTGAAGAGGCGGTGGAAAAGAATTTTGGCGGTGAGACTAAGGAGATTGGTCTTTATCTCGCGATGGCACGCCAAGCACAAAGAGAGGGCTATCCTGAAATCGCTGAATCCCTAAAAGTATTTGCGCTCGAAGAGGCATGGCACGCCGCACGTTTCGCTGAGCTAAATGGAAAAATCAGCTCCAGCACCAAGGAGAATCTGGAGATGATGCTCAGGGGTGAAACCGGGGCATGTAACGGCAAAAAGAGCAGCGCTACCCAGGCAAAAGAAGCGGGCATCGATGAAGCCCACGATGCCTTTGATGAGATGTCCCGGGATGAGGCCCGCCATGCACGTGCACTGGAAGGATTGCTAAAGAGATTCTTTTAGCAATCTTCCATGTTTAATCAATTATTTATCGAAGGGGGTAGAATACTGTGGATGCTGTGTTGCTGAGCAGGCTACAGTTTGCCGTAACCGTTGGATTTCATTTTCTTTTCGTACCTTTAACTATCGGTTTCGCATTGCTTGTTGCCGTGATGGAAACGCTATATGTTCGATCCGGTGATACCAGGTACAAAAGTATGGCCAAATTTTGGGGAAAGCTCTTTACCATCAACTTCGTCCTGGGCGTAGTAACCGGGCTTACAATGGAATTTCAGTTTGGGACCAACTGGTCCGAGTACTCCAAGTTTATGGGCGACATCTTCGGTTCGCCGCTGGCCATCGAAGCGTTGATGGCATTTTTCCTGGAATCAACATTTATTAGTATCTGGATATTTGGCTGGGAGAGGGTGTCAAAGAAAGCTCATCTCTTTGCAGCGTGGATGGTTGCACTTGGGACACACCTATCGGCGGTTTGGATTATTGTAGCCAACGGCTGGATGCAGAATCCGGTGGGATATGTTCTCAGGAATGGCCGGGCAGAATTAAATAATTTCACGGCTGTGATAACTAACAGCTACGCCTGGCATGAGTATTTCCACGTGATCTTGTCTGCTTATGTGCTTTCCGGTTTTGTTGTCCTTGGCATCTCTGCTTACCACCTGCTTCGGAAGCAAAACGTTGAGTTTTTCAAAAACAGCTTTCGCATCGCACTCGTAATTGCCTTAATCGGAGCCCTGGGCGTTCCCCTTACAGGACACTTTAATGGGCAGAACACAGCCAGGGTACAGCCTTCAAAGTTTGCAGCCATGGAAGCGATATGGAAGACCGGACAGGGCATTCCCGCATACCTGGTTGTTATCCCCAGTGAAAGAAGTGAGTCAAACCCTGTAGAAGCGATCGGCATTCCGGGGTTAACCAGCTTTCTTGCATTCAATAATTTCAATGCAAAGGTTACGGGCTTAAAGGATATACCGCCAGCCAAAAGGCCTCCAGTTGCGCCTGTCTTCTGGGGCTTTAGAATTATGGTGCTGCTGGGAATTTATTTTCTGGGCATGGCGGCTTTCGGGTGGTATCTGCAAGCGAAAAACAGGCTGCTGGATAGTACTCGATTTCTAAAATTGCTGCTCTATTCCATTCCGCTGCCTTATATAGCGATAAATCTCGGTTGGATGGTAACTGAAGTGGGACGTCAACCGTGGACGGTTTATAACTTGATGACGTCAGCGAAATCCGTTTCCCCGGTAGCAGTAAGCAATGTTTTGTTTTCTTTAACGGCAGTGACTATGCTTTATTCTCTGCTGGTTGTTCTGGATTTTTACCTGATAGCCAAAAATGCCAAAAATGGGCCCGAACCCATAAATGAGGTTGAAGATGCCTCAACGGTAGTTCGCTCAAAGTTTGTTCTATCCAGTAATAGCTAGTGGGAAGATTTAAAAAGTGAGGAGGTTATATTATGTCTGAAACATTGCTACCATCTGTCTGGTTCTTTTTGTGGGGGTTGGTCTGGGCGATATATTTTGCCCTGGATGGGTTTAACCTCGGAGTTGGGATGCTGGCCGGGTTCTTACCCCGAAATGAACAAAAAAAGCTCATCGGCTCCCTTGGTCCTTTCTGGGATGGCAACGAAGTGTGGTTGATTACCGCTGGAGGGGTAACCTTTGCCGCTTTTCCCAGGCTATACGCGGTTATGTTTAGTTCTCTTTACCTGCCGCTGATTATAATTTTACTTTCCCTGGTTTTCCGGGCTGTTGCCATAGAATTTTACCACCGGTCCGAGAACAGGAGTTGGCAGAAAGCGTGGGCGACCACACTGAGTGTGGGCAGCTTTCTTGTATCGCTGTTGTTCGGAGTCGCTTTTGGCAACATATTCCAAGGCTTACTGCTTGATAATGCTGGCTATCATGGTTCTACCTTCAGCCTTCTCAATCCTTACGGTATTTTGACCGGCATACTGTTCGTTCTGATCTTCGCCTACAACGGTAGCCTGTGGTTTGCTCACAAGACGGGAAGCGAAAGGGGTTTTACCATTACAAAGAGAATTTACCCGCCGCTGCTCTTGGTGGCTGTATTGTTTCTAATCTCTACTGCATTTGCCACCAGCCTGTGGAGCAACTTCCTTGGCTTACCGCTGCTGTTTGTGGTTCCGCTCTTAGCAGTGATCAGCCTGCTTGCAACACGCGTGTTGCTTGGCAGGGGACAAGCTGCCGGTTCGCTTCTAACTGGGTCTTTAACTGTGCTGCTGACGGTCATCACCAGCGTCATCGGCTTGTTCCCAAATATGTTTCCGTCAAAAATTAACCCTGCCTACAGTCTGACGGCGTTTAATACATCAAGCAGCCCGTATACTTTAAAGATCATGCTTGTGGCAACGATAATTTTCCTTCCGGTGGTACTTGTCTATCAAGTCTGGCACTATAAACTGTTTTCGCCGGCAAGGATTGATGAAGAATTGAAATACTAAAGATACAAAAGTTCGGCGGAAATTCTCGTTGAGAATTTCCGCCGAACGAAACCTTTTTGGTTAGATAACCTTATCAAGAGTTACAGAAAGCTCCTTTAGCATCGCCTCTTGGGCGCGATGCCATACCCGGTGAACCTTGCAACCCGGTTTTCTATCACATGCGCCCGTAACGCCCAAGCACATGTTTAGCTTAAATGGTCCCTCAATCGCTTCCACGACTTCTTGGATTGTGATCCTGGAAGGGTCTTTGGCAAGCCTGATTCCTCCACGAGACCCTCTCTGGTTTACAATCAACCCTGCTTTCGCAAGCACGCCTAGTGTTTTCGTTAAAAATACTGGAGGGATATCTTGCCGAACTGCCAGCTCTTTTGCCGATATCAGTTTTCCACTAGAGTATTCGCGGGCCAGCTCCAGCATCGCCCGTATCGCATACTCTCCCTGCATAGTTAGTTTCATAGAATCATCCTTAAAAGATAATATCGACCGAATATGTCTAATATATTAGCACATTCCGTTGGTGGTTCACAAAAGGTGCAGGCTTGAAAAACACAAGTTCTTTTAACAGCAGCGGTGATAAACTTAAAGAAGCTGGTAATATACGGTGGCCAATACAGTCAAAAGAGGGGAAGAAGGAGAAGGGTGCGAAGGGTACCTGGCGAACGAAGGGTGCCTGGCTTGAAAGATTGAAAGATTGCAAATCCTACCTATTTTGTAATCTTTCAACAATCTTTCAAGCCAGGTACCTTACCATGGGCATCTTACCAATATATTCAATCTTTCAATCTTTCAAGAACGGCACCTTATACTTATATTTAAATTTTTTAGGGGCTACTTCCTGCGGTTATGCAAGTGGCGCAAAAATTTCTATCCAAATCTGTTTAACTCCACCATATGTAGTGGTATACTATTGCTACACACTCAATATGTTGTGGATAAGTTTGTGGATAACTCGTTAATAAGGTGTTAAATTGAAGTGTCCTTACTGCGGGTTTAACGATTCAAAGGTTGTCGATTCGAGGCTCAACGAGACGAGCGGGGTTACGCGGAGAAGACGTGAGTGTCTCGAATGTGGTAAGCGATTTACAACCTTTGAGAAAGTTGAAGAAATACCGCTTACGGTGATTAAGAAAAACGGGGAGCGCGAACCATTCAGTAGAACTAAACTTCTAGAGGGTATATTGCGCGCACTCGTAAAAAGGCAGGTGGATCGGGAAAAAGCAGAACAAATCGTAGACGATATTGAAGGCAGCTTACGCAATGAGTTTCAACACGAAGTAACATCTAAAGAATTAGGCGATCGAGTTCTGAAAGTTTTAAAGGAAATTGACAAAGTAGCTTATATTCGCTTTGCCTCTGTTTACAAGGAGTTCAAAGATCTTGAAGAGTTCACACAAGAGTTGGAAAAGTTGATCTAGTTCCGGTTGTAGCAGTGACAGCAAAGTTGGCACACAAGCCGCAGGAATTAAATACCAATAAAAACAGTAATTAAACATACGTTCATAGCACTGGTAGATGGTTATTTGGTTCGTAGCATCGTACATAGCCAAGCAGAGGCAAAGCGAGTCTTAAAAGTGTTCAAAGTAGTGGTTCAAGAGGAGGTAAATGTAAGATATGCCCAAATTAACAGTCGCGGCAGATTCTGAAGCAGAAGTTAGAATAGATAGTAAAGCCTTACCCAAAAGAATCATCAACGTAGTAAAGACCTATCGTGAAGAGGGTGACGCAACCGATATCGCCCTGCTCGTAAGCACAACTTCGAAATCGGAGATAAATATTTGGGACAAGTCAAAAATTGTTGACTCCCTCGTCAAAGAAACGGAGGCCAGCGAGAGCTTGGCCAACGATATTGCAAGCGCTGTTGAGCGCAAGATTTTTGAGAGCAACTTCAGCTCTATCACCACCAGTATCATCAGAGAGCTTGTCGACCTCGAGCTCCTTCAGAGAAACCTGACGATGATGCACAAAAAACACTCCCACCTCGGCTTACCAATGTTTGACGTCGAGGAGATCATTATGAATCCAAACAAGGAGAACAGCAACACCACTCATAATCCTGAATCCATAAACTTAACCCTTGCTGAGACTATCCTTAAGGAGTTCGCCTTAAGAAAGGTGTTCAGCGAGGATGTAGCCCTGGCTCACCTCATGGGCGATATACATCTACATGATCTCGGTTTTATTATTCGTCCTTACTGCGGCGGTCATTCGCTTGAATATATAAAGAAATACGGGATATCCCTTCCTAATATAACCAGCACCTCAAGACCGGCAAAGCACCCGGAGGTTTTAATCGGGCACATGGTAAAGATGGCCTCAAGTCTGCAGGCCCACTATGCCGGTGCGGTTGGCTGGGAAGCAGTTAATATGTTCTTTGCGCCTTACCTGGTCGATAAGACCTTTGACGAGATCAGGCAGCTCGCGCAAATGTTGATATACGAGTTCAACCAACTCGCCGGAGCCAGGGGCTCACAAGTTACCTTTACCGATTTCAACCTTTACTGGAATATCCCAAGACACTTTGCCGATACCCAGGCCATCGGCCCCGGCGGCGAGTATACTGGGAAGACGTACAGGGAATATGAGAAAGAGGCACAGGCGTTCCTCAAGGCTATGTTTGAGGTTTACCTTGAGGGTGATGCAAACGGCAAGACATTCGTATTTCCAAAACCGCTTCTTCACATCAACGAGGAATTCTTCAAAACGGACGGCTGGCAGGAATTTCTCGATCTCGCATGCCTTGTCGCATCCAAGCAGGGCATCACATACTTTGTCTTTGACCGTGGCGACGCGGTCACCGTCAGCCAGTGCTGCCGCCTCAAACTGAAACTTGGGGAGCAGGACCTGGAAGAGGCCAGGGCACCCGAGAAGATGCGCTTCTCGGCACTACAGAACGTGACCATCAACCTGCCCAGGATCGCGTATAAGGCGCATGGCAACGACGAGCTTATCTTTGCCGAGCTGAATAAGACGATGGAGCTGGTCGCCAAGGCCCACGTCCAGAAGAAACACTTTATCGGCGAGCTCATGGAGCTTGGGCACAACGGTCCGCTTGCCATGCTTAGCATGGCAAGGGATGGTGAGACGTACCTGAGGATGGATAGATTGACCTACCTCTGCGGGCTTCTTGGATTAAATGAGATGGTCCAGATTCATAAAGGCATGGAGCTTCACGAATCCGACGAGGCTTTAAAGTTCGGCCTAAGGGTTATCTCGCATATGAATCTAAAGTGCAGACAGCTCTCGGACCAATACGGGATCAAGATGGTCCTGGAGGAGTCCCCTGCAGAGTCATCCGGCTACCGCCTTGCCAAGCTCGACATGAAATATTACCCGGAGCAAACAAGGCGCGTTATCAAAGGAAACCTCGATACAAACGAGTATTACTATACCAACAGCATCCATGTCTCGGTTGAGGCAGACGTCGACTATGTCGAGAGGGTAAGAAAGCAAAGTCTCTTCCATCCGCTAATCGAGGCCGGGGCCATCATCCACATCTGGCTGGGTGAGAAAGAGCCCTCACCAAAATCAATTGAGAACTTTGTCCTGAAGACGTTTAGGACAACGCGTGCCGAGCAAATCGCGTTTAGCCCCGAGTTTACCGTCTGCGATTCCTGCAGGCGCACATCAAGGGGACTTCATGAAACCTGCCCGAATTGCGGATCGGCAGAAGTCTACGGGATAACCCGCATCGTGGGGTACTACTCAAAGATCCCGACCTGGAATAAGGGCAAAACCGGCGAGTTAAGAGACAGGATAAGAACCGGGCTTGTCGCCGAGACAAGCGTGTCGGGCAACGGACAATGATATGTAGCAATGGAGGAAGCAAGAATGTCGGAGAAAATCAAATTGTTCTGGAAGGAAAACTGTGCAAAGTGCCCTGCGGCCAAGGCGCTTGTCGCTGATAGCCCCAAGGCGGAACTTTTCAACATAGATGAAGTTGATGGGTTGGCGGAAGCAGCGTTCTATGGAGTTATGTCGACACCATCTATCATCGTAACCGACGGGGGCGGCCAGGAGCTTGCCTCCTGGAGAGGCGAGGTACCGAGCAGGGAGGCTATTTCAAAATGGCTGTAAAAGAAGATGCTGCGGTTATGTCATTTGGTATCAAGGGTTTTGTCCCGTTAAGTATGCTGGATTGGGAAGGGCGGCTTGTCACCACGATCTTTTTAGGCAATTGCAACTTCCGCTGTCCGTTTTGCCACAACGCCTCGCTGGTTTTAGACCATAAAAATCTTCCCGATATACCGCAGGATATGCTTAAAGACGCCCTTACGTCCAAGGGGGGATGGGTCGACGGCGTTTGCATAAGCGGCGGAGAGCCCACCATAAGCAGCAAACTCCCTGAGCTTGCGCGCTTTATAAAAGGGCTCGGTCTTCAGATAAAGCTTGACACTAACGGGACACAACCCAGGATGCTAAAGTCGCTCATCGACGATAAGCTAATAGATGCGGTCGCCCTTGACATTAAGACAAGTTTTAGTAAATACCCGCTGGCCACGCAGCAACCCGACATGTCTGAAAAGGTCAAACAGTCCATCGATCTTTTGATAGAGGCTGAATCAAAAAGCAACCTCGAGGTTGAGTTTAGAACTACCGCCGTCCCAACGTTTGTTGAGCGTGAAGATGTGCTGCAAATAGCCGAATACCTGGCCAAAGCCGGTGCAAAACGCTACCACCTTCAGCAATACAACCCAAAAGTCACGCTAGAGCCTTCTGCGGGCGAGATAAAGCCATACAATAAAGATTTTCTAGCGGATTTGGCACAGGAGGCCTCCAAATCCTTGCCGGTTTACTTGCGTGGCTGATGAAATACTCCCCGGAGTATGCTAAAATTGGTTCATAACCGTTGAATGGCAGGTCGATCAGGTTGACGGATATTGAAACCGCTATTCTATATATAGAGCATCTCTCCGATGAGGAATGGCAGAAGCTTAAGACAACTGTCAGTTCCTGCAGTGAAACACGTTATTGCCTCGATAGTTGTCACCAAAAATGCTCGGTTGTGGATCTTCTGCAGGCGTTTCATAGGGAAGAATCCAGGGAAGAAACCGTGATGTACCTTCGCGAGTTAATGGGTGATAAGATAGACGAGCTTGGCAGCAAGCCAATATACTGCCTTGAGCAAGGATATTGTGCGCTTTACTGCATATCCTCCTGCCAATACGGCAAGTTTATGAGAACCATGACCCGTGAGCGGGCCCTCGAATACGATTCTTTATAAACATCCTTTAAAGTTGCTTTGCCCTTATTATTGCCTCGACCTCGTCATCATTTAGCCCGGGGTCATCCGACACCTTATAGCATATTGAGGAGGGCTCGCCGCCTTTCTTTCCCCTTGCAAGCTGCTCCTGGTTATACATAAGAGGCGAAACCCTGCTTATCTTTATGATTATGCCGTTATCGGGATTGTAATATACCCCGGGCTCCTGCATACACTGGTCAAAGCTAAGCTCCTCCGGTTTCATAAAAATGCACCTCCGTTTTTATCTTTACCCTAGGAATAAGCAAGATAACGAGGGAAACTTTAAATGATGACAGGAAGAGGCCCGTTTGATAACGGGCCTCTTGTTTGTTTTATGTTATTTGTAAGCAATTCTTGTAAGTTGCTTGTAAGTAGTCTTTGTAAGTTATGACGACTTTTACGGCAAGCCTCTTAGGAGAAGCTCGTCATTTAAGTTATCATTTGGATTGTTCGGGTCATCAACATGTCCGGCTGCGGTTTGCACCTGACCAGCGTTCCAGATTGTCGGGTTGTGGCAATCCAAGCAAACGCTATCGATGTCGTGCGCCTTGTTGCCACCCAGCGAACCGCCTTCCATCGACCTTGTCTCTCCTGGGCCGATGACTGTTGACCCGCCGCTGGTGCTGCCGGTTACGTCAATACCGAACAGGTCATCCTTCAGCATCTTCCAGCCAAGGGTTCTGTGCGGCCAGCTTAGGCCGTCGTCAGAGCAGGACTTGGTTGCTATGCCCGGGGAACCTCTCCAGTCACTCCAGGAAACCGTACGTGAGTTCTTGAGCATGCCAACGACGCCGGTGCCCGTATTGCCTACGTTAACAAGCGCCATCGCGATCTGGTTGTCATAGCCATTGCTGGTCTTTTCCAGATCGTACGTGCTGTACGGGTAGAAGTAGCCCGCATAAGGAGTATCTGTATTACCCATAGTTTGATTATAACCCGGCCAATTTGGGAAATACGGGTCTGGGACCGTAGTCATTTGGTTGCCCATATCAAACATCGATGCAAACAAATACGTAACCGCGGCACGGCCGTTATTAGCCGCCAGAGCAGTGTCCGTAGTAGTAATGTGTAAGTCTTGCATCGGGTCGGTGTTGTGGCATCCGCCACAACCGCTTGAGCCTTTATGGCAGTTGCGGCAATGTGGACCTGAATCAACACTGTCCTCTGGGTTGAACCTCATTGCTCGACCGCAATGACGAGGAGCCGTATCGTGGCCGTAGCCAATGTCATACTCGCCCTTCCAATTAGTGGTATTACCGGTGATCGGACCAGCAGTATCTGTGCCTGTTTGTGTCTGATCCCTCAGAGCACGGTCCTCGCTGAAGAGCGGGGCTGCTGTGGTATGCAGTCCGGCGTTACCATCATGGCAATCGGTACAGAACTCACTTAGCATAATCGACCTACAGACCGGATTACGCACATTGTAGCCTAAGAGATTGCCAAAACCGGCACTATCCGCAATGCTGCCGTCGGCATCAGGTGGATAAATCATCCCAAACAGGTTGGTGTTGTCAAGTATAACCGCACTGGCGAGTGGGTTGTTCCAGTCAGTTGGAATCTTATTGACCGGATAGTCCTTTGATCCAGTAAACTCTTTTAGAGTATCATCAACAGTGTCTGGAATCTCCTGTCCAGCAGTAATGGTTCCTATAGCTGAGTCTTGAGTTAGAGGACTTTCATACAGGTACCAATTGCCATCTGGATATTGCTTACCCCAATTGCTACCGGTCATAGCCTTTTGCAAGGAGTAGACATCGGGCATTAGCCCGGTCTCGGTAGTGGTTGCCAACTCGCGGTCTGGGTCCTTAAGCAGAAGCCAGCTACCGGCTAGGTAGTATGGTTTCGACTTCGGAAGCGGACCACCGAGTCCTACTGCCCAGTACGTGCCATCGCCCTTAGATGCATCTGCGAAACCATTGCCGCCCGCCGTGAACATGTCGTGGCCCGGGTTACCAATGTTATAGACCTCGCCGGTTTCCAGCTTGACCACTGACTCGATCGGTTTACCGTTCTGGTCATAACCCATGATCCTCTGCGGGTTAGCATGCGGGCTGTGGCAGTCAAAGCAAGAGAATCCACCCAACCAGTAGTTTGGTGTAAACGCCGGATAGGTATCATCTGGAGCTTTCCACTTACCGCTCTGGATACCGAAGCCCATGGTGTGGCCGGTATTGTACTCCGTGGTGTAGGCATCATCGCTGTCCATCTGGATGTTAAATCCAGAGCCTGCACCGGTACCATGGCACCAATCACATGCCTCAAACCTGGTGTTGGCCCTCATCAATTTGAACTTACCTGCTGCACGGTGGACTGCGTGGCACTCACGGCATCTATGAGTAGTCGTAAGATAACCACCATGTGGACCAGAGGTGAAGTTCGCTGTAAGGGTTGTCTCAACGCTCGTCCCAAATAACCCCTGGAACGGTGTTGGAACCGGGAATACCTTATGGTCTCCCACGCCCGTCTGGGTGCCATCAGCCGTATAATCCTGGGCATCGTTGTAGTTGTAACCATCGATTCCATAGGTATACGGGCTGTTCCAGGTACCATACGGGTGCGTGCTATTTCCGAGACCGTCATAGGTCGGAAGAGTTACGGTTGCCCCGGTTATCGGGTTAAAGTACGTGTTAGTACCCTGGATCTTTTCACCCCAGTCCTTAGCACCAGTGGCTATACCATTGGCACCATTCAGGCTATACGTGTTAGGGGTGATATCTGTGGCGAGTGCTAAACTGGTCATGGCAAACAACATCGCAACAGCCATCAAGATAATTAAAGCCTTTTTCATTTGTTTTCACCTCCTTTCGTTACAGGATAAATATGAAATTTAAAGGAGCGTGGAATACCGACTAAGATGAAATACTAAAATTAAAGGAGCGAGAGGTGCTACGACTATATATTCAGCCTAACAGCGATAGTTCTAAGTGCCGCTGTATCTATAACTTAGCCCCAGTAACGGCACCCATCCGTATGGCGATAGATAAATTCAGCGGCACTATTATATGTACTTATATTTATTATAAGCGTTCGTTAACTAATGTCAACAAAAATATGTTATATTTTTCACTAAATTTTATTTTATAAGGCGCATATCTGATTATCAGGCAAAACAGTGATTAAGATGCAGACATGTACTGCTTTCTGCTAACATATTTTTATCAGGACAAGCCGGCATACGAAAACAAGGAGGCAGAGCACTTGCAAATCAACATCAAACTGCTTGATAAAGACTTACCGGTTCCCAAGTATGCCCACGAGGGTGATGCGGGCTGCGACCTAAGAAGCAGGATCGATCAAACGATACCGCCGGGCGAGAGGGCCCTTATCCCAACAGGTGTAAGCGTATCCATCCCAATTGGCTATGCGGGATTTGTGCAACCAAGAAGCGGCCTCGCGCTAAAGTACGGCATCAGCCTTGTAAATACACCTGGACTCATAGATAGCAAGTATAGGGGAGAAATCGGGGTTATCCTTATTAACACCGATAAAACGGAGCCCTTTGAGGTTAAGAAGGGGGATAAAATCGCCCAGCTTGTCATCCAAAAGGTTGAGCAGGTCAAGTTTAACTTGGTTGAAGAGTTGGACGAGACCATACGCGGGGCAGGGGGGTTTGGTAGCACCGGCATTTAAAGACAGCCAAACAGCCAGTGAAAATACTAAAACACATCAAAGCACGTTGTTAAAAACAGTGTGGCTTAGGAATAATCTACACATGGACTACGGGGAGCTTTATGAGTTAATTCAGGTGGCGCGCGGTATTGAGCCGGCCGAATTTGTGTTGAAAAACGCCGAGATCGTTAACGTGTTTACCGGTGCTTTTGAGACTGTGGATATTGCTATCCACCGCGGCGTAATTGCAGGCGTCGGCAGGTACAAGGGCTCGTATGAGCGTGACGTCTCGCGCTCAATCATAATCCCGGGCTTTATCGACGCCCATATGCACATAGAAACATCGATGTTAAGGCCCGAGGAGCTTGCCATTGAGCTTATAAAACACGGTACGACAACCTGCATTGCCGACCCCCATGAAATCGCCAATATTGCCGGTATAACCGGTATTAATTACCTCTTGAGGGCCACCCGCGATGTCCCCATCGATTTCTTTTTTATGGCTCCTTCCAGCGTTCCCTCGGTTTCGCCGGATATCGAGACAACAGGGGCCGGCATCAGTAAAGACGAGATCGCGATGCTGCTATCCGACCCCGCTTTTATCGGGCTTGGAGAGGTGATGGACGTCTCAGGGATAATGGCCGGTCGTCCGTCGGTTCTCGAGAAGATACTGGTTGCACAACATGATATCATAGACGGCCACGCACCGGAACTCAAAGGGAAAAGGCTTAACGCCTATCTCATAACCGGACCGACATCGGACCATGAGACGGCCGAGCTTGCCGAAGGTCTGGAGAAAATTGGTAAAGGCATGTTTCTGCTGGTTAGAGAAAGCTCTGTTGCAAAGAATTTAGACAAACTGCTTCCGGCAGCCAACTATATGGCGGCTCGCAACATGGCCCTGGTTACCGATGGCTTAAGCCTTACCGATGTTATTGAGCACGGCCATATCGACAGTATCGTACGCAAGGCGATAGTCAAGGGTGCCGATATAAGGCTGGTGCTCCAGATGGTCAGCATTAACCCGTCCCAGCACTACGGGCTTCACGATAGGGGAGCGATAGTCCCGGGCAGGATAGCCGACCTTCTAATTCTTGAGGACTTGACCGAGGTGTATATAAGAACAGTGGTTAAAAACGGGGTAATTATCTACGATGTAGGCCAGGATTTCCAATACGTTCAAGAATACAAACCGCCTGTTAGCCTGGAAAACAGCATCCTCACGTCAAAGGTTAAGCCCGATGACTTCGCGCTTACGGCCAAGAGAAAACGGGTTAGGGCCATTAAGATCGTGCCCGATGAGGTAGTTACCGGGGAAGAGGTTGTTGCGACCCCGACGGTTAACGGGATGATTGTAAGTGACCGGCGGGCGGATCTGCTAAAGATCGCAGTTGTTAACAGGTATAGCCATGAGGTTAAACTTTTTGTCGGGCTGGTTAAAGGATTTGGACTGCACTCGGGAGCTATTGCCTCAAGCGTGGCGCACGATGCGCACAATATCGTGGTTGTTGGCGTAGAAGATGAAGATATCGCTATGGCTGTAAACACCGTAATCGATATGCAGGGAGGATTGGTTGTGGTAGATAACGGCGAGGTGCTGGCATCGCTGCCGCTTCGCATAGCCGGGTTGATGTCGGAGGAAGAGGGTAAAGAAGTTTACAACAAGCTAAAGGCCCTGCAGCAGGTAGCCAAGGAGCTTGGCACCAAGCCAAGCGATCCATTCATGGCTCTTTCATTTATTACATTAGCTACTGTTCCAAAGCTAAAAATTACCGATAAGGGATTGGTGGATGTCTCGATAGGCGAGTTGGTAAACCTGTTTGTGTAGGGGATTTCAATTATATTACCGCTGCGACTTGCCACCACATCTGCTCGACGTATTTCTTAAAGCTATCCAATATATCCTCAAATACTCCATCGAATTCATTCCAGGCGATATCCAGGTCATCTACAAGATCAATAGCCAGGTTATCGATCTCAAACAGCAGGCGAAGGGTGGCCTGCGTATATTTGCTATCCTGCGAGAAGTATACCGAACCGAAGTGGTGAATACTGGTTACGGAATGCCATGAGATAAATTTATTTGGCTTTAGTTGGTCAAGCTCGGCTTCAAATTGGATACGGTAGCCGAGTATATCGACAAGCCAATGCGAGTGTCTGTTAGTCACACGCTCGGCCATAATCACGTAACTGGTAATTGCTGGAAAGCTTGTATAATTCGCCCAAGTCGCAAATACAACATCTATCGGGGCATCTATCTTGATCGTCTTTTCAATCGTTTTCATAGCCATCATTGCCGTTTACTTATTAATATCCATAATTTGCCCTTGTTATGCAAAAAATTATCCGGTAGTTACCAGATTTATCGGGCGCGCACTTGCACAACCTGTAGCAACATACAAATATATTACCGATACTTTTTTCGTCGCTCCTGGGGCAAATGATGAAGCCTAATTTTGGGCTTTATAAGACTTAATATGTAGACAAGAGTAAGTTAGCGCAGGTATAGTAGGAGCTTTTAAGTAGGGATTAAGCTTAATAAAAAGATAAATAAGGCGAATGAAAAGCTAGAAGAATCAACAAAAAAAAGAGGCAAACTAAAAGCTTCTGCGGGTGCAAAACGCCGACGCATTGCACCCGCAGACTTGCCTAAGTAACGGAAATCACCTAGAAACATTACTTACCATAATATATGTTATGTTAATCTGGGGTTTTGCAATTGGGCAGTTTCTCTATTCACCGAGCCAGGTAGTTGCCTGATTTATCAGGCGGTGTAGTTGCCCGGATCAGAAATCAGAAGTCAGATAACAGAGAACAGACAGTCAGGTCTAGGATGTATAGTAATATCTTGTTTCTTGTTTCTTGTTTCTTGTTTCTTGTTTCTTGTCTCTGACTCGGGCGCGCACTTGAGTCAAAACGGTTAAAGCTACTCCGCGCCCCATAAATGTGGCAACTACAGGTGCGCCCCATAAATGTGGCAACTACTTTCGCTCTTCACAAAGTTGCCCTTCCCTTCTAAGGCGGCGCTCCAGACTCGAAGCATTGCCGCAGTTACAAGTTCTCATTTGAAGTATCCTTAAGCCCCGTGAAGTATATCGTATTCGGCATCATCAGGTTGTTGGTAGAACTTACCATATCGTTGCTGTAGTCACTTGTGTCGATTATCTTGTACTTCTCGTCAAACTCCGTCTTCGTCAGCTCGCGCAGATCCTCTTTAACTTTTCGTAGCCTTTTTTTTGCCCTTTTCCTACTGCTTAGATTTGCTATTTCATGTACCGTTTTGTCCTGCGTCAGCACCTGTATCCGGCACGTTACCTTTAGTTTGCTTGGATAGGCCTTCGACGCCCTGTAAAGTACATCTTTCTGCCACTCTAAGTCGGCCGGTAGCTCCTCGTATACATTGAGTGCGCGTACCCGATAATAGTCTCCAGCGATACCTAATAGTTTGCTCTTTTCCTTATCCTCGCGATACATCAATTCCCCTTACGTCTTTTGCTTCTTCCGCCGTATAACTTACGGAGCCGCTCTTATAAGCTCCGGGCTCGCCTTTATATAGCCGACATTGCCCTGCGCTGTTTTTATTTTGACCCACTGTCCGCTTCTGTCCAAAACCTGCACAATTGTTCCCTTGCTTAGCACTGTTACTTTATCGCTTTTTAGATCAGGCTCCGCCCTTACATTTAGCGCGCTCGCAACAACCTGGACCCTGTCTGCTCCTGAGGGCAAACTAATATTCCCTGTCCCTTTGTTTGAGTTTTTATCCTTTGTGGATTTCTCGCTTCCGGCGGAGTTAGAAGCCGTCTCGGTGGCTTCATTCGCTATCTTTTCGTGTGGCTTCTTGGGCAGCACCGGCGCGGCCATTTTCCATACCATTGTACCGACCACAATTAAAATAACCCAGGCTATCGCGTTTTTTACGACCTTGTTCCGACCTGAGTTTTCGGTATCGTCCACATCGATCTTGTCGTGCTTTGAGCTTTTGGCCTCGTGCATCATCTAAATCGTCCTTATTACAATTTACGTCTGATAAATCAGGCAACTACTTTGCGCCCGATGAATCGGGCAACTACTATAGAATATATCTTTAAAGGTCTCTTTTATCTACAACTCTCTGTGATTTTCCACTTGCTCTATCCAGAGACTTAGGCTCTACAAGTCTTACATCTACCCTTATCCCCAGCACGGTTTGAAGTTTTTCCTCTATGTTGCGCTCAAAAGCGACAAGTTCTTTCATTCCTCCGGGAAATATCTCACTTGACATCTCTACCAGGACTTCGATTACGTCCATCGACCCGTGTCTATCCACTATTATTTTATAATGCGGCTCGATTCCCTCGATCTCAAAAAGTACGCTCTCTATCTGGGACGGCCAGATATTTACACCCCTTACGATAATCATATCGTCTGTTCTTCCCTTTACTTTCTCCATCCGTACCAGGCTTCTTCCGCAAGCGCAAGGCTCCGTCATAAGCCTTGTCAAATCGCGAGTCCTGTATCTGATAACCGGAAACGCCTCTTTTGTCAGTGTTGTAAACACCAGCTCCCCTTCATTTCCCGGCTCAAGCTGCTCTCCGGTATCCGGGTCGATCGTCTCGACTAAAAAGTGGTCTTCGTTGATGTGAAGACCATCCTTGTGCCCGCACTCGCCGGCGACACCCGGGCCGATTACCTCGGTTAAACCGTAGTTATCCGTCGCCGATATATGAAGCTTCGACTCGATCTCCTGCCTCATTTTCTCGCTGAATCTTTCAGCCCCGAACAAACCGACTCTTAGCGGAAGTCTAGAGAAATCGACGCCGATATCTTCGCCAACTTCCGCGATATGAAGCGCGTAAGATGGCGTGCAAACCAGAACCGTCGTGCCAAAGTCTTTCATCAACATAATCTGCCTCTCGGTATTTCCTGTTGAGACCGGAACAACCGACGCGCCGATTCTTTCAAGGCCGGCATGCATACCAAATCCTCCGGTAAACAAACCGTAACTGAACGACATCTGTGCAATATCTTTTGCGGTCGCCCCGCCGGCCGTCGCTATCCTTGCGGTTAACTCAGACCATGTATTAATATCCGCTCTCGTATAGCCGACAACAATCGGCTTTCCCGTCGTCCCAGAAGATGAATGCACCCTGACCACGTTCTCCATCGGGACCGCAAACATTCCGAACGGATAGTTATCGCGAAGGTCGTCTTTTGTGGTGAATGGAAGTTTCTGGATGTCTTCCAGGGTCTTAATATCTGAGATTTTAACGTCCGCCTCTTCCAGCCTTTCCCGGTAGAAAGGCACTTCGTTGTAGACCCACCTTATCAATGCCTGCAACCGCTTAAGCTGGAGCTCTTTTAGTTTTTGCCTGTCCATGCACTCATATTCAGGATTCCATATCATTTTCTAACCCTATCCTTCACTTGAACTATTCAGGTCTTTAATAACCCTCTTACCCCTTTAAACTCTACCTGCCAGCCAAGCAGCCAATAGGCAAGAGCCAATAAGATTTAGTATTTCCATTGGCTTTTTGGCTATTGGCTTCCCCTAGTTTTTCGCTGCCCGAAGTAGATGTTTCTTACCTCTTCATTATTTAGAAGATTACTGCCGGTGTCGTGAAGAACAACGGAACCGTTTTGTAAAACATATCCGCGATCCGCAAGCTCAAGCGCGACAAACGCATCCTGCTCAACGAGCAGAAGGGTGAGTCCTTTTTCACGAAGGTCCTTCAAAGTTTCGAAAATGTTCTGGATGATTATAGGCGCAAGCCCCATAGAAGGCTCGTCCAGCAGAAGCATCTTCGGCCGAGACATTAGCGACCGGCCGATCGCAAGCATCTGCTGCTCTCCTCCTGAGAGCGTCCCGGCCGGTTGGCCCACGCGATCCTTTAAAACCGGAAACATCGTGTAAACGAACTCCAGATCTCTTACTATTTCGGCCTTTGACCCGCCCCTTTTCCGATATCTTAGATATGCTCCAAGTTGCAGGTTTTCTAAAACCGTTAGTTCGCCGAAAAGTTGGCGCCCCTCCGGCACTTGGGATATGCCGTGCGATACTATCTTCTCAGCGGGATTCCGCTCGATATGTCTGCCGTTAAACTTTATCTCTCCGGCGTTTGCTCTAACAATGCCGGATATCGCCTTAAGAAGCGTCGACTTGCCGGACCCGTTCGATCCGATTACCGTCACTATCTCGCCCTCGTTAACGTAAATACTAATTCCCCTTAATACCTGGACGTGGCCGTATGCAACATTTAAACCGCTCACGTTAAGCATGTTCTACCGCCTGCCCGAGATATGCCTGGATTACCTGCCCATCCTGTTGTATAAGAAGCGGAGGACCCTCGGCGATCTTTTCGCCAAAGTTCAAAACGACCACCTCGTCTGATATATCCATGACTAAGCTCATATCGTGCTCGACGAGCAGAACCGTTACTCCGCCGCCCCTTATCTTATAAATGACCTCGGCAAGTTTTCCCGTCTCTTCGTTGTTTAATCCTGCGGCCGGCTCATCAAGCAACAATAGTTTGGGCTCGGTTGCAAGCGCCCTTGCAATTTCAAGAAGATGTCTCTCACCAACCGGAAGGTCATCTGCAGATTTATTCGCCTTTTTCTCCATCCCAACAAGCTTTAGAAGAGAACACGCTTTATCCATGCTCTCAGAATCCTCGATACGTGCCGATCGTAACCCTATCATGCACTTTAGCATCCCGTTTTTCGTCCTTATATGCCGACCCACCATTACGTTTTCAACAACGCTCATGTTTTTAAATATCTGGGTGTTTTGGAAGGTTCTCGATATGCCGAGCCCCGTAATAACATGGGGCTTCTTTCCCGAGATATCAATTCCCTCAAAAACGATTTTCCCGGACGTCGGCTTATCAACCCCGGTCAGCATATTAAACACCGTAGTCTTACCGGCCCCGTTTGGGCCGATAATCGCTTTTATCTGATCTGTATAAACCCTAAAGTCCACATTATCAACAGCGGTTAAACCGCCAAACTGCTTGCATAGATTTTTTACCTCAAGAAGCGGCACTTTCTTCACCTGCCGTATCGGGTATTAATTTAAACCTGCGCTTTATTAAACCTATAACCCTCGTACCGGCACCATATAGACCCTGCGGCATAAATACCATAACCAGTACAAGTATCAAGCCGAAGATAACCATGTTAAAGTCCTCGTAGCCCTTGAGATACTCCTCCAGGATAGTTAACGTTGACGCACCGATAATCGCCCCCCAAACGTTAGCCATTCCCCCTAACACAACCATAGTCACCAAAGTAATCGAGACGCCCAGCGTAAATGAGTCCGGGCTTACGAAACCTGCCATATGTGCGTACAGGCTCCCGCCGATACATGCAAAAACAGCGCTTAGGACAAATATCTGGATTTTATACTTTGCGGTATCAATCCCCATGGATGCCGCAGCTATCTCGCTTCCATGAACGGCTCTTAATGCCCGGCCCACCCGCGAGTTCGCAAGGTTTATCGATATAATCAACCCGGCCATGACAACAATCCAAACCAGTATATATAGCTTTTGAGGGCTGTCGAACAAAAACCCGGCAATCGATAAGGTGGATATGCCGGAGATACCGTCTGTGCCCCCGGTAATATCTTTTAACTGAAGAAACAAAACGTGCACAATCTCCGCAAACCCGAGCGTGGCCATTGCGAGGTAGTGCCCTTTAAGCCTTAGCGTTGGAATTGCGATCCCATATGCAACTATCCCCCCAAGAATTATTGAAGCCAGTAATCCGAACCAGGGAGACATACCGTATTTTGTCGTTACAATAGCCGAGGCATACGCCCCCATGCCGTAAAACGCAGCATGCCCTATCGAGACCTGTCCCGCGTATCCCATGAGCAAATTTAATCCTAAAACTATCAGGATGTTTATTCCCAGAATAATCAGCACTTTTACGTAATAATCGTTGGAGAACATGAGCGGTAGGAGCGCCATCGCAGTGCCATACAGAGCAAGCCCTGTACGCCTTGTCTTTAGCAGCGCCCTTACCGCAACCATTACACTTTCTCCCTTACTTTATCGCCTAGAATACCGCTCGGTCTTATAAAAAGGACTAAGAGGAGGATAAAGAACGCAACCGCATCTTTGTATCCCGAGTCGATTATGCCGATACTAAGCGACTCGATTATTCCCAAAACGACGCCGCCGAGGACTGCCCCGACTGGGTTGTCCAGTCCGCCGAGAACCGCTCCGGCAAACCCCTTCAACCCGAGAAACCCGCCTACTGAGTAGCCGGTCATTGATATGGGCGTTATGAGGACACCAGCCATAGCTCCGAAGCCCGCGCTCATCGCAAACGACAGCATCACAATATTTGACGTGTTAATCCCCATCAGGTTTGCCGCCGGCGGATTTATGGCGCTTGCCTTCATCGCCTTCCCTACAATCGATCTCTTATAAAATACCTGAAGAAGCACGACTGTTATGACTGTTACCGCTATTACCCAGAGAGCTTGCGGTGTTATTGTGGCCCCGAATAATGCTATGGGCTTATCCCCCGTGAAGGCCGGCAGCGACTGGGGGTCCCTTCCCCAGAGTATCATGGCTACATTTTTTAATAGGATTGAAACGCCGACAGTAACTATTATTAAGGTAATATTGGATGAGTTTCTCAGTGGCCGAATCGCCAGCCGCTCAAAAACAATACCTACTATGGCTACAAGTATAATTGATATAGGAATCGCAATGATGAGGGGTAGCCCTGCTGCGGAGTATAGAGATATCGCAATTAAGCCCCCAAGCATTACGAATTCACCTTGCGCAAAGTTTATAAGTTTCGTGGAGTTATGTATTAGGGTGAATCCCAATGCTATAAGGGCGTAAATGCTCCCGCTGGTTATTCCGCTTATCAGGTATTGTAAGAACTGGTCAAAATGCATTTCTTATTTTTTCTCGGTCGCCTTTTTCTCAATCCACTTGCCGTCCTTGATTTCGACCATAACCATATCGTTTAATGTTGTGCCGTCGTGGTCTTTCTGAGTATAGTTAAAAATACCGCTGATTCCGACAAAGCCGGTCGTCTTTTCGATTTCGGTTCTTAGTTTCTCGTTGTTGCTACCGGCCGTCTTCAATGCATCTGCAAGTATGTTAATCGCATCATAGGCATGTCCTGCAAATGTGTTTGGGTTATCTTTGTATTTTGCTTTGTAGCCGCTCATAAATTTGTTGATAACCTCGGCCTGCGCGCCTTTTGCAGAACTTGGAACAAGGGCCCTTCCGGCCGGGAAGACAACGCCCTCTGCCGCCGGCCCTGCAAGGGTAATAAAGGTCTTATTCGAGATACCGTGGCTTCCGATATACGGGATTGTTATTCCAAGCTCTTTCATGTTCTTTGCGGCCTGAGCCGGACCGGGGTTGGTTCCCCAAACTACAAGAGCTTCCGCTTTTGTTCCCTTTATCTTTGTAAGCTGTGCCGTCATATTGGTATCTTCCGTCTTATAGCTTTGTACTTCGACGATTTCAAGACCGGCTTTTGGCGCAAGCTTCTTTAACTCTTCGGTACCGCTCTGGCCGAAAGAATTCTGATCGCTTAAGATTGCGAATTTCTTTATCTTCATAGTCTTGACCATGTAGTCGATGACTTTCTGCACCGCTACCGCGTCACTCTGTGCGGTTCTAAATACCCATTCGTCCGGTGCAGCGGTAATTGGGATGCCCGCGGCCATTGCCATCTGTGGGATTTTAGCCTTTGCGATCTCCGGCTTAATAGCCATACTGCTCGGAGTGGTTGTCCCACCGATTATTGCGATAACGCCTTCGCTTAGTAGCTTGCTGACCGCCGTTACGGCGTTTTTCGGGTCGCTCTGATCATCCTCAATTAAAATCTCTACCTTATGCCCGTTAATACCGCCGGCTTTATTAATCTTATCAACTTCCAACAAGAGGGTGTTTTTCTCCGGTGCTCCAAGCGGCGATGCCGGCCCTGTTACAGATACGATTGCTCCGATTTTATAAGCTTCCTTTTTCGCCTCCACCGTGCTGCTGGAGCTTGCCGTCTGCTTTGTCGCCCCCTGGCAGCCCAGCGCAAACAACGCTAAGGATAAGACCAGTGCTAAAACAATCCATTTGCGCATATTCATGCCTCCTTAAATCATGCTAGTAAATGAGTTTTAAAACGTATAAAAGCTCTAATTTTTCGCCTCCTTTCAAGTAAGGATGACAAATATGAACTACTCTGCCTAATCGGCCGCCTTGACCAGCAGACCATATCCTATATCAAAAGCTTTCTTGTTTATCTCAATCGTTTTCGGCGGCACCCTGCGCTCTATGTAGCTGTGCCAAACTTCCTTCCCTATCGGCAAAAAGCCTGCAAGGCACCCTAAAAGAACTATGTTTGCCGCTTTCTTGCTTCCGGCTTCTTCTGCAAGCTTATCGGCCTCAACTTCGATCAGATCTATGTTTTTTTGTTTTAGCCGCTCGACTATGTCGGCGGGATATTCGGCGTTTCCAAGAAGAACGGGCAGCGGCTTTATTTTCTCGCTGTTCATGATAAGCGTGCCGCCGGGTTTTAAGTAACCGCTCCAGCGAAGCGCTTCAAGCTGTTCAAAAGCGATTATATAATCTGCCTTACCCTTTTCGATAACCGGAGAGTACACCTTTGTCCCAAACCTTATCATCGTATTAACGCTGCCGCCGCGCTGGCTCATGCCGTGTACCTCGGCCATCTTGACGTCATATTCCGTGCTAACAAGTACCTGGGCCAGGACATCAGCGGCCAGTATTATTCCCTGCCCTCCAACCCCTACTATCAATATATTTTTAACATCGCTTGCCATATAAATCTCCGCTTAGATAACTTGCCATACAGGCTTATTGATACTTCACAATAGCGTCCTTCTTACAAAGCTGGACACAAACCTCACAGCCCGTGCATTGCGAGGGTTCAATAACCGCTTTGTTATCTTCCCACGATATAGCCGGGCAACCCAGCTTTAGGCATACCTTACAGCCATTGCATTTCTCGTTTACGGCAAAAGGTGCGGCGTTTGATTTTTCAACCAGCAGACATGCCCGCCTGAATATAATAACCGATGGCTCTTCCTTTTCGATCTCCTCTTTTATAACCTGCTTAACGGCTTTCAGGTTATACGGATCGGCCACCCGGACCGACTCGACGCCTATTGCTCTAACAAGTTTTTCTAAGTTAAGTTCACGGCTTTCGGCTCCCTTTAGTGTGGTCCCTGTTCCCGGATGATCCTGCTGACCCGTCATTGCCGTAGTGCGGTTATCGAGAATAATTACAGTTGATACTCCCTGATTGTATACGATATCGATAAGTGGCGTTATCCCCGAATGGATAAATGTTGAGTCCCCGATTACTGCGACGACGTCTTTTCTGCCTGTTGCTTTTTGAATCCCCATAGCATTTCCGATACTTGCGCCCATACATATGCAGGTATCCATCGACTCAAGCGGCGGCAGAACGCCCAGCGTATAGCAGCCGATGTCGCCGGTTACGATAAGCTTTAACCTGCGCAGCACGTAAAAGACTCCGCGATGCGGACAGCCCGCGCAAAGTACCGGCGGTCGCGCCGGTAGTTCATCCTCACCTGACGGTTCCACTTCTTCGTCTTTGCTGCCCAATCCCAGTGCAATAATATCCGGGCTAAGCTCGCCTATGTTTGGGATATATTGCTTGCCGGTTACCTGTAGTCCCCAGGCCTTGATTTGGTCTTCAAGGTAGGGATCCAGCTCCTCAACAACAATCGCCTCGTCTACCTGGCCTATAAACTCCGATATCAGCCGTCTGGGCAGTGGATAAGTCATGGTTAGCTTTAAAACCGAGGCGTCGGGATAAAGTTCCTTCACATACTGGTATGATATGCCGCTCGTTATAAAACCGATATGCCGGCTTCCCCACTCTACGCGGTTCCCGGAAAATCCCTCGCTGAACTCGGCAAGCGCATCGAGTTTACTTTCAAGAAGTCTTCTGCGTTCTTTAGCGTTTGCCGGGATCATTACGTATTTCTTGGCATTTTTTTCGTATCCCGTCTCTTTAACCACCCGCTCGATATCTACATCCACCAGGGATTTGGAATGGTTTACCCTCGTTGTCGTCCTTACAATGACCGGTATATCAAAATTCTCGCTTATCTTAAAGGCCTCATCCACAAGGAATGCCGCCTCCTCGCTGTCGCTCGGCTCAAACATCGGCACCTTGGCGGCCTTTGCGTAATACCGGTTGTCCTGCTCGTTTTGTGAGCTGTGCATTCCCGGGTCATCTGCAGATATGATAACAATTCCACCATTAACACCCGTATAGGCCAGCGTAAACAGCGGGTCTGCGGCTACGTTTAGACCCACGTGCTTCATGGTCACAAGCGCCCTCGCGCCGCCCAGTGATGCCCCTATACCAACTTCAAGGGCGACCTTTTCGTTGGGGGCCCATGATGCGTCGACCTCTTCGTACCTCGACAGCGTTTCCAGTATTTCTGTACTGGGGGTTCCCGGGTAGCCTGTAGCTATAGTTACTCCGGCAGCGTGTGCGCCGTGGGCAATGGCCTCGTTCCCAGATAGAAGGACTTTCATATCATTCCCCAAATATGGTCATTTTTGCCTACAGTAAAATCTATATCACTTGCTTAGCTAAAAAGCAATTAGTCCATCAGGTCGAATAATTATGTTTAAAACAACCATTCTGGGTAATCTCATATTGATAATTCGATAAGGAGGTGACGTCGATGCCGATGACATATAATCTCGACAACATAATTGATGGTCTTTCGTATCCAGCATCGGGTGATGACGTAATTAGGGCTCTAGAGCAGAACAACTTCCCACAGGATTTTATGAGCGAGTTCAAGCCCATGATTCAGGGTAAGAATTTTAGCTCAGCAGATGGGTTACATGAATGGTTGGCTTCGAACCTGACCACCCATATGGCCGGCCTGCTAGGCGGAGCGACCGTCCATGACCTTATCACGAGGGCTAAGAAGACCGCTTAATACATAGGGTATTAAGCACTTGTGTATTAAAATAACCCCCGAGGAGGGGGTTATTTTTGTTTTTAGTACTTTATCAACGAGTACACATCGTACCCGTTTAGCTTGTCTCTGCCGTTTAAGAAGGCCAGCTCAATTAAAAACGCGATTCCTATTACTTCGCCGCCCAATTGCTCAACCAGCTTCACCTTTGCAGCGGCAGTGCCACCGGTCGCTATCACATCATCAACGACCAGGACCCTTTCATTTGGTTTAATCGCGTCCTCGTGCATCTCAAGCGAGTCGGTACCGTATTCCAACTCGTACTCCGCACTCAGCGTGTTGTAAGGCAGTTTCCCGGGTTTTCTTGCCGGGATAAAGCCGCAACCCATTCTATAAGCCAGGGCGCTTGCTATTATAAATCCGCGCGCCTCCGCACCCAGAATCATGTCTATCTGCTTGCCCTTGTAATGATCGGCTATCGCGTCTATCGCGTACTTAAAGCTATCCCTGTTTCCAAGTAGCGGCGTTATATCCTTAAAGACAACGCCTTCTTTCGGCCAATCCGGTATGTCCCTAACATAGCTTTTTAGATCCACAATGACCTCCCAATATAGTTTAAAAGATCTTCTGTACTTCGTCGAGTTGCTTCCTCGTGCCGAGGATGACTACGCTGTCGCCTTCTTCAAGCATAGCTTCTGCTGTTGGCGACGTGTTAAACTCATCCGTCTTTTTCTTTATCGCAAGGATTACCGCGCCGGTTCTTCTTCTTATGTTTGCCTCACCAAGAGTCTTTCCCTTGCAGGCTGACCTTTCGCTTACATCTAGCTCCTCAAGCCTGTATTCAACATCGTCACCGTAGGAAACCACGTCCAGATAATCGGATACGAGCGGCCTTAGCAAAATTGCAGCCATTCTCCGCCCCCCGATAAGGCTCGGCGATACTACCTTGGTTGCTCCTGCCCTTAACAGCTTCTCACGCGACTCCTCCAGGATGCTTCTTGCAACGATGTCTATGTTAGGATTTAAAACTCTAGCGGTTAAGGTTACAAAGACGTTGTCCGCGTCGTTGTCTACTGCCGCCACAAGTCCGCGCGCTCTTTCAAGCCCGGCTTTTTGCAACACCTCGTCGCTCGATGCATCGCCTTCTATACACAGGTATCCCTTTTGGCGGCACTCCTCAACCCTGTCCGGGTTGCTTTCAATTATCACAAAGGTCGCATCCGACGATACAAATTCTTCCGCTACGTTTTCTCCTACTCGCCCGTAGCCGCATAGTATGTAGTGATTTTCTAGTTTATTAATTTCTCTTTCCACTCTTCTCACCGTCAATATTCCGGATAAATGCCCCTCGATCATAAATTCTGCAATTGATGCGAATAAATAAAACGCCGTGCCCACACCTGCCAATACCAGGAACATCGTAAAATACGTGCCCGCTGCATCCAGCGGGTGCACCTCGCTGAACCCAACCGTTGTAATGGTTATGATTGTCATGTAGGCGGCATCTCTAAAAGACCAGCCTTCAATTGCTACGTATCCTACTATACCTGTTCCTACTACTAAAACAAAAAGCCCTAGCGCAAGTCTTAACCGTCTAAGCAGGTCCACACTATGTCAATCCTATCTAGAAACTAGATACTTGATACTAGAAACTAGATAAGAGAATCTACGGTCTGACACCACAATCTAGCCCCCAGTGCTATATCCTCTAACTACATTATATATTTTACTACCTTAATTCAACTTGTATGCGCGATAGTTTGTAGCTATGCCTATTTAAATAATTCTATAGCTAGTGACACAACCCTTCATAATATTATCTTTCTCTCTCTTCTTTCTCAATCCGGTATCCAGTCTCTAGTTTCTAGTCTCTAGCTTCGGGTATGTATTAACTAACTGTTCCCCTAAATCTCGAGGTGTGTGATTATGCAGCGGTATGAAATTGCCATTATCGGCTCCGGCCCTGCGGGTTACGTTGGCGCTATTAAGGCGGCAAGAGAGGGCTTCCCCACTTCCGTCATAGAAAAGGGCGATTTTGGGGGCGTTTGCTTGAATAAGGGGTGTATCCCAACTAAAACTCTTGTCGCATCGGCCAAGCAGCTTAGAAATACCCGGCGTGCGGCCGATTTTGGAATCGATTTAAAAGGACCTGTAACCGCCATATTTCAAAAGCTAAATGACCGCAAGGAAAGTGTTGTAGATATTGAGAAAAAAGGGCTCATAAAGCTGGTTGAGAACAGCGGTGCCGAGGTCATTAAGGGCCAAGCCAGCTTTGTCAACAAGAACGTCTTAAAGGTAAGCGGTGCAGGCGGTGAAAAGACAATCCATGCCCAAAGCATTATTGTCGCCACCGGGTCAAAACCTAAGAATCTCCCGTTTCTCCCTTTTGACGGTGAAAAGGTTTTGTCAAGCGACGAGCTTCTCTCGCTCGATAGCCTGCCTGAGTCGATGATTATTATCGGCGGAGGCTATATCGGATGCGAGTTTGCTTCAATCTTCTCCGCATTGGGAACTAAAATCACGATCATTGAAGCTTTGCCCCGCCTGCTTATGAATGTGGACGAAGATATAGTCGCCGTTCTTAACCGGGAGTTTAAAAAGGAAGGTATCGATATCCTGACCAACAGCCAGATAGTGGGGACTAAAGTCGCCGATAAGGTAACAGTGACGTTGGCCGATGGAACGGATATATCGGCCGATATATGCCTGGTCTCGGTTGGGCGGCGTCCGTCAACCGATGGTCTTTCAGCGGAAAATACCGGCCTTTCTATTTTGCCTGATGGAGCAATAAAAGTTAATGAACAGATGATGACAAACATACCCGGCGTTTTTGCGGTCGGTGATGTTATCGGAAACCCGATGCTTGCGCATGTTGCCTCGGCGGAGTGCAAGGTCGCCGTTGGGAATGCGCTGGGCAATCATTTCCTAATGGATTACACGGTAATACCGAGCGGCATCTTTACCTATCCCGAAATTGGAAGCGTCGGCCTTACCGAGGAGCAGGCAAGAACCGCCGGCAGAGACGTTAAAACCGGCACCGTCTTGCTCCGCAGCCTGGGGATATCCCATGCATCCGGTGAGATCGTCGGGATGGCTAAGCTTGTCGCCGATGCGGTATCGGATATGATTATCGGCATCCATATTATCGGAGAACGTGCGACCGATCTCATACATGAGGTTGCGGTTGCTATGTACCAGGGGATGACCGCATCCGCCCTTGGTTACGTAATCCATACGCATCCTACGTTCTCAGAGCTGGTGAGCGAGGCCGCCCGGGACGCAAATGGAGGAGCTATATTTTCCAGGAGACTTTATGCGTAATAAATTGCCGATATATGTAGATTATAACGCCTCAACCCCGGTAGACCCGGCCGTCGCCGAGGAGATGCGTCCATACTTAAGCGAGTATTTTGGGAACGCCTCAAGCAAACACTGGTACGGCTACAAATCGAGAGAGGCCGTTGAGCTTGCGCGGGCAAGTATTGCCGAGTGTATCGGGTGCGCCCCGCATGAGATTGTCTTTACGAGCGGCGGAACGGAGTCCAACAACTTTGCAATAAAAGGAATCGCTTACGCGAACCGCCACCATGGCAACCACATCATAACAAGCAGTATCGAGCACTTATCTCTTCTTCAACCGTGCCGGTACTTAACAACCCAGGGCTTTGAACTAACTATTGTTCCGGTCGATGAATATGGCGTGGTTTCCCCCGACAATGTTCGCGATGCGATTAGAGAAGAGACGATTTTAATCTCGATAATGCATGCGAATAATGAGGTCGGGACGATCGAGCCTATTGAGGAGATCGGCGAGTTTGCCAAAGAACTCGGCATATATTTTCATACCGATGCCGCGCAGACCATCGGCAAAATTCCTGTCAATGTAGACGACCTTGGTGTTGACTTGCTGACTATAGCGGGCCATAAATTTTACGCTCCCAAAGGCATTGGCGCCCTTTATATCAGAGACGGTACTGAAATAGACCCGCTTATCGGAGGCAATGGCCAGGAGTTTGGCCTCAGGGCCGGCACTGAGGCTGTTGCCCCCATCGTTGGCCTGGGCAGGGCCTGCCAATTGGTCACCGAATCGCTTGACGAGATGAGAAACCACACATTTAAGCTTATGCAGAGGCTATTTGAGATGTTTATCTCCGACATACCGGCCGTTAAGCTTAACGGCCACCCGACGGATCGCGTGCCAAATACGCTTAACTTAAGCTTTCCCGGCGTCGTCGCCCCAGACCTACTTTCCGCAGCACCTGAAGTTGCCGCCACGCCGCTATCTGAATGTAACGAAGGTATCTGTAAAGTCTCGCATGTGCTTGAGGCTATGGGCGTTCCTGAAAACTGCGCCCCCTGCTCCATCCGCTTTAGCCTCGGCAAATGGACTACAGAGGCGGATATCGACGATATCGTTGATTTCATATCCTCACGTTACGAATCGCTTCTGGAGAAGCAGAATAGAGTTGCGTAGCCAATTAGCAGGGCTAAAGCCCTGCGCTACTCCCTGAACCCTAAAATATTAATTGACCTGGGATAAATTTCCGATATAATGTTGTATATGAACATATATTCATATATAGCGGGGGTTTGCTATGGCAATCGATGAGATTTGTGGAGAATCCAAGTTTGATAAAACCAAGGTAGAGAAAGTCAAAGCCGGTCTTGTGCCCAACATTGCGGTTGACAGACTTGCCGACACGTTTAAGGTGCTCTCCGATCCCACGAGGGTAAAAATCGTGCTTGCACTTTTAGGCGGCGAGCTTTGTGTCTGTGAAATTGCCGAAGTTGTCGGCATGAGCCAATCCGCCGTATCTCATCAGCTTAGAAAACTAAAAGACCTCCGGCTTGTAAAGCGGCGTAAATCCGCAAAAATGGTCTATTACTCCCTGGATGACGACCATATCATCCGTCTCATAACCGAGTGTATAAGCCATGTGGAAGAGGAATTTCGCGAGCCGATAAATTTGTCGATGATTGAAAACGTGAAGTGATATTTATGACTACTGAGAGCAAGCGTACCGAACCACATCAGACACATGAAGAGACCCTCCCCATATCGGGCCTTGATTGCCCGGATTGCGCCCTAAAGGTTGAGAAGGCTATTCAGAAGATACCGGGCGTTAAATCCGCCACGGTTAACTTCACCGCATCCAACCTGTATATCGAATATGACCCGGCTGTTAGCAAGAGGGAGAAAATCTTCTCTAAAGTTGAGGACTTCGGCTATGGGGTAGGTGGATCAAGCGGCTATACTGCGGATCTTGAGGGTGCTGTCCTGCCGGAGACTTCAAAAAGGTCCTTCTGGCTCTCAGACAAGCGTGCCCTCACGGTTATCATTTCCTCCCTTCCCCTTGCGATTGGAGGCATTACCGAGCTTATCTTCGGCGATAATATTTTCAGCATCGCCCTGCTACTTGTCACGGTTGTCATCACCGGCTACAGGCCGGCAAGAAGCTCGGTCTCATCGCTTATGTCGCGCGTTTTTGACATAAACGTCTTGATGACGATCGCCGTTATCGGCGCGGTTATTTTGCGCCAGTGGACAGAGGCGGCCACCGTTATGTTCCTCTTTGCCTTCGGCACCATGCTTGAGGCGTATACAATGGATAAAACACGACACGCAATCCGCTCTCTGCTTGAATTTGCGCCCAGTGAGGCTGCGGTCAAAAGGGATGGCGACGTCATACTTGTTCCGATCGAGGATGTCCACATCGGCGAGGTTGTGGTTGTAAAGCCCGGCGAGCGTATACCGGTTGACGGTGAAATCGCCTTCGGGCACACATCGATAAACCAGTCGGCCATCACCGGCGAGTCGATGCCTATTACAAAAATCCCCGGTGATCCCGTATATGCCGGAACCCTGAACCATGAAGGATACATCGAGGTTAGATCGACCAAGCGGTCTCAGGATACAACCCTGTCTCATATAATACATCTTGTTGAGGAGGCGCAATCCAAGAAGGCCCCGTCGCAGAGATTTATCGATAGGTTCTCGGCCTACTATACACCGGTAGTCATCGCGATGGCGTTTTTGATCGCCGTTATACCGCCTATTCTTGGCCTGCCGTTTATAACCTGGATATACAGGGCACTTGTTCTTCTGGTAATAGCCTGCCCATGCGCACTGGTTATCTCGACACCGGTATCGGTTGCATCGGCCATCGGGGCGGCATCGCGAAGCGGCGTCCTTATAAAAGGCGGCTCTCACCTAGAGCAGGCCGGACAGGTTTCAACAGTTGTCTTTGACAAGACGGGCACGCTCACATCCGGTATCCTTTCTGTAACCGATATCGTCCCGTTAAATGGATATGAAGAGAACGATATCCTAACGATCACAAGTTCAATCGAAGCCAGGTCGGGTCATCCCCTGGCCGACGCGGTCATCGACTATGCTAAGAAGAGAGGTCTCGATCCTCTTGAGCCGGGCAACTTTAAGTCTATGCCCGGGCTCGGCCTTAAGGCCGAGATAAACAATATGCCCTACTATGTCGGCAACCCAAAGCTTTTCTCGGAGCTTAAAGTATACGACGCGGATGTTGAACTTCTGGTCTCGGCCATGCAAAAAGAAGGAAAAACCGTCTTCATGCTCGGCACCGAGGACAAACTGCTCGGGATCGTCGCCGTGGCGGATAAGTTGCGTGCAGACGCACGCCAAGCCGTAAGGCAGCTTCGCGAGATAGGTATTTCAAACATCGTTATGCTTACCGGCGATAACGCTGAAACAGCCCGCGAGATAGCGTCGCAGGTTGGTATCGATGATTACCAGGCCGAACTCTTGCCGGAGGAGAAGGTCACGGCCATCGAGTCTATCTCGCAGAAGTACGGTAAAGTCGCCATGGTCGGCGACGGAGTAAACGACGCGCCCGCGATCTCCCGCGCCGATGTCGGCATCGCAATGGGCGCGATCGGCTCGGATATCGCGCTTGAAACTTCCGATATCGCGCTTATGGCCGATGAGCTATCCAACCTGCCATACACCATGAAACTCAGCCGCCGGTCGCTTCGGATTATCAAGCAAAACGTGACAGCATCCATTGCAGTAAAGCTCGCCTTTATCGCGCTCGGTATCGCCGGCCTTGCAACGCTCTGGATGGCGGTTTTCGCCGACACGGGAATCGCGGTATTGGTTATATTAAACGGGATGAGACTTTTTGCAAAGTCCAGAATGTTTGGAAAGGTTTGAGGGAATTGATCAGAGCTACTGTTAAATTCGATAATTGCAAATATTGTAAGAAGTGCTTAGCTCAGAAGGCTTGTACTACAAAAGCTATCTATAGATTTGATGAGGACGAACCGGTTGCTGTTGATACAAATCTTTGCTATGGATGTGCAAAGTGCGTTGCGGCATGCCCATTTGATACGATGGCCATAAAAGAGCTTTAGCTATATATCTCCCTTTTTATGCGTTATCTGCTTGGCGATATCGCCGTACATCTTAAGTCTCGCCTTAAGCCCCTTAACCACTCCGAGTTTCTCCTCTTTCATTACCTGGCTTACTTCGGGGATTAAGACCTCTTCCACTTTAAACCTGTTGCTTTTTGCGTGATGTGTGATCACAATCTCAACGCCAAAGCCCGCATCCTCAAGATCGGGTAGACCCTTGAGGAACTCTCTTCTGAACACGCGCTGACCCGATATCGACGGTACGATCGCCTGAGCAAGGTCGGTAGAAAGACGCCCACCCGAGAACTTGCCGACCGTCATCATTACGTCGGGGTCGTTTATAAGGGGATTAATAAGATTCTCGATATGCTCGGGCTTTAACCCGATCAGGTCGGCGTCAATAAAGGCGATTATGTCGGCATCGGTTGATTCGATGCCGGTTTTCATTGCGGCCCCTTTTCCGCCGTTTCCTTCGCGATCTATTACCCTGACGCCGTATGATTTTGCTATCTCAGATGTCTTATCTCTTGATCCATCGTTTACGACGATTATCTCATCAACTATCTCTACCTTGGTCAAGACATCCAGAACAGCTGCGATTTGCTTCTCTTCGTTATATGCCGGCACGACAACAGTTATCTTACCCGGCTTTTTAACCATCTACGCCTCCAGCTTCAAGCTCTCGCGCATCCGTATTACCGTACCTGCTATCTTATCAACCGCTTGCTCAAGCGGAAATTCCATTCGCTCGCCCGTTGCCCTTACTTTTACCTCGATGTTTCCACTCTTTATCGTCCGCGCTCCTACGATTACCTGAAGCGGGAAGCCTACCAGGTCTGAGTCGGCAAACTTTTTCCCCGCAGATTCTATCCTATCATCGAGTAATGCCTCTATGTCTCTCTCCTCTAGCCCTCCATAAATCCTGTCGCCGATCTCTTTTTGTTCTTCTCTGTCGTAATTAAGAACCAAGACCGAGACTTCATAAGGTGCAATCGATATTGGCCAGATTATCCCGTTGTCGTCGTGGTGTTGCTCTATCGCGGATGCCGCAGTACGGCTTACGCCTATTCCGTAAGTTCCCATTATATACGGCTTTACTTCCCCATCCTCATCGACAAAAGTTGCGCCAAATGCATCGCTGTATTTGGTCCCAAGCTGGAAGATTTGGCCGACCTCGATTCCTCTAGTAGCTAGAAGAGTTCCATCGCACTCCGGGCACCTGTCACCGGCTTTTACCAACTTAACATCCGCCCACTCCTGCACCTGGAAATCATCGCCTACATTAACGCTTATTATGTGGGCACCGGTTTTATTTGCGCCAACGACGAAGTTTCTCATAACCGATATCTCATTATCCGCAATAAGCCTTGCTCCTTTAAGACCGACAGGGCCGACATAGCCCTGTACCAGCTCGGGATAGTCTCCCCACTCGATTCCGGCCAGCAAGTGAAAGTCCGTGGTCCCCAACAAAGCCGATAACTTCTCTTCGTTTACATCTCTGTCGCCTCTGATTAAAACGGCGGCAATCTCCCTTGCGCCATATTTATAAATAAGGGTCTTTACTATCTTTGTCTCGGGCACATTAAGGAAGGTCGAGACCTCGGTTACACTCTTTACCCCGGGTGTGTCGACTACTTCCGATGGCTTTATCGCTTCAGTGGATGGCTCCGGCAATCTCGTTGTTGCTATCTCATCGCTCGCCGCATAATTACATGCGTCACAATAGAGGACCGTGGTCTCGCCGGATTCTGCGAGAACCGTGAATTCTTGAGACACCTTTCCACCTATAAGACCGGTGGCGGCCTGGATAGCCCGGAAATTTAACCCGCATCTCGTAAATATGCGCGAGTAAGCATCGTACATATTGCTGTACGATGCCTGAAGTTGCTCAATGTTTGCGTTGAAGCTATACGCATCCTTCATGATGAATTCGCGCCCGCGCATGAGACCGAACCTGGGCCTTATCTCGTCTCTGAATTTCACCTGGATTTGATATAGCGTAAGCGGCAATTGCCTATACGACCTCAGCTCGTCCATGACAAGTGCCGTTACAAGCTCCTCGTGAGTCGGCCCCAGCGCAAATTCTCTCCCATGCCTATCTTCAAGTCTCATCATCTCAGGGCCGTATTGGTCCCAGCGGCCGGTTTGCTTCCAGACATCTGCGGGTTGTATCACAGGCATCAATATTTCTTGCCCGCCAACCCGGTTCATCTCTTCGCGGATGATTTGCTCTATCTTTCGTATTACCCTATAGCCAAGCGGCAAAAATGTGTAGACACCCGCCGCTACTTTTCTTATCATGCCCGCCCGTAAAAGTAGCTTGTGGCTTATAACTTCCGCCTCGGCAGGGCTTTCTTTTAACGTAGGTGCGTAAAGCTCTGAAAATCGCATTTGTTCCTCCAGCTGGCCCCTTAGACCTCAACCTATAAGTAATAATCTATTATATAATAAAATGCAGAAGTCAGGAGTCAGAATCCGGAAGAAAATCAAAGGATGAGGGTAAGTAACTATCATTGGCTATTGGCTATTGGCTACTTGGCTATTGGCTCTCTTTTTCCTTAACGTCTTCTATCAGTTTCTCTATCTCACCCATCAGTTCCCCTACCATGTCTTTGGCGGGAACCTTGCGTATGGCCTTACCACCCTTAAAAAGGATTCCTTCACTCTTGCCGCCGGCGATGCCGATGTCAGCGCCTTTCGCCTCTCCGGGGCCGTTAACGATGCAACCCATAATCGCTACTTTAAGCGGGGTTTTTACCGACATAAGGCGTTTTTCGATCTCCTCAACCACCGGTATCATGTCTATATCGCAGCGGCCACACGTCGGGCATGATATTATCTCCGGGCCGTAGAACCTTAAACCCAGGGATTGCAATATTTGATAGGCCACTTGAACCTCATGCACGGGGTCGGCGGAGAGCGACACCCTTATCGTGTCTCCCACCCCATCCGCAAGAAGTACGCCGAGGCCAACCGCCGATTTTACGGTTCCCGACATCAACGAGCCCGACTCTGTGATCCCTAGATGAAGCGGATAATCCGTTTGCTCTGCCAGCATACGGTATGCCTTTATCGAGTCAACAACCGAAGACGATTTAACAGAGAGGACAACGTTGTGAAAATCCATCGCCTCACAGAACCTTACGTACTCAAGGCAGCTTTTAACCAGCGCCGCCGGCGCGTCTTCTTCTTTCGAGTACTTGGGATGTAGCGACCCCGAATTAACGCCTATCCTGATTGCAGTGCCGAAATCCTTGGCCTTCTCGATAATCTTTGCTACGAGGTTCTCACTGCCGATGTTTCCCGGGTTGATGCGGATTTTATCCACACCGGCCTCAATCGCCCCAACCGCATATTCCCAGTGAAAATGTATATCGGCGATCAACGGGATACTTATCTCTTTTTTTATCTTCGGAAGCGCCTCTACCGCCTCACGGCCCGGGACCGCAACGCGGACCAACTCACAACCCGCTTCTTCAAGGTTTCTTATTTGCTCAACCGTGGCTTTAATATCATCGGTCTTTTTGTTTGCCATCGATTGAACAGCGACGGGGTTGCCGCCGCCGATTACAACATCGCCTATTTCAATCCGTCTTGTATTAGCAGCCATTTAACCACCACCGGGGATCAAAGACCCCTGAATTATCTTAGTTATATCAGAGAACACAAAATATACCATAACGGCAAGCAATAACGCCATACCGATCGCGTTTATTGCTAAGATAACCTTTTTGTTCAGCGGCCCCCGAACTAAGCCTTCCAAGCCAAGGATAGCAAGCCTTCCGCCATCAAGCGGGGGTATTGGCAGAAGATTCACTATTCCTATATTTATTGTAATAATCGCGAGGAGCCACATGAATTCCCAGAAGCTTTGCTTAAAGACCTTTGCCGACGCGTACACGATACCGACCGGGCCTGTGCCTTCTTTTGCGAGAACGGCGGGCTTATGCACAATAAGATTATATATCGTTACGACCATGAATTTCGTAAGGTCGACCGTACCTGTAAATCCCCGGTATATCGCTAAATGTGGAGGTAGCCTTTTATATTGAACCTCAGAGCTTGGATATACGCCTAAAACACCGCGCCCGTCTCTTTTATCCAGCACCGGCCTTTCGGTAAGCGTTTGGCCGCCGCGTTTAACCACAATTGTTATCTGTTTTCCCGGTTTATCTTTTAATTGGTTTGTAAGGCCTTCCCAGTTTTCAACGCGTTTGCCATCAATTGATACTACCCTGTCGCCCTTCTTTAAACCCGCATGGTCTGCTGGGCTGTTCTTTACAATATTGCCAAGCATATTGGTGCTCTCGGCAGCCCCCTGCACCATAAACATCAAGGCAAAGATAACTACCGCAAAGACCATATTCATAAGCGGCCCGGAAAACATTATGATCGCTTTTTTCCAGCGTGGTTGCGTGTCGTATTTTCGCTCGGGCGGGGTGTCTTTATCCTCTTCGTCTTCCTCCAACTGCAGCTCAGACTCGACACCGGCAAACTTTACATACCCGCCAAACGGGATCATCGTCGCGCCGTACTCCGTCTCGCCCCACCTGAAAGAGAACAGACGCGGGCCCGGCAGCCCAAACATAAACTCCTTTACCTTTAATCCCATTAACTTGCCGGCCGTGAAATGGCCGCCTTCGTGAACGAATATTATTACGCCAAGACCAACTATAGCCGCTAGGATATAAATGATTTGGACCCACCCCTTTTCAGGTTAATTATTTGTCTTGCTTCTGCCCGCGCCCAATCCTCTACTTCCAATATTATACCCAAGTCGGTCTCATCTTCCGGCATGTGCTTGTCCATAACTGCCTGGACGATGTCTGATATATCCGTAAACTTTATTTTCTTATCTAGAAACGCCGCTACCGCTTCCTCGTTAGCCACATTTAGCACAGCCGGATAGGTTTTACCCAGCCTTATAGCCTCAAACGCATATCCCAGGCACGGGAAGTTCTTTGTATCGGGCGCCTCAAAGGTAAGCTTTCCCAGCTCAATGAAATCCAGCGGCGGGAGCGGTGAATCCAAACGATCGGGATAGGACAACGCGTATTGAATTGGTATGCGCATATCTGTTTGTCCAAGATGGGCCTTAATCGAGCCGTCTTCGAACTCCACCATTGAGTGGATTATGCTTTGCGGGTGAACCAAAACGTCTATCTTCTCGTAAGGGATATCAAACAGCCAGTGCGCCTCAATTACCTCTAAGCCCTTGTTCATAAGCGTTGCCGAGTCGATCGTGATCTTTGGGCCCATCGTCCAACGCGGGTGCGCCAGGGCTTCTTCTACCGTAACCGATTCAAGCTCTTTAAAGGTTCTACCCCTAAACGGGCCGCCCGATGCGGTAATTATCAACCTTTTAACCTCGTCTTGCTTCTCACCCGCCAGGCACTGAAAGATTGCGTTGTGCTCACTATCTACCGGTAGTATTGTGGCCCCGCCCTCATTTCGCATTCTTTTTACTATCGCACCGCCTGCAACCATTGATTCCTTGTTTGCAAGCGCAAGTGCCTTTCCGGCTTTTAGGGCAGATAGCGTCGGCCTTAAACCCACCGACCCCACGAGAGCATTTATGACGATATCGACTTCGGGATGCGCCGCCAAACTTTCCAGCCCCTCCATACCGGGCAGCACCTCAACCCCGCTATAGTTCTTCTTAACCCCGCTTGCAACCTGCTCGTCCGCTATAACAACCATTTTTGGCTTTAGCTCAGCTATTTGCTCTTCAAGGACTTTTATATTGCGATGGACCGCCAGCCCGATCACACGGAACCTGTCGGGAAATCTCTTCACCACGTCTATGGTCTGCAGCCCGATTGAGCCTGACGAGCCTAATATGGCAATGTTTTTCAAACTTACTATCCTTTCAGCATTACCAGATAATGGTATTAACATTTTATCATTGTTAGCAATACCATATACTATATCAGCCTATAAACTATAAAAGGCCTGCGGCCTAAAGAAGTAAACTACTACCGGCTATAAGCCGGTAGCTTTGTTATCGGCTGCAAGCCGACTAAAGCTCCTCACCATCGATCTTAAAATCTGCATCCGGGGGCTCGTGTCCTTGTTGCTCGATATACTGCA
>CADDYS010000001.1 GCA_902810715.1 bacterium | reverse complement strand
AACCAGGTGATACTTTATGTCATATACGGTATGGCTTGATCTTCTATAGTGCTCCATGCCGCAAGCATACTAAAGTCTTCGCCTAAAGGCGAGGGATTTTCTCCCAATCCCCGAAATGGACATTAAGATTTTCTAAGATGCTTCAACAGGTTTTGTCTCGGCGGCCCCGCTGTACAGCTTCATATATTGGCCATAGAGGTTTGCGATTATATTTTATCCCGGATACGAATAGGTCGCCCCAATTATCCCACTCGGGAAGAGGTCTTTCCTCCCCGCTTGCTATATTTCTGGTTGCTTTCACGAAGTACCCGGCTAGAAACACTCCCGGTATCAGCAAGAAGCTAAAAAACGCAAAAACTGCTCCGATAAGTAATTTTTTCACCCAATCTGCATCCTTAAGCATGTATGAAAAAGCTGCCCCAAAGTCCATTTTTAGCCCCTTTCTAGACCAATTGCCGTTACAAGTGCAATTTAAACTCCCACCCTGTCTGCGTAAATCACTAACAAATAAACACTTATGTTTCGGTAATTCTACATACTTGTAGCTTTACCCTTTTATTTTGGCTACGTTAATAATATTAGTTATTGTAACCGGTTGATTCTAGTTCTCGATTTCCGAACCCCTTAATACTCCCAACTCAACTAAGCAACTAATACCGTAAGCCGTCGAGGGATATTTTGAGTTGCCGTAGTAGACGTCGCCGAAGCCGCCATCCCCCGGTGAATAGCGGTCTTTCAAAAAGCGAGACAGAGGACCCACTTTAGCCTTATCTAAAGCACCAAGCAAACGAAGAGATGATAGGGCGTAAAACGTGTTTTCAGGATTTGTAATATTTGTCTCACCAACCATATATCCAAAACCGCCATCTTTCATTTGATCTTTCTCAAGAAAGGCGACTGTTTTCTCCTTATTCACATTGGCCAGGCCATCTAAAATCTTATAAGTTTGCAGAGCGGCATAAGTGCTCTGTACACTTGCCGGGATGCCCTTTCTTAGTGAAAACCCGCCTTGGTCTACCTGTAGCATATTAAGGTACTTAATTATGGATGACCTGTTTACATTAGAAATTTTCCCGAGCATTTGCAATGCAGCTACATTATAATAAGTATTGATTGGTTGTGATTCCTGCCCCGGCATAAACCCAAAACCGCCGTCTTTATTCGTACAGGATTTTATAAATCTTTCAACCTTTGAAGTGTCTATTTGATCAAGCGCGTTTAAATTTTTTAGTACCCAAACAGCGCAATATGTACTGTATGCATCAGATCTGTCGGTATTCTGATCCCGTGCAAACCCCCCGTCCTTCTTTTGCGACTTCTTAATAAATGAAATAACCTTTTTTTGGTATTTATCATCGATCTTACGCCCTAAAGCCTTCATGGAGTAAACGTAACAGTAACTATATGTAACAGAAAGTGGGAACCCCTTTTCTATTTGAAAGCTTTCTATAAATTCTACGGTTTTTTTGTTGTCATACTTGAACTCTTTGGTTAGCTTTATCTTTTGGCTTTCCGTGGACTGCGATTTTGACCCACACCCCAAAGCCGCAACCATAATAATTAGCGCAAGCGATAGAATACCAATCCACTTTTTGTTGATCATTTCCCACTCCCGATTTAAAACTCTTACTTACCTTAATAAATATAGCAGGATTAAATTAAATATGGCAGAGAAGGGCTTTTAAAAAGCCCTTCTCTGCTGTTTTTACGCTTTACGCATAATTGGAAATCCTAATGAAATCCTAATGAGGCGGTACGGCCCAAGTTGTGCTTCTGCCGATATGGCAGACATCACAAACGCCGATCGCCTTTCCGCCATTGGCAGTGCCTTGTAATTGTATAGACTGGCCATTATCGTTAGCATATGGATTTGTAGCTGGTATCTCGGCGTGCGGTGAGCCGTGGCAGGTTAGGCAATCAATCTCATCTTTCTTGTGTCCATTGCTTGACAGATACAGGCCGAATATAGACGATGATCTAGCATTCTCACCGTATGATGCGCCATGGCAGCCCTTACACGTCGGCAATGAGTTATATTGCCATGGCGTCTTATAATCAGTCCTGTCTATGCGATTCAGGATTGAGCCGTGGCAATCCGTACACCACTTGGTAAGGCCAAGGCTTGAATTCTGATGCAGACCCCTGTAGCACTTAACCAGATTGTTGTCTGGATGGCAATCGTAGCAGTTGGTGTTAATGTTGGGATCGTAAGTGCTGCTCGTTACCAATGCGCTCTTGGCATGGAAGAGATGAAGTGCCTCCGAGAATGTTGTCGAGGTCGGAACGCCCAGCTCGCTACCCGGTGCGCCTACAGCCGGATCAGCGTGGCACTTGGAGCACCTGATTGGCTTCATAGCGTAGATGTCGCCAGCCTCAGGATGGTCCCTATAGTGGGCATCGCACATTACCTTAAACGACTGATCTGGTGTAGGATTGGATATACCAAGCACGTTTTGCGCTAACTTGTAGTGGCAGTTGCAGCATCCTCCAAAGGAAACCGGAACTACTGTTGAGGTCTTTGCCAAAACAGTGCCTGCAGTATCCTTTACGGTAATGTTGGCAGTCAGGTAAGGATCCCTCTTCTGGCCGAAGAAATCAAGGATTCCATTCGGGTCAATATTAGGATAGTTCGGAATTCCGTCTGCTACCCAGTGGATACCACTTGGCTTCATCTGGCCATCAAGGTGATTGCCGGTAAGACCAACGATATTGGTCCTGCTAATACCACACCCCGGGAAGTAATGCTCCGCGTTATCCAGCCACTTAACGTACTCACTGTCGTTTAGTAGGTTGGCTTCGGTATTCTCCACCGAATCATACTCAACAGTAATACCGCTGGTAATTACCTGTGGTATAGAGCCTCTCTTAATTACCTGAGCACGAATGGTGTTAAATGGCGGCAGCAGAATCATCAGCTCATTGTTTGGGCAAGCGCAATGCATACCCAGATCGTTGTAAGCAATGACCGTATAGGCATTGCCTATACCATTACCACTACCACCGTTTGAAACGGTTACTGTGACTGAACTCGAAGTAGATTTATTTCCTGAGTTCGTAGCAGTAACCGTGATGGTGTGTGAACCGTCGCTAACCTTGGTGCTATCCCAGCTAGCGGTCCAGGTTCCTGACACCGAACCGTTTGGCCCGGTCATAGCTACAGCAGCGCCACTATCAATAGAATATGTTACGCCTGTAACCGTGTAGCTAGTACCACCACTAGAACAATCCGCTGATATAGCAACCGCACTTCCAGACACAGTAGCATTATTAGCAGGGCTTGTAATGCTAACCGTTGGGGACGGAGCCGGTTTACCTGCAAAAGCCGCCGTCATGGACATAGCCAAAACTAGGGCTGCTACAAGCACAAATATAAGTATACGCCTTTTCATAAGTTTTCACCTCCTCTCTATTTAGAATATGTAAGGAATTTCTTGATAAGGAGGTGTTAAAAGTTACACCATACCCCTACGTATATTAGGACGTAGCGATTAGTGAAATCTTTCACTATAATTGGCAATTTTTTAACTTTTAATAAACTTTTGCGTGGTGAATTTTTCGATATTTAATTCGAGGTTTGTCTATTCGACTAACTGTTTGTAAAGACTTTTGAACTTCTTTTTAGCGTGAAAAAGCAGCGTATCCACACCGGAGACCGTTTTATTTAATATCTTGGCAACCTCTTTTGAATTTAGCCCCTCACAGATACGCAGCATTAATACTCGATAATAGTTCGGAGATAATTCTTCTAGGGCCTGGTTAACAAGCTTAAAGTTTTCCTTCATTTCAAGTTCTCGCCCTATATCCATAGCATCAATAAAATTAGCGATCTGCCGCTCGAGAACGTATGAAGTAATACAGGTATCAAGATGCATAAATGTCAG
Organism: bacterium; assembly: GCA_902810715.1. Taxonomy (GTDB): domain Bacteria; phylum Actinomycetota; class Aquicultoria; order Aquicultorales; family Aquicultoraceae; genus CADDYS01. The sequence continues at coordinate 123,161 of CADDYS010000001.1, read as the reverse complement.
GTCTTTTGTTTTACGCAACCTGTCTATGCAAAGATTTGTCGCCACACGGCATAACCAGGCAAAAATAGGTACATGCGGATCTATCTTCGTTAGATTATTATAGGCACGTATAAAGGTCTCCTGGGTAAGGTCTTCGGCGTCTTCTTTATTCTTTAGTATATTGTAGTTTAAAGAGTAAACTCGACCGTAGTGTTTTTGATAGATGGCTCTAAAATTATAGCCTTGCGATAATAGAGAATCAGGCGAATCTCTGCCTTTTGGTTCAAAACCGAACTTTTTGAGCGCACTTAAATAAAGGCATCCCTCTATTTTCGCATTGCTGGGACGACATCGATCTTGGGAGCAGAAGTTGCTCCCTTCTTCTGCCTGCGAGAGTGGGCAAATTAAATCTTGGCTCCCCGATGACCTTTCCATGTGAACACTCTCATGATGTATATTAGGCTTTTTCTTGCGTGCTTAAGTAAAGGTTCCCTCTTCATCTCTTAATTATATAATACACCTTATTAGCACTTTAGCAATACTCTTAAAGCTTGACACCATCTCTCTTGAACAGTTAGATATTGTTAAGAAGGTTTGTTCTTCAGCTAAAGCCCTATGCTACTATAAGCTTTGAGCTTTGAGCTAATAAGGAGGTATTATATGCCGGGTCTTTTTAGTCCGATAGAAATTGACGGCCTTAACCTGAAAAACAGAATTGTTATGCCGCCGATGGAGACAAACAGAGCAACGCCGGAGGACGGTGTTAGTGATTGGATCATTGATCACTACGTCGAGCGGGCGCGGGGCGGGGTCGGTTTAATAATCATCGAGCACACCTTTGTCATGCCGAACGGACGGTTCTCTCCACACCAGCTTGGCCTTTACAAAGACGATCTCGTCTCCGGCTTTAGACAGCTTGCAGACGCAATCCATGCAGAGGGCGTACCTTGTATCTTGCAGTTAAATCACGCGGGGTCGCGGACGACAACCGATGCCATCGGCGAGCAACCGGTCTCCGCATCGGCAGTTTCGCTACCCACCGGGGGTGAGGTGCCGCGTGAACTCTCAACAGTTGAGATTCTTGAAATTGAGCATGCGTTCGCCTCGGCGGCAAGAAGGGCCAAAGAGGCGGGCTTTGACGGTGTTGAGATACACGGTGCGCACGGTTTTTTGCTAAACCAGTTCGCCTCGCCGCTTACCAACAAACGAAATGACGAGTACGGCCTGGATATGGCCGGCAGGATGCGCTTTCCTATCGAGGTTATCCAGGAAGTCCGCGACACGGTTGGCCCCGAGTACACCCTTCTCTACAGGTTGGGGGCGGATGACATGATTGAAGGCGGCATAACCATTGAAGACGGCGTTGAGATAGCGCGACTAATCGTAAACGCAGGAATAAAAGTAGTTGATGTCTCGGGGGGTCTCATCGGTTCCAGACCGCCGGACATGATTCCGGGCCAATTCGTCCCGCAGGCGGCCAGGATTAAAAAAGCAATCGATGTGCCGGTTATTACCGTTGGTCTAATAACCACCGGCGAGCTTGCCGACGATATTATAAGGGACGGGGACGCCGACCTTGTCGCTATCGGTAGGGCGCTGCTAAAAGACGCAAACTGGCCGAAGACGGCCGCCACCGATCTTGGGCTTGAGTAGAGAACAGTGCAACGACACATAATTAAGGTATTGTAGTTGCTCTATTTATGGAGCTTCTTTGGCCCGGTGGATTATGCAACTCCGCGCCTGATAAATCGGGCAACTACATTGACAGAGAACTAGTTCTGCTGTTGTGCTGTACCGCTGTTGTTCTGGCTCTTTTGGCTTTGGTGATACTGGTTTGCGGCCTTTAGGAACTCATCATACGTCCTGGTAAATGTGTGCCTGCCTGAGTTATCCGGCGCGAGTACATAATATAAATAATCGCTGGTAGCCGGGTTCAGGGCCGCCTGGATTGCAGCAAGGCCGGGGTTACAAATCGGCCCGGGCGGTAGACCTGCATGTTTATAGGTATTATATGGGGAGTCGATCTTGAGGTCCTCGTAGGTTAGTCTGTCTTTCCACTGGGGCAGCGCGTATTGAACTGTTGCGTCGATCTGAAGCAACATTCCCTTTTTCAAGCGGTTGTATATTACCGAGGCAACGATCGGCCTTTCCTCATCGACCTTGCTTTCTCTTTCGATCAGCGACGCAACGATTATTATCTCATATGGTGTCCTGCCGAGCGTCTGCGCATTTGCCCAGTTCAAATTTGCGGTTTGCTCTTGGAACTCGGCAAGCTGCAAATTTACAAACTGCTGTGCGTTCGTGCCCTTCTTTATCCTGTATGTTTTGGGGAAAAGATATCCCTCAAGGCTGTTGGTATTCGAGCCGTTGTTTTTCAAGAAAGGATAATCTAAGCCCGCCTGGCCCTGTTCGACAATCCCCAAGTACTCGTCCTCGTTTATCTTGGCGATGGTGTCGATACGCGCGGCAATCTGCTTTGCCGTCCAGCCCTCGGGTTGCGTGATTTCATAATATGTTATCGGAGGCCCTTCGACGAGCTTCTGTATAACCTGGTTATAATCCATACCGGTCTTAAACTCGTACTCACCGGGCTTAAACTCGGCCTCGACACCCCGTCTTCTGACAATTAGTTTGAACACTAGGGCGTTTTTAATGACCTTTTTATCCTGGAGAAGATTGCCTATCTGCCCGGCGTTCATTCCTTTTTCGATTCGGACCTTCACCGGTCTTTGCGGTATATTTTCCTTCTCGATAAAGCTTTTCCAAGCGATGAAGCCGATAAAGGATATTAAGCTTATCAATACGATTAGCGAAATAGCGGCAATTGCTCCCTTGATGATATCCGATATACCTTGTTTTGCTGCGTGCTTTCCCCGCTTCTCTACGGCTAACCCCCCGATTTCCTTGAGTCTATATAGCTCTGCAATATGATCGCTGCTGCAACTTTATCTACAATTTCTTTCTTGCGGCCGCGCTTTACTTCCGACTCGGCTAAAGCGCGCTCCGCAACTGCTGTTGTTAGTCTTTCATCCCATGTTGTGACGGGAACTCCCAACCCTGCTCTTAGCTTTTCTACGTATTCTAAAACGACTTGTGCCTGGGGGCCTATTTGTCCGGTCAAAGAAATTGGTAAACCTACCACGACCTCACCAACGCCGTATTCACCAACTAGATGTGATATTTTCTCTATCTCAATATCCTCATTTAGTTTCTCAATTACAGTCAAAGGCAGCGCCATACTCCCTGTCGGGTCAGATATCGCAACCCCAATACGCCGCAAACCAAAATCAAGCCCTAGTATTCTCATGATTTATTTCTTCAGCATCCCCTGTATCTCTTTCCAGGCCTCTTCAAGCGCTTTTGGAACACCTTTCGGCTCTTTGCCACCCGCCTGCGCAATATCGGGTCTTCCTCCACCGCCGCCACCTACAAGCGGGGCCACTTTTTTTATAAGGTTGCCGGCATTAAAGCCGGCTTTGACCATATCGGGCGTTGCCGCGGCGATTAGCATGACCCTATTATCTATAGTGCTTGCAAGCAATAATACAGCCGTTCCGGCCTTTTCCCTTAAGAGGTCTGCGTAGGAGCGCAGGCTGTCCATATCGGCCGCCTCAACCTGTTTTATTATGACCTTCGTCCCGTTAACGGGTTTCGCTTCAGATAATATCTCGCCGACATTTTCCTTTACGAGTTTTTTCTTGGCGGATTCAAGCTGCTGTGCAAGCTGCTTGTTGGCCTGCAGAAGCCCCTGCACTTTCTCGGCAACCTGTCCGGGGTCGGCTTTTAGTATGTTCGCGGCCTCTAAAAGCTCATCCTCTTCCCTGCGCATATAATCAAGCGCCGTGCCGTTGGTAACCGCTTCAATACGGCGGGTGTTTGCGCCGATGCTGCTCTCACCGGTTATCTTGAACAGTCCTATCTCGCTGGTGTTGCCGACATGCGTACCGCCACAGAGCTCCTTGCTGAAGTTGCCTACCTCAACAAGCCTCACAAACTCGCCGTATTTCTGATCGAAAAGGGCGGTTGCCCCAGTTTCACGCGCAAAGTCGTATGAGGTTACAAATGAGCGCACCGGGTTATTTTCAAATATTTTCTCGTTTACAAGCTTTTCGACTTGTTTTAACTGGTCCTTTGTAACCGGCGCAAAGTGGGTTAAATCAAAGCGGAGCCGCTCCGGCTCGACCAAAGACCCTGCTTGCTTAACATGGTCTCCAAGAATGCGCCTCAAGGCCCACTGCAAGAGATGTGTTGCGGTATGGTTTCTTCTTATGGCCTGACGGCGGCCGGGCTCAATTACAGCCCTTGCCGTCTGGTCGATCGCGATTCTCCCCGACTTAACTTTTCCCAAATGGATATTGACGCCTTCTAAAGGCTCCTGCGCATCAAAAATCTCAACGAGGCCTGTATCCGTCTCGATAAGCCCTTTGTCTCCGACTTGTCCGCCTTTTTCTGCATAAAACGGTGTGCGGTTAAGAAATACCTCAACTTCATCGCCCGCTGTGGCCGCGGTAACGATAACGTTATTCTTTACTATCGCCTTGATGGTGGCCTGGACCTCATTAACCTCATATCCAACAAACTCTGATTTTCCGAATTCTTCGTTTATCTCCTGGTATATTTCAAGATGGCGAAGTTCGCGCTCGCCGGCCCACGAGGCCCTTGCACGCTCCCTCTGCTCCTCCATCAAGGTCTGGAAAAACGACTCGTCTACGCCGAGGCCATGGTCCTCGGCAATCTCGATTGTGAGTTCGAGCGGGAACCCAAACGTGTCGTACAAGCGAAACACAAAATCACCGGCAAGGACGTCTTTACTTTCGCTTTGCGCCAAAGCTACCGCCTGGTCCAATATATTTAAACCTTGCTTAAGCGTTTCCATGAACCGCTTCTCTTCGTGCCCCGCGATTCTGTTGATAAACGCGCTGTTATCAATAAGCTCCGGATACGCGCTCTTCATCGTCTCGATTACCGACTCTATAACCCGGTTGATAAACGGCTCTTCCACACCAAGCAGCCTTGCGTGAAGGACCGCCCTTCGCAGAAGCCTTCTTAAGACATAGCCGCGTCCCTCGTTTGACGGCAAAACGCCGTCGTTTATAAGAAACGTTACCGCTCTTGAGTGGTCTGCAACTACTTTAACCGATACGTCGCGCTCCGGGTTAACCCCGTAAGCGACCCCGGCAATCTGGGTTACTTTTTCAATTATGGGATAAAGGACATCGGTCTCAAAGTTCGACCTCGCCCCCTGAAGTATTCTAGCGATACGCTCAAGCCCCGCTCCGGTGTCTATGTTTCTTTTCGGAAGCGGGTGAAGGTCCCCGTTTTCATCTCGGTTATACTGCATAAAGACCAGATTCCAAATTTCAAGGTAGCGGTCGCAATCGCAACCGACGGTACACGTTGGTTTGCCGCAACCAAAATCCGGCCCCAGGTCGTACATTATCTCAGAGCTTGGGCCGCAAGGCCCGGTAGGACCCGCAGACCAGAAGTTATCCTCGCCCATGCGAAAGATTCTCTCTGGCTCAAGGCCAATTTCGTTTCGCCAGATTTCAAACGCCTCGTCGTCGTCTTCATAGATGGTTGCGTATAGGTTCTCAAGCGGCAGATCGAGGTGCTGGGTTACAAACTCCCACGCCCAGGTTATTGCCTCTTTCTTGAAGTAGTCGCCGAATGAGAAGTTCCCAAGCATCTCAAAAAATGTGTGATGTCTTGCGGTCTTCCCGACATTTTCGATATCGGTTGTCCTCAGGCATTTCTGAACGGTTGTGGCCCGTTTAAAGTCCACCTTCTTTTCACCCAAAAATATCGGCTTAAATTGCACCATACCGGCTGCAGTCAGAAGAAGCGTGGGGTCATCGGGCACAAGCGAAGAACTGGGTAATACCTTGTGTCCCTTTGTCTGGAAAAACGTTGTAAACTTTCGTCTTATATCAGTTGAGCTTAACCTCTCCATTGCGCCATCAAACCTTTGTCGCCTCCAGGTCGCAGACATCGGGCTCTTCTACACCGTTATTGCGCTCTCTAAAATGCAGGTAGAGAGCTTTGCCTACCGCGGCAAGCGGGATAGCTATAAGCATCCCAATAAATCCTAACAAGGTCCCTCCCACCAGGAGGGCGAATATAACAAGCGCCGGGTGCAGATCCACCTGGCTACTCATAATGCGGGGTGATATAAAGATACTATCAATCTGTTGCACGGTTAGCAACACGACAATAACTATAACGGCTAATTGCCAAGATGTCCCCAGAGCAATTATAACCGCCGGTACACCGCCGATGATAGGCCCCAGATAGGGGATTACATTAAAAATACCGATCATAAAACCAAGAAGTATTGCGTAATCCACTCCAAGGGCGTACAGCGCAACGCCACACAGAACCGCGACACTCAAGGCAACAAGCGCCTGCCCTTTTATAAACCCGCCGACCACACAGTCTATCTTTTTTATAATCTGCATTCCCTCAGCCTGGTGCTTCTTAGGAATCATGTCGCTGACCGTCGCTCTAATCGCCTCGTAGTCCTTCAGGATATAAAAGGCGATAACCGGGGCAAGAATCATATTTATAAAGCCGCCGAAGATGCTTGCAGTCATTGTCGGGATGGATTCGGCTATTTTTTGCAGAAATGACTTAAATGAGTCCCCAAAGCCGGTTAAGAACTGGGTCGCCTGGTCGCCCTTCAAGAACGGGTGCGCCCGCATAAAATCTTCTACATAACCGTTTGTAACTGTGACGTATTCGGGGAGTTTGTTTATGAAGCCGTAGGTTTCTCTGTAAAGGATTGGGCCGACATACATGGCTAAAAGTGTCATAATCGCCAGCAGCCCTAGATAGGACAATAAGAGCGCGATGATTCTTGGGACCCCCCTGTCGTCGAGAAAGTTTACTACAGGGCGCAAGATATAAACAAAGAGCAGTGCATAAAGAAAAGGCATGAGTACCGTATGTATGCTGTATAGCGCAAATACTATTATGCTTAGCAGCGCTATGACACCTACCCATGCCCAGGCTATAATACCTAGATGCTGTACGCGCTCAATTCCCTCTTGCTTTTTCAACTTTAAGCTCCTCGGTCCTGAAGCATCCTCTCGCGCAAGACTTCAAGCGTTCGCCTCAACAGCCTTGATACATGCATCTGTGATATGCCGAGCTGCTGTGCAATCTCCGTTTGAGTCAGGCCACGAAAGAACCTCAGATAGAGTATCCTCTGTTCCTGCTTGCTTAGCTTAGATAACGCCTCGGCAAGTGTTGTTCGGTCCTCGATCCCGATTAGTTCTTTATCGTCTTCTCCAATATACTCTAAAAGTGAAAAACTATCATCTGAGTCAGACGATAAATCTCGGTCCAGCGAGACAAAACTATAGGCCTCGCTGGTCTCCATCGCCTCGATTACTTGCTCTGTCGTTATTCCTATATGTTCGGCTATTTCAGCAATAGTCGGGGATCTTTTTAGATTTTGGGTTAGCGTGTTCATCGCCTGTGTTACAAATAGGCTTAACTCCTGAAGCCTTCTTGGGACTTTTACCGCCCATCCCTTGTCTCTAAAATAGCGCTTAATCTCCCCGACTATAGTTGGAGTTGCATATGTTGTAAACTCGACCGCTCGCTTTACATCAAAACGGTCGATTGCTTTTATAAGCCCGATTGTCCCAACCTGGATAAGATCCTCGATCGGCTCTCCTCTATTTTTAAAACGCCGGGCAAGATATTCAACAAGGTTGATATACATTGCAACGAGTTCGTCCCTTAATTCAGGTGACTTAGTTTTTTTATATTCTTTAAAAAGTTCTAAAGTCCTATCTTTATCCCAGGCTAAAGTTTTACTATTTTTCTTCTTTCTTGCATGCGCGGCCAAAATTAATTTGCCCCCTCTTGCTATTGGATGTTTTTAACCATGCGAAGATTCCTGGTTCCGTTACTTTTAATCCATTCAACTTTGTCCATAACCGAGTTCAAAATCGAAAATCCGAATCTCTGGCTTTGTTCTTCCTCTAAAGTTTCAATTGTGCCCAATCCTGTAACCAAAACCTCTAAACGATCGTAATAAATTTCAAATATAACATTAAAATTTTGTTGCTTGGGGTCGCTGAGCGCTAAAAGATAGGCCTCCTCCAGGCCTATTTTCAAATCTTCCAAGCAATCGAAATTAAAGTTCATCCTGCTCCCGATACCAGCCACCGCAAGCCTCAGCAATCTCGCGTATTCTTTTCTCGCCGGTATACCCAACTCTACTTTGTCTATGTCACTCATCCCGCTCTACCACCCAGTGTTATATTTTCCTCGTGCCTGAAATTCTAGCATACAGGATTTCTTATTTCTATAAATAAAAAACCGGCGGCTAAGGTACTTCCTGACCTTGACCGCCGGTTACTTAACGCCAATACTAACTTAAGAACCCCGAAGGCATGTTGTTTTGGCACGTTCCAAACTCGCACAAGCGATAATCAATCGAGCAAACGAAGCACTTTTCCCTGCATGTCACAATGGTTGATAAATCAGATACCGTATGCCTGCGTACGATTTTAGTTTCCATATATTGTCTATCATTTGAAATATGAACCTTGCTTGGGTTCTGGTTTTCCATAGCACCTAACATCTCCAAAGAAAATTGTTGATGTGCTTCAAAGATATTGTTGGGATTGTGGTGGATTAAGAGTTTGGATAGTTTTTTAACCGTTCTTTTGTAATTTATCTTATTATCGGCGTGTAGCCACTATCCTTTAGGGCTAAGTTTAGGCATTTATGCTGGTAAAATATGGTATTTAGTGCGTACAAATGAAAAAACCGGTATGTTTACCGGTTTTAAGATAATATTCCATCACACATTATTTGATTCAATCGATTTTCGATTTTCCACTTTCGATTCTCGAGTGCAAGCTTCAATCTAAGATTGACGCTTGCACTAGTAGCCCCGCCTTGCCGTTTCACGAAATACATATTGAAGCCTGCTCTCCGCAGGTGGGTGATCGCCTATCTGCTTTACGAGTCCCCAATCGAGGAGGCTTTCGCGCCGCAGGTGAGAGAAGATCTCCCTATGTAATAGTGTTGGCTCTAATATACACTACGTTCCACGCGCAAGGCAGAGCCAAGTTTCTATTCTCTAACCCAATTCTACCACAAAGATTCTGAAATATGTCAACAATATTTTGTTTAGCTTAATTTTATATGTACTTCGCGTAACTGCTGGTCGGTGACGGTATCCGGTGCTCCGGTCATCAGGTCTGAGCCTGTTTGCGTTTTTGGAAACGCGATTACCTCACGAATCGTTTTCTTCTGAAGAAGTATCGCCACCAATCTATCAAGTCCAATCGCTAGCCCACCGTGCGGCGGAGCCCCGTATTCGAACGCATCCAGGAGAAAGCCAAATTTTTCACGGGCTTCCTCCATGTTTAGCCCGATTAACCCAAATATTTTTTCTTGAAGCTCTGTGTCATGTATACGAATGCTACCGCCTCCCACCTCGGTGCCGTTAATGACGATGTCATAAGCGTAGGATTTTACCTTAAGCGGGTCGGTATCAAGAAGCGGTATATCCTCTACCCTGGGCATTGTAAACGGGTGGTGGTTTGGGGTAAGTCTTTCCTCGGTCTCATCCCAATCGAAAAGCGGGCAGTTTACAAGCCACATGAGCTTAAATTCGCCCGGTTTAATAAGGCCGATTTCCTCAGCCAACCTGATTCTAAGTGCACCGAGCACCGTGGAAGCCTTTTTTGGCTTATCGGCGACAAAAAGCATGAGGTCTCCCGGTTTTGCCCTAAGCCTCTTTATTATGGCCTCAAGCTGGTCTTCCTCAAAAAACTTAGCAATGGGAGACCTGAGGTTACCCTCCTGCTCGATAGCTATCCAGGCCAGACCCTTTGCGCCCTGGCTTGCCGCATGTTCCGTTAATTCCTCGATCTGGCTTCTGGAGTAGGATGCGCAGCCGACAGCCGCGATACCTCTAACCACACCACCGCTTTTAACAGTATCGGCAAAAACCTTAAATCCGGCGTTTTCAACAATATCGCTTATGTCTTCTATCTCCATCCCGTAGCGCAGGTCGGGCTTGTCCGTCCCGTACTTTGCAATAGCCTCGTCGTGTTCCATGCGTCTTATTGGGGTCTCAATCTCTACACCGACCACTTCAAATACGTCTTTTATCAACCCCTCGACCATCTCCAGTATTCCCTCTTCCTCGACAAACGACATCTCTATGTCGATCTGCGTATGCTCTGGTTGCCTATCGGCCCTTAAATCTTCATCCCTGAACGCACGGGCAAACTGGTAATACCTCTCAAAGCCAGAAACCATAAGCACTTCTTTAAAAAGCTGGGGGGACTGGGGCAAGGCGTAGAAGTGATGCGGCACCAGCCGGCTTGGCACAAGGAAATCTCTTGCGCCTTCCGGCGTGCTTTTTGTCAGCATGGGTGTTTCTATCTCAATAAACGCGTTATCATTTAAGTAGTTTCTCACTCTCTTTACGGCCTCATGCCTCATGATGAGGTTGCGCTGCATCTCGGAGCGTCTGAGATCAAGGTATCTAAACCGCAGCCTCAGGCTCTCATCGGTTGGGGAGCCGTCGATCTCAAAAGGCGGGGTTTTGGACTTGCTTAAGATTTTTATGCCCTGTGCTTCCACCTCAACCTCACCGGTCGGCAGATTTGGATTAACCGCCCCCTCCGGGCGTGCTTTGACCACCCCTGTCACATAAAGGACGTATTCGCTGCGAACCTTTCGCGCCGTCTCAAAAGCTATTTCACGTGACGGGTCGACGACGACCTGGGCAATGCCGCTTCTGTCCCTGAGGTCGAGGAAGATAAGACCACCGTGGTCGCGTCGGGTCTGCACCCAGCCGCAAAGGACAACCTCTTCCCCTACGTTTTGTTTTGTCAGCGTACCGCATGCGTTTGTACGCATCGAGAATTTCGCTAATTTATCCATGTTTGCCAATTTCTCCATCCAACTCGCTCCATCCTTGGCATCAGCTTAATGTAAATGCATTTAGCTGTAATAAAACTTATTTAATCTATAGTCTGGCTTATAGACGGTTGGTTCTGCTTTATTATCTCCAGTAACTTGTCCACAAGCTCATTCAACGGGACTTCGATTTGTTCGCCGGTCTCCATATTTTTAATGGCGACTTTCCCAGATTCCAACTCTCGGGACCCAAGAAACACCGTATATTTAAACCCACGCTTGTCGGCGTACTTTAACTGTCCCTTAAGACTCCGGCCCATATAGTCTATGTCCGCGCTTATTTTCGCTTCTCTTAACGCAAATAAGAGGTTAATCGCGGCCGACTTTGCCGCCTCATCGGCGATGGCTATAAAAACATCCATTTTGCTATCGGTTGAGACGAACGCACCCTCCTTATCAACAGCGATAGAGAGCCTCTCTGTTCCGATGGCAAAACCGATTCCCGGCGTAGGTGGACCGCCAAATTCCTCAACCAGCTTATTGTACCTTCCGCCCCCTCCGATTGCATTTTGCGCGCCCAGGAGCGGGCTCACTACCTCAAACGCGGTCTTTGTATAATAGTCGAGGCCGCGAACAAGCTCGGGTTTTATAATGTAGACGATACTCTGCATATCCAGATACTGCCTGACTTTGTTAAAGTGCTCCTTACATGCCTCATCCAGGTAGTCAATCATTTTTGGAGCATCCTGCATTACCAGCTGGCAGCTCTCCTCCTTGCAATCAAACAAGCGAAGTGGGTTTAGGTCAATGCGCTTCCGGCAATCTTTACATAGCTTCTCGCGGTTCTCCCCGGCATAGTCCTTAAGCAATCTTATGTAAGCCGGTCGGTCTTTATCACATCCCATGCTGTTTATGTAAAGGGTAAGCTCCTTTAGCCCGACCGACTTGAAGTAATTGATCATCAAAAGGATTGTCTCGGCATCGATTGCCGGGTCATCCGAGCCGATCGCCTCAATACCCAGTTGCCAGAATTGCCGATACCTTCCGGCTTGGGGCCGCTCATATCTGAACATAGGACCCGTGTAATATAGCTTAACCGGTTGGGGCAGTAGGTTCATGTTGTGCTCAACATACGCCCTTATTACGGGTGCCGTGCCCTCGGGCCGCAACGTGAGGCTCCTGCCGCCCTTATCCATAAATGTATACATCTCTTTTTGGACGATGTCGGTCGACATGCCGATGCTTCGCTGAAATATCTCGGTGTGCTCAAAAACAGGCGTAATAATCGGTTCGTATCCATAAAGGGAAAACAGTTCTGCCGCTTTTCGCTCAAGATACTGCCATCTTCTGGCTACATCCGGCAAAATATCGGTTGTGCCTTTGGGTGCCTTAAATTGTAACATACGGGTTATTCCTTTTCTCATCGCCAACCGTTGTTGACGGACCGTGTCCCGGGTAAATCTTAACCTGGTCGGGATATTTGTATATCTTATCCTTAATAGACGCTGCCAGTGCCTCAAAAGAACCCCCGGCTAAATCTGTGCGCCCAACAGAACGGTAAAAGATTAAATCTCCGGTAAATAGGGAGTCTCCGATTTGAATCGTTATGCTCCCCTGCGTATGCCCCGGTGTATGGATGATTTTAACGTCCATATCGCCAACCTTTATGATCTGCTCATCGGTGAGTTCAAAATCGGCTTTTATTGTGGAGTCTTCACCGTCGCCGGCCATAAATCCCATGCTAAGCATCGGGTTTTCGGTCATCTCGATGTCGTCTTTATGGATTCCTATCTTTGCGCCGGTTTTTTCAGCGAGGATGGCTGCAACGCCGAAATGGTCCCAGTGGCCGTGCGTTAATAAAATATATTTTACATCAAGGCTTTCAGCAGCTATCGTATCAAGGATGACTCCGGCGTTGCCGGCCGGATCGATTACGATAGCCTCACCTGCATGCTCAGAAGCCACAATATAACAATTTGTATCTAAATCACCAACAACTAGTGTCTCTAAAAACATAGAATCCTCCGGACCAGGTTAGCCTTTATTTTTCTCCGCCTGCCAATTTGGGATTACTTTTTCACGTTTGGGTTGATTAGGCTCAACCCTGTATACATCATAAACCGCCGGCACTCTCTTGATGTTGCCGATAATTGTTTGCAGATGGCTCAGGTTCCCTATCTCAAAGACAAACCTCAGCAGCGCAACGTGATCCCTCGATGTCGAAACCGATGCCGATAAAATGTTAACACCCGCGTCTCCTAAAACTGTACTAACGTCACGCAGCAGCTTTGTTCTATCAAGAGCCTCGACTTCCATTTCTACCTGGAATGCAGCCGGCTGGTTTGTATCCCACTTTGTTTCGATCATTCGCTCAGGAAAGAGATCGACCAGTTTTTTTGCGTTTATACAATCGGTTCTATGCACCGATACGCCTCTTCCCCTGGTAACAAAGCCGATTATATCATCATATGGGACCGGGTTGCAGCAATGTGCGATCCTTACCAGCATATCGTCGATGCCCTTCACAACAACGCCGGTTCTGCTCCCGCTGCGGCGTCGCTTCTGCTGTACCTTGAGCTTAAGATCCTCTATTCCGATATCGTCGATGCCCTTTTCATCCTCTTTATCTTTTGAGTACGCATCAGCTATTCGCCCCGCTACTTGCCTCGGGGATGTCTTGCCCGCGCCGATGCTGGCGTAGACATCCTCTATCGACTTGAAATTAAGCTCTTTCGCGATCGTCTCAAGGGTGCTTATCGCTATGCTGGATTTTAATCCCATATCAATTCTGCGGAGCTCTTTTTGAAGGATTTCTCGGCCTGCCGCCTCGCTGTCCCCGCGGTTCTCCTTATTAAACCACTGTCGGATTTTATTTCTCGCCCGGTTTGTCTTAACTATTTTAAGCCAGTCTTTGCTGGGGCCGTTTGTTGTTTTTGAGGTAAGTATCTCGACAAAATCTCCGGTATGCAGCTTATACTCAAGCGGCACGATCTGGTTGTTGACCTTTGCCCCGATACAGCGATGCCCGACATCGGTGTGGATAGTGTAGGCGAAATCAAGCGGAGTCGCTCCGGCCGGCAGGTTGACAACATCGCCTTTCGGGGTGAAGATATATACCTCATCTTCAAAGAGATCGATCTTTAACGACTCCATGAACTCGCGTGGGTCTTTAAGCTCGCTCTGCCACTCAAGCATCTGGCGCAGCCAGCTCAGCCGCTCATCAAACCTATCTTTTTTGTCGCCCTCTTTATATCTCCAGTGCGCCGCAATTCCGTACTCGGCGGTCCTGTGCATCTGATTGGTCCTTATCTGAATCTCAAGCGGCTTGCCCATCGGCCCGATTACGGTCGTATGAAGAGACTGGTACATGTTGAACTTGGGCATAGCTATATAATCTTTAAATCGCCCCGGTATCGGCGTCCACATCGCGTGAACCGCGCCGAGCGCGCCGTAGCAGTCCTTGATGGTATCAACGATAACGCGAACCGCCAGAAGGTCATAAATTTCGCTAAATTCACGGTCTTTTTTAACCATCTTCTCGTAGATGCTGTAGAAGTGCTTGGGCCGCCCGCTTATCTCAGCCTCGATCCCTAGAGCCTTCAGTTCCTTTTTAAGCGCGCCTATCGCGGCTTTTACGAACTCCTCGCGTTCCGACCTTCTCTCAGCGACCATTTTCTGGATCTGCTCGTATTTCTTCCGCTCAAGCACCTGAAAGGACAGGTCCTCAAGCTCCCACTTAACCGACATGATTCCAAGGCGGTGTGCAAGTGGAGCATAGATATCAAACGTCTCCTGCGCCTTTTTGACCTGCTTGGCATGGTCCAGGTGGCTTATGGTGCGCATATTATGCAAACGGTCGGCAAGTTTTATAATAATAACCCTTATATCCCTGGCCATGGCGATGAACATTTTTCTTAAGTTCTCCGCCTGCTCCTCCTCGCGGCTCTTAAATTCAATTTGGCCAAGTTTTGTGACGCCGTCTATTAAGGCGGCCACATCTGAGCCGACTTCTTGTTCTATCTCTTCAAGCGATGTGTCGGTATCCTCGACAACATCGTGCAGGAGCCCCGCCATGATGGTCGTTGTATCCATACCAAGGTCGGCCAAGATATCCGCCACTTCAAGCGGATGGGATATGAAGTCTTCACCGGACAGGCGGTACTGGTCGATGTGGTACTTGCGCGCCAATTTATACGCCTTGCGTATCGCATCGACATCAACGTCGGGATTATATCGTTTTATCTTGTTTATAAGGCTTCTAATTCTTACCATATCTTTACCTGTACCTGTATAAAGATTTTATCAGATGTGCCCATAGTAAAACAAAGGCCCGCGCATCGCGGGCCTAGTACAGCGTCGCAGATTAATTGAAGCTTTATTGCATAGAATACCTACTGGTGGCAAGAATGCTTTTCAATCAAAAGAAGCCTGACGCTGTATTCGAGAATCGAAAATCGATTGAATTATTGTGGGATAAGTTTGAAAGATGAGGGTCTATTAATTTAGGGCAGTTTCGATTCGGTCTATTCTCGATTTCTCGATTATCGAAATTGTACTAGCTTATTTTCCGTTATAGCGATTTTAGCAAACTTACGATGCCGGAGCCACAGCTTCCTTCCCGTACTTCTTCTTAAGGTTTCTATAGTATGGCTCCGCCTCTTTCCACATAACGAATATCGGCGAAGCAAAGAATATGGAGGAGTACGCACCTGATATCGTCCCGACCATCATCGCAAACGCAAAGTCTTTGAGCGTCTCGCCGCCGAAAAGCAGGATTGAGATAATCGGCAGCAGCGTTACTAGCGATGTATTAATCGATCTCATAAGCACCTGGTTAATCGACCTGTTGGCCATGGCCGAATACGTAGTGCGCACAACATTCGTCGAGTTCTCTTTGATCCTGTGGAAGACAACAATCGTGTCATACAGCGAGTAACCGATGATGGTAAGAAGCGCCGCAATCATATTCGGGTTGACCTCTCGACCGACAAGAGCGTAAACTCCCGCCGTAATGATCAGGTCGTGAAACAGAGCTAAAATAGCCGCAACCGACATCTTAAACTCGTAGCGCACTGCAATAAAAATCAAGAGAAGGACCATCGCCGCTATCAACGCATAAATTGCGCGTTCGGTGATATGCGATCCCCAGCTTGCATCAACCGTTCTTGTCTGGCGGTCGACCACGCCGAATTTCTGGTTTAAGGCGTCAAATAGCTGCTTTTCCTGATCCGTGTTGAGCTCGCGGGTTCTTATCAGCATCTCGCTGCCCTTGCTTGTCGAGCCCTGAAACCCACCCACAGACCTGTGCTCTATAGGCTGGATTTTGCTATCCGCAAGACCCTGTGCATCCAAAACCGACCTCACCTGCTCTACGGTTACAATTTGCTTAAACTTAACATTAGATGCGCTTCCGCCTTTGAAGTCGATGCTGTAGTTAAATCCTCTTACCAGAATGCCGACGATGCTGAGAACAATAAACACGCCGGATAGGATAAGCCACCAATTTTTTCTACCGAGAAAATCTATATTAAGCACTCTCAGCCACCCTCCTCATGCCCGGTATTCTAACCAGCATAGCCGGGCTTTTAACCGGCCATATCTGCGCCAGCAGCCCCAGGACAGGCCGCGTAAACAGCAGCATTGTAACAACATCTAAAACAAGTCCGATGATAAGCGTTAGCGCAAACCCTCTCACCGGTCCGATACCGACCAGGAAGAGAACAAGAGCTGCGACCATCGTTACAATGTCGGCATCCAGACTGGTTCTAAATCCATGCCAAAAACCCGACTCTACGGCCGTTCTAAAGGTCTTCTTGGAGCGCATCTCTTCTTTGAGCCGCTCAAAAATAATTATTTTTGAGTCGGCCGCGATACCTATACTGATAATCAAGCCGGCGATGCCGGGTAGTGTGAGCGTCCAACCGTAGGTACGGCCTATTGTTGCGACTACGCCCCACACGAGCGCCGCATACACGCTCAAACCGACCCAGGTGACTAATCCAAGTCCCTGGTAGTAAAGAAGCATATATATTGCAACAAGCGCAAATCCTACAATACCCGCCACAATACCTGCCCTTAGAGCATCCGCACCAAGGGTCGGTCCTACGCTTTGCGCTTCTGATATATCAAGGGTTACAGGAATCGAGCCGGTATTTAACACAAGCGCAATTTCTTTGGCTTCATCTATCGACTTAATACCGGTAATCTCACCTTTGCCATCAGGAATAGGCCCTTGAATATTGGGTGCGGTAACTATCTTGCCGTCAAGGACAATCGCCAGCCTTTTGTTAACGTTTTGTGCGGTCACTTGAGCAAAAGTGTTTGCTCCCTCATTGTTTAACGAGAAACTTACGATTGGCTGCGCACCGACCTGGCCGCCGTAAGCCGCCCTGGCACTTGTAATTTTATCTCCGGTTAGCAAAACCGGGCCAAGTACCGGTTTGCCCTGCTTTTTCATTGTGTTTAGCTCTTTCTCGCTAAACGCACTGTACTGGTCGCTTACAATTGCGAATTGCAAGACAGCCGGTTTGCCTAGTATCTCTTTTGCCTTCTCAGGATCCTTAATTCCCGGAAGCTGCACCATAATATTGCGCGCCCCTTCGCGTTGAATCTCGGGCTCGGAAACACCAAGCGCGTCAACGCGCTGGCGCAGGACGTACTCCGCCTGCTTCATCTTATCATCGGTTACTTTAGCCCCGGGAGTGTCTTTTGCCGTGTATATAATGCTAAGGCCTCCCTTTAAGTCCAGGCCCAGCTTCGCCGACTTATTTACAGGATAAATCATGAAAACACTGGCCGCGACAAACAATACAAGAATGCCCAAGCTGATTAGATGTTTCTGTTTATCGGTCAATTCCTTACCTCCTACAACAGCTTTACGCCATTTATAACCAAACCGAACTGGCAGCCTAGAAATTCAGCCGCCCTACGGCATATTACCATACGCGATAGGAATATTTCAAAGTATTCCATAACTTGACTTATATTGGTGTCGATATCGATTTCAAGCTCGATTAGTTTTCTATCACTTTCGACTCTTAAGAACGACCTTTGCGCCGCAAGGTTCACCCGATCATGAATATCGGCTGTAAGCGGATTCGGACTGCGGACCCGGCTACGGTGGACATCGGTTTTATCGGCCAGAATTATAGCAGCACCTATTGGGCTTGTAGCCATTCCATACTCTTCCTCATGGTTGCCGATCGCGTTCATTACCAAAATCATCTCATCCGGGGCCATGCCCAGTCGCATCAATATAGACTGCGCCATCATGGCCGCCGATACCGCATGAAAGCTCCTGCCAACAGAGTTCCCAATGTCGTGCAAGTAGCCCGCCATACCGGCCAACTCGGCCTCGCGATCCGGGTAACCTAAACGCTTTAAGACGTTCATTGCAATGTGGGAAACTAAATCAGCATGTCGGAAGCCGTGCTCTGTAAAGCCGATTGCCTCCATGTGCTTATCCGCCTGCGCGATATAAGCCTTTACATAGGAGTCCTCTTTCAATTCTTCTATAGTTACCGGCATGTTTTGCTAGCTCCGTTTCCAAGAGATTTTTGTAACCGTAATAAAAGCTTTCAAAGGCCACATTTGTCATTATACTATTTGGTGCGCCCATTGTCAGCGAAATCTATAGTTTGAGGGAGGTCGATTTACTATCTGACCCTGATATAGCTACCCGAGAGGTCCCTTTTGACAAATCCGGATATCTCAAGAGAAAGAAGAACGGCGGCCACCGTAGAAACGCTTTCGCCGGTGTCGCGGATAATCTCATCTATACGCTTAGCGTCCCAGCCAAGATTATCAAGAAGTGCTATTTCCTGCGGTTCTAGATTAAACTTCCCTGATTTTTTATGCCGCTCAATCCCAAGGACGTCAAGAACATCATCCGCAGATTCTATCAGAAACGCCCCTTGCTTTATAAGTTTGTTCGCACCCCGGCTGTTCGCACTTTTGCTATTCCCGGGGACCGCAAACACATCGCGCCCGTATTCCAGGGCAAAATCGGCCGTGATAAGCGCCCCGCTTCTTTCGCCCGCCTCAACTACAACAACTCCCTGGCATAATCCGGCAACAATTCTGTTTCTGGCCGGAAAATTCATAGGAAGCGGCGCCGTACCGGGCGGATATTCTGAGATAAGGGCTCCGCTTGATTCAATATCCCTATACAGGTTTTTGTTCTCGGGCGGGTAGATGATATCCAGACCGCAGCCAAGGACGCCAAACGTCACGCCGCCTGCCTTGATCGCACCCCTGTGGGCTGCGGTATCGATCCCCCGGGCCGCACCCGATACAATAGTAACGCCTTCTCGGCTCAAGTCCTCCGCCAGCTCAAAGGAGAACGCCTTGCCGGAGGCAGTCGCCCGTCTTGAGCCGACTATAGCAACAGCGTAATCGTAATTTCGCAACCTACCTTTAAGCAATACCGCCCTTGGATGGTTTATCGCCTGCCTTAGCAGCTCTGGATACTCATCATCCTCATCGGTAACGATTCTTACCCCTGCTTTCTCAAGCCTGCCGTACTCTTTATCCAGGTCAAGTGCACTCCTAAACGCGACCGCCTCGTAAGCCGCATTATTTGGAAGCCCTAGCTCAACGAGGTCTTTAGTAGAAGCCTCCCATAGCTCTCTTGGCCCTCCGGCCGCCTTGGCAAGGACGTATTGTCTATTGCGAAAGGCCGGCGTCATCTTAATCCCCAGCCAGTATTTTCTTATATCATCCTTGTTCACCGATTCACCCATTTACCATTTCACCGATTTACCGTGGAAGGCCCGATAAATCGGGCAACTGTCTACTCGCCTAAAAATATTGCCTGTCTAACGCCCTGTACTGTATAGCCTCCGCTATATTTTCAACATCAACCGTCTCCATCCCGGCAAGATCAGCGATTGTTCGTGCGACCTTAATAACTCTTTCGAACGCTCTGCCGCTTAAACCCAACTTGTCTATTGATGCTTCTAAAAAAGAAGACGCTTGTGCTGTTAAGCGGCAGAACTCCCTTACCTCACGCGCCTTCATTTGCGAATTTGTTAGAAGGATATGCTCCCGCCTTCCGTCCTTCCCATTTAAAGCCTTAAACCGCTTGGCCTGAGCCACCCTTGCTGCATCTATCCGTGCCTTGACCTTTGCCGATGTCTCCCCTTCCTGTGATCTCAAAAGCTCATCCTTCGTAAGTCTCGGTACCTCGACATGGATATCTATCCTGTCTATGAGAGGCCCCGATATCCTTCCCCTGTATCGCTGGATAGAATGGGGGCTGCAGATGCACTGCTTCATCCTGTCGCCAAGATGGCCGCACGGGCAGGGGTTCATTGCGGCAACCAGCGTAAAGCTCGCTGGATAAGTCAGAGAGCCCGCCGCCCTCGATATAGTGACCTTTCCATCTTCTAGGGGCTGCCTTAAGACCTGCAAAACGCCCTTTGCAAATTCCGGGAACTCGTCCAAGAAAAGAACGCCGTTATGTGCCAGGGAGACCTCGCCCGGCCTGGGGTAACTGCCGCCGCCGATTAACCCTGCATGGCTGATGGTGTGATGCGGCTCCCTAAACGGGCGCCTGGTTATTATGGATTCACCGGGTTTTAGCATCCCGGCCACAGAATACACCTTTGTAACTTCAATCGCCTCATCAAGAGTGAGTTTTGGGAGAATTGACGGCAAACGGGACGCCAGCATGGTTTTCCCCGAGCCCGGCGGCCCTATTAAAAGAATATTGTGGCCGCCCGCAGCCGCCACCTCAAGCGCCCTTTTGACATGACCCTGGCCTTTTACCTCAGCAAAGTCGAGTTCAAAATAACCGTTCTCCGATATACTTAACGCTCTTGTCGCCGGCTCGATGCTCTGCCTATCTTTTAGAAAATCCGCAACCTGGTTTAGGTTGGCTACCGGCAAAACATCTATCCCATCGACTATTGATGCCTCAGAGGCGTTATCTTGCGGTAAAATCACACCTTTTTTGCCGAGTTTCCTCGCACAAGTGGCGATCAAAAGCGCCCCGTTTATTCGTCTTATCTCACCTGTAAGCGAGAGTTCCCCGGCAATGATGTAATCCTCCAGTTTGCTCTGGGGGATTTGCTCTGTTGCGGCCATGATTCCAAGCGCAATAGGCAAATCAAAGACAGGGCCTTCCTTTTTGATGTCTGCGGGCGCAAGATTTACGGTTACCCTTTTTAACGGGAATTCAAATTCGGAGTTAGAAATGCCGCTTTTAACACGCTCTTTAGATTCTTTTACCGCCGTATCCGCAAGCCCGACAATATTGATTGTCGGGACACCCAGGAAAATGTCAACCTCTACCTCTACCAGGTTGGCGTCCATCCCTATTACGCTGGCAGACAATACCTTTGCAAGCATTCGCCCTCCTATTTATGCAATTGTGCTTATGGAACTTATATTATCCATTGTGCGGCTGCCGGGCAAGCTAATTTTTTAGACAAACCCTAAACATTTTTCACGTATTTGCCGATAAGAGAAGTAATTGCATCCCTAAAAAGACTGAGAATAACATGGCGAAAGCTATGCGGCCTATATGTTAGATTAGGCCCTCAGTCTTTTTATTTAAGGAATTATAAATTTTTTAGAAATTTTTTTAAAGAAGCGCTAAAGTTTCGGCGGCAGGCGACGATAAATAATAATAGTCAAATCAGTCCCTTTAATTTAAAAGGTTGCCCGCTTGGGTGACCTTTTAAATTTATCCTAAAACGCTATCGCCTCGATATCCCCAATTGAAATGGCGATATATCTATGGGGCATCCCGGACACGTGTTCTTCCGCCGCCTCTGCAACCGAGGGTGTGGCTACAATCTGACGCGGTTCGATCTCGCCCAGCTCCATGACTCTTGGTTCGGCGAGCATTAATATAGTCACGTTTATTCGCCCAACCCTTCCGATGTACATGCGGTTTCTAGTAAAAACGGTGGCTTCCAAACCTGCTAAGCCCTCAGATTCGATGATCTCGCGCAGCTCGCTCTCAGTCATAAAACCTCCCAAATATTCTTGCTTTCTACTGATAAATACCCGATTCAATTATGTCGCAAACTAAGCTCCCAAGCAGGCAGTCTATGTCTTTAAAATCACATAATAGGCAGGCCTGATTCCATATAACCGCCATATCGATCCACTTAAACTCTCAACGTGCCGTTCACGGCTTTTTACTGTAACCGTCCTTGATAAAGTATTAATCTTTTATTTGGTTAGCCAAGCGTCGCTTTAAACGAATGTCTTCGTGCTTATGATAATGGAGGCAAACTCTTGGCACAGAGAGCGTTAAATCCGGGGGAAGGCTTTAGGCCGACCGATGCGCAAGAGTTATATATAGACTTAAAGAAGATACTCTTGGCAACCGATGGGTCACGATCGGCATTAAGTGCAACAAAATATGCGATTGGATTTGCTAAGGTATTCAAGGCTCAAATTAGAGCGGTATTTGTTTGTGGGAACAACGAGACGCCTAATCAACCGGCCGATACGATTAGCGAGTGTATTGAGGCAAGCGCGAGTGATGAGCCGGGTTATCACGGGTTGGTCGTTGCAGGAGCATATGCCCTGGAAAACGACGTAACTTGTGAGGAAATAGTTTTAAGAGGCAATCCCGCCAAGAGGATCATTGAAAGCGCTCAGGATTTTACACCCGACCTGATAATAATAGGAAACTCCAAGAAATCTGGAATAAGGCGAACGCTCGGAAGCGTAGCCGATGCAGTAATAAAAGGAACCGATATTCCGGTTCTGGTAGTTGGAGATGTTTAAAACTTAATAACGTGGGATGGTGGGCAGGTGCTTACTCCCCGATAGGCTCTTTAGCCAGTAAAATGCTTTTTCCTGTACCTTAAGACTAGCTCCCGATAGACCCTTAAGGATCCTCTTTTAAACTGCGCCTGCCCATTTTTTTTGCCTAAAAACGGCTAAAAAGCATTCTCGATGTGCTCTAACTTAAGGCCGGTGCCCTCCGATAAGATTGAGATGACGTCGAAGCGTACGGAATCAAACTCACGGGGATTTTTTAGCACAGCTAGATATATTTCGGCTATTTTTCTTATTCTTCTCTGCTTGGACTCGGTTACCGCCTCTATAGGATGGCCGTAAGACCGGCCAACTCTTGTTTTTACCTCGCAGAATACAAGTGTCATGCCGTCTTTGGCGACTATATCGATCTCTCCAAGCTTAGTGCGGAAGTTTCGCTTTATTATCCGGTAGCCTTTTCTTTTAAGATGAAGAGTCGCCATGTCCTCACCTGTTTTCCCAAGCGACATAAACCCTCCGGATTAGCTCACAGCATATTAGCTCACAGCTGAAGGAAGAAATTAATACCCACACTCATGCCCTCATCCTGTGAGCTATGAGCTGTCAGCTATGAGCTTTTAAGCTTAGACCTGCAACAAGTCCTTAATCTTTTTCTTGAGAAGAAGTGCCCTTAGCTGGTCGGCAAGGTCGCTTAGATTCTCAAGCTCTTCTTTTAGCCGGGTGTTCTTCTCATCGCTTTTCAGCCTGGTGATTGGGTAGAGTATCTGCTGGAAAAGGGATGCCTCTTTTTCGGCATGGGTTAGATACATGCGTAGGTGCCGCGGCTCAATGCCGTATTTTGCCATCTCTCTTGCGGTCACCATTATCTTTATATCGCCGGATGTGTAGCACTTGCCTTCGGAGGTTCTTACCGGCTGAATTATCCCAAAGCTTTCAAGCATCCTGGCGGTCTCCGGTGCTATCCCGATACTGCTTATGGCTTTATCGGTCGGGATCGGCTCATCATCGCCGGATATATTAATATTTTCTGTGTTCTTGGAGATTTGTCTTACGTCCGCTGTTACCTGCCCCATATCCAGCATATCCAGGTTTTGCCTGATGACGTTAAGGGGAAGATATTTATCTTTTTGGAGACGAAGCGCAAGGTCGAGCCTATCAATGTCCTCTTTTCTAAACTTTCGATAACCGCCGGGTGTCCGCTCTGGCTTTATCAGCTTCTCTTCTTCGTAATAACGTATTTTGCTTATCGATAGCTCGGGATATCGCTCCTTTAGCTGCTCTACAACTTCACCTATAGTTAAATAATCCCTTTTCGGCGGCATATCGATCCTCCTCTCATTTAAAAGAAATTAAATAAAAAAACCGGCCAACATTCTGCTTACTTATTTCTTGGACAGAAAAACAAGCTTGAATTTGCCGATTTGCAACTCGTCGTCCGAATTTAGTATTTTTGATTCTTCTATTATTTCCTGGTTTACGTATGTCCCGTTTAGACTGCCGGCATCTTCTATGCTTACCGAGTTTTTATCAACCGTTATTTTGGCATGATTTCGCGAAACAGTTATGTCGTCGAGGAATATATCGCTCCCCGGATCACGCCCAAGAGTTATTTCGTCTTTGGTCAGGTTGAACTTATGTCCGATATAAGGGCCTTTCTTTACTATTAGAACCGGCCCTGCTTCACCGGTGAGCTTTATCTCGCTGAGCTCTTCTTCGATATCAATCGGCGGCAGTGAAATAGTTGTTTCAGCCTCAAAACCGGGCTTTAACGCCTCCCCACATTTCCGGCAGGTTTCAGCTCCCAATTCATTTACGCTGCCGCATTTCTTACACTGCATTTTTGATCCCCCAACTTACCGGGAAATAGCTTTTACTTTACCCAATACCTTAACTAATGCTTTAGGCTTGCCTTTATTCTTTCTTCAAACGCCTTGAGCACTTCTTTGTTGCCAAGAACATGCTCGAGATGGTCGTGTCCGATTCTGTCTTTAATGTAGGGATCTTCAAGTATGTCTGATAGACATCTTCCGATTTTTAGCTCTCTGATAATATAGTCGGCCATTCTCTCCTCACGAACGTTCTGACCAACGCTCTTAAATAGCTCATAGATTGCTTCTCTGATCTTTGATTCGGGCAACTCCAGTCCTCCCCTGTTTGCGGGTTAATTGTGGCTGTTTGCTAAAAAACATCCTCGTCGGACACGTCGGCCTTTGATACACTTGTGAGGCTTCGAGCTAAAATCTCACTCAGGCGATCTACATCTGAACCTGATATCACGTTGTCCCCGCCTTCACGTTTCCCTTTTAGCCTTGCAACCAGCTCTGCTCTTAAGATATCGATCTTGCCGTGCAACACCCTGCGCCTGAATGAAATTCTCTCTTCTTCCTCGCAGAGTTGATCGAGAATTTCCCGGAGTTCTTCGTCTGACCTGTCTTTGAGATCAACCAATACGTGGCTGAGGTCTAACTCGTTCTTTTTGTTCATGTCTCATCCCTCGTTAAAATCTAACATATCCAAAGTCTATCACACGATCTAAGTAACTCCTAGATATCCAGGCAATTAAATCTAAGAGCAGCAATCCTTACGTATCAAGGCGATATCTAATAAAAAGTAAAGCCGTAACTCTGTTCTTATAATCTAAAGATAAACTTGAGAGTTTAAAAAATCCAGTGTTTTCTTGAAATTTTCAATTTTTGTCATTTCAGATGCGGGTGGCGAGCCGCCTCGGCTTCGTTTAACTTAGATACCGGCGTATTATGCGGTGCGGTAAGGATGATGTCCGGGTTTTCGACCGCCTCCTCGGCGATCTGTTTCATAACATCTACAAAGCGGTCCAGAGCCTTCTTACTTTCTGTCTCGGTTGGCTCAATCATCAAAGCCTCGTCAACTATTAAAGGAAAGTAGATAGTCGGCGGATGAATATTAAAGTCAAGCAGGCGCTTTGCTATATCTCTTGCCTTGACTCCCAGTTTTTTCTGCCTCTCGGCTGATAAGACAAACTCATGCATACACGGTATATCATAGGGTAGGATGTAGGTGCCCTCGAGTTTATTTTTAAGATAATTGGCGTTTAGTACTGCTATGTCGCTTACGTGGTCTAAGCCCTCTGCTCCCAAGGAGCGGATATAGCAGTATGCCTTAACCATCACACCAAAGTTGCCGTAGAAAGCCTTCATTTTACCGATCGAAAATGGCCGCTCGTAATCCAGGTAGTATGCGCCGACTGCGCCGTCTTTCTCCACCAGCGGCACCGGAAGGAACGGTTCAAGCACTTCGTTTACACCGACCGGTCCCGAGCCGGGCCCTCCCCCGCCGTGTGGTGTTGAAAATGTCTTGTGCAGGTTAAACTGCAGCACGTCAAATCCCATATCCCCCGGACGCGACTTGCCAAGTATCGCGTTGAGGTTTGCGCCATCGCAGAAGCTTAACGCACCGGCAGAGTGGACCATCTCGTTTATCTTAACGACATTTTTATCAAATATGCCCAGCGTGTTTGGGTTGGTAAGAACTATTGCCGCGACCTCCTCATCAAGCAACCGCTCAAGCGATTTTATATCGACCCCGCCAAACTCATCTGATGGAACAGTGACGACTTTGTACCCGAGCATCGCCGCGGTTGCCGGGTTTGTGCCGTGCGCCGAGTCGGGAATTATGACTTTGCTTCTCGGGTTGCCGTTTCTCTCATGGTAGGCTCTTATCATCGCCATGCCGGCGAGTTCGCCTTGGGCTCCCGCAGCGGGCTGCAGGCTTACCTTCTTGACGCCGCCGATCTCCGCCAGCCACTGTGCAAGCTCGTGCATTAATCTAAGCGCGCCCTGTACCTGTGACTCATCCTGGTACGGGTGGATGTTAGAAAAACCGCCCATAGACGCGATCGCCTCGTTTACTTTCGGGTTGTATTTCATAGTGCATGAGCCGAGGGGATAAAAAACGGTATCCACCGCAAAGTCCATGTTCGAGAGGTTTGTGTAGTGCCTCGCTATCTCTCCCTCGGATACCTCGGGAAGAAGCGGCGCCTCATCCCTTAGAAGGTTTGCGGGAATCAAGTCTCCCAACGGTTTCACCGGAACATCCAGGGGAGGTAAGGAGTACGCTTTCGCGCCCGGCCTGCTGATATCGAATATGGTTTCCATCAGGCAGCCTCCATTACCTCGACCAGACGGTCGATCTCATCTTTTGTCCTTTTCTCGGTTACACAGAAAAGGATTGTGTCGGGGTGCTGGCTATACCAGCGCTCAATGTTTATCCCGCCGATAATGCCTTCGCTAAAAAGCCGCTCATTGATCTCATGGACAGGTTTTTTGCTTTTAAAGGCAAATTCCTTAAAAAATGGAGCATCGGATAGCGGTTCCAGAAAGCTTATCTTGCTTAATCTGTCGTGGGCATAGTGGGCCTTTTGCAAGCACTGATGTGCTATCTCGGTTATGCCTTCCGGGCCGATGTAGCTTAAGTAAATCGCCGCCGCAATGGCGTTTAAAACCTCACTTGTTGTAATGTTAGACGTCGCCTTTTCTCTTCTGATATGCTGCTCGCGTGTCTGAAGAGTTAAGACATAGCCGGTTCTACCCTTCGTATCCGTCGTTGAGCTTACCAATCGTCCGGGTACCCTGCGGATATAATCTTTGCGACAGGCGAATATCCCAAGATAAGGTCCCCCGAAGCTTATCTTGTTCCCAAGATACTGCCCCTCGCCAACCACTACGTCTACACCGAAAGAAGAGGGTGATTTTAATAACCCAAGAGATAGCGGGTCGATTGCGGCAATAAAAAGCGCAGTGTAGCCGTCGAGAATACTTCCTATTCTCTCCATGTCCTCTAAGTATCCAAAAAAGTTGGGATGTTGGATAATTGCACAAGCGCTATTCTCACTTATCATATCCTCAATGGCAGAGATATCGGTCTGCCCATTTTTTGAGGGCACGGTTTTTATAGTTACGCCAAGTCCCCTAACATAGTTTTTAAGCACCTCTCTGTACTCGGGATGCACGGTCTCGCTTACCAGAACTTCGTTTTTCTTTGTTATATCGTGTGCAAGAAGTGCGGCCTCCGCCAACGAGGTTGACCCGTCGTAGAGAGACGCGTTGGCAACCTCAAGCCCGGTAAGCTCACTGATCATCGATTGGTATTCAAACAGCGACTGCAGTATGCCTTGACTCGCTTCCGCCTGGTAAGGTGTATAGGGAGTATAGAACTCCGGAAGCGATATTAGTGCATCGACGATCTTTGGGACAAAGTGATCATATGCCCCGCCGCCAAGAAACGAGACATAGTCATTAAGCGATGCGTTTTCTTTTGATATATTCTCCAACTCTCTTGTAAGCTCGTATTCGCTTATCCCCGAGGGCAAGTTGAGCGGCCGCCTCATTCTTACTTCATCGGGGATGGATAGATCAAAAAGCTCATCGACCCTTTTAATCCCGAGAAACTTTAGCATTTCGCTTTTTTCCTGGTCGGTTATCGGGATAAAGTCCAATGCTATAGCTCCTCGGTATACTTCTCGTAGACCTGAGAATTCATTAAACTATCCAGCTCAGAGCGATCGCTAAGTTCAATTTTAAACAGCCAACCGTCGCCGTACGGTTTCTCGTTTATTGTCTCCGGGGCGTCTACCGCCTGCTGGTTTACTTCAACAACCTTGCCGCTTACCGGGGTATGCAGATCGGCTGTCGATTTTACAGACTCTATCTCGCCCACCGCATCGCCGGCTTTTATTTCTTGGCCAATACGTGGAAGATCAACGTAGACGATGTCTCCCAGTGCATCCTGCGCGTAATCGGTAATGCCTATAACGGCATTGTTGTTTTCAGCTTTAACCCACTCGTGCTCTTTGTTATACAACAGATCTTCAGGCGTCATAAGCCATCCTCCCTTATTTTAAGATGCGGCCGAAAAGGTCTTCGGTTTTTGTGCTTCAATAAAAGGTCTTTTAGCGATATGACCTTCCATT
Organism: bacterium; assembly: GCA_902810715.1. GTDB lineage: Bacteria > Actinomycetota > Aquicultoria > Aquicultorales > Aquicultoraceae > CADDYS01. The sequence continues at coordinate 94,603 of CADDYS010000001.1, read as the reverse complement.
TGCTTTTTCCCGGCCTTTATCTCCACGGGCAGGCCGATTTGGGCAAGACCACTTTTTATATAGGCCATGCCTATCCCTTTTTTCAACACCGGCGAGTACCCGCCGCTCGTTACAATCCCTATCTCATCTCCCGATTCGCTAAGTACGACCCCGCCGCTTCGGGGTATCCCGCGTTCTACAACAAATCCCACCAACCTCTTGTTTGCACCCCTTTCGACTTGACTAAATATGGATGTCCGTCCGATAAACTCTCCTTTATCAAAAGAAACAAATCTTACCAAGCCTGCCTCGACCGGGTTTGTTTCTGCCGTTATATCTTGGCCGTAAAGCGGGTATCCCATCTCAAGACGCAGCGTGTCCCTTGCCCCAAGTCCTACCGGTTTTACGCCGTGCCCAAGCAGCGTATCCCAAGCAGGTTTTGCAACCTCCGGCCCGCATAAGATTTCAAAGCCCTCCTCGCCGGTATATCCCGATTTAACTATGGTAAATTTATTACCTAATGCTGTTGCGACTCTAACTGTGTAGTGCCCGTAATCGGCAGGGTTTTCGTTAAAAACGGATTGGAGCACCCGTGGCGATTGCGGCCCCTGCAGGGCTAAAAGACAGAGGTCCCCGGTGAGGTCGCGTATTTCGACATGGCCCGATTTTTTTCTGCTGAGCCAGTCAAACATAGCGCTGGTGCTTGCGGCATTGGTGATGATTAAATAGTCGTTAACTTCAAGGCGGTAGATTATATCATCGTCTATGATGCCCCCGGAATCGTTACAAAAGAGAGTATACTCACCGCTATCAACTGCTATTTTCGCTATATCATTCGTTGCAGCAAACTGCAGAAAAGCAAGTGCCCCTTCGCCACTAACGCTTATCTTGCCAAGGTGCGAGATATCAAAAAGGCCGCACGAGGTTCTCACGGCCATGTGCTCCTCTATTATGCTTGAGTAGTAAAGTGGAAGCTCCCACCCGGCAAATTCGGTAAATCGTGCTCCCAGCTCTTTTTCCTCATCATAAAGCGGCGTCTGCTTTGGCATCTTTTCCCCTCCCACCACTATTTAACTTGCCATCGCTATGCCGCCGATGGATAGGTCTCCGGTGGGCCTTTTATTTCGGGTTTCATATGTATTGGGTGGACCGGAGACGTCTTTTCTATATAAAGAAAGGCGTCGTAGCGATCGTTTAAAACGGTTGGGACATAATTTGCAAACTCAGCGTTTGGGTCATACACAACCCCAACCGCCCGATGGCCTTTTCTCTCAGAGAATGCCTTTGCCGCTTCCCTATCGAGTGAAAATATAGCGATCCTGTCTTTTGCCTCATAGCTATGAAAATCATGCTCCCAGCTATCGTATACTGCCGGTGGAAGCGGCATTATCTTCATGGGGGCATCCCAGTCGTCTGCGGCAACTACGCTTCCCTCATAGGTTGCAAAGCCAATGATATAGGTACTGTCCATGCCAAGTGCATCCCTAACAATTTGACCGATGTTAAACTCACCGATATCTGCCATCTCGGTAGCCCGCGCGTCTCCAACGTGTGTGTTGTGTGCCCAGATTATGCCTTTTGGCTCGACTCTCTCCTCATAAAAATCCATCAACCTAAAAAAAGTGTTTGCCATATGCTCCTCGCGCATGTTCCAGGCTTCGGGGTCGCCCCTCAGCATGATGCGGTAGTACCGCTCTGCATCCAGTGTAACAAGTGCGTTTTGCTCGGCATTGAGTTTTTCTTCTGCAGCATTCGGCGATGGTATCGGCGGAAGGTGCTCCAAGGTTGATAAAAGCTTTACGACATCGTCTTCGCAGGACTCGGGGACAAATGCGTTCTGCCATGAGTATCCCTCAATGTTGTGCCGGTAGGGTTCAAAACAACGGTAGGCCTGTCTTGCGACCTGCACCGCCTGCGGCATTGTTTCTTCAAGGTATTTTACCGCTACGCTCAGCGATTGCCAAAGGTTGTATATATCAAGACCGTAAAAACCAACCCTTAACTCAGATGGGAGATCTTTGTTGTAGTCGGCCAGCCACTCGACAAAATCCTGGACCTCAAAATTAGCCCACATCCATGTCGGCCAGCGGTTAAACCCGTGAAGAATCTGGTGCGCGGTTTTATTGGATGCGATCGGGTCTTTGACAAAGCTGTTTACCCGGTAGCAGTCCGGCCAGTCACCTTCAACCGCAACAAAGTTAAATCCCTTCTCGGCGATCAGCCTCTTTGTTATCTTTGCCCGCCACGTATAAAACTCGCCGGTGCCGTGAGTCGCCCCACCGATTAAGACCGAGCTTGCGCTTCCGGCCTCATCGATCAGGCGGTCAAGACCACTATCAGTTTCAAGAGAAAACGATATCTTCTTAAATGCATTCTCCATGCCCTTAAGATACCCAAATTGTGATAAAATTTATCACGGTATTGCCGATTTATATAAATATCTATATACTTTATATAGAGGTGGTTTTAATGAGCAAAAAGGTCATGATCTCGCTGCCCGATGAGCTGCTTGAAGAAATAGATGCAATGGCCGGTAAGGAGCACCGCACCAGAAGCGAGCTTATTCGCGAGGCATCGCGTCTCTATCTAACCGAGCATACAGCTAAAACAAACCGTCCCATCGACAATCCCCGCATTCGTGAAGCCTTGAAAGCCATGGATCGCATTGCGAAGAAAATAGATGCTAGCTTTGATTCAACAAAAGTCGTTCGCAGGATAAGGGACACGCGCTAGATATTATGAGAGCAACCGTACTTGACACTTCCGTTATTATAAAATGGTTCCATCGATCCGGCGAAGAAGATGCCGATGCCGCCATGGTCTTACGAGATGCCTACCTTGACGGGGATATTAAGGTTATCGTCCCCGATCTTCTGATTTACGAATTCGCGAATGCTTTAAGATTTAAAACAAAGCTCAAACCGGCGGATACCGCCAAGATGATCAAAAATCTCTGGGCACTGGGGTTATCCATACAACCGGTTGAGCAAAGTCTCGCGGACGCGATGATCGATCTCGCCTATCGCTACAAGCTAACGATCTATGATGCTGCATTCGTCTCCCTGGCAAGACAAGCAAAAGCATATTTCATAACCGCCGACAGAAAGCTTTATGAAAGCATTAGAGAACTCGAAGGCGTTGCTTACCTCGCAGACATTGTTGAGTGAGAAAGCATGCGGTTATGCTTCCGAATATAGCTCTCTGCATGAATATACATTACCCAACGATTGCACAAAATCTATCAATTGCATTTTATTTTTAAAACGCCTGGGGAATAATTTCGGCGATATCTGAAATTAAAGCCACCGAAAGGGTAATGAACGAATGAAAATCCTATTTGTTTATCCAGACTACCCGGCAAATACCAGCCTGGATAGCCCCAGGCATGGATTCTACTCAGAGGGCCTGGCCTCAATCTCAGCCGTTCTAAAGCTGGAAGGCCATGAGGTTAATCTTATACATATGGTTAATCCGATCGGCTATGAAGACTATATCGAGCGCGTAAAGAAGGCCTCCCCCGACTTGGTCGGGTTTTCGGCATGGACAAGCAACTTTTATGACGTCCAGAAATATACAAATTGGACTAAAGAGGCGGCCCACGATGTGATAACTCTAGTGGGCGGATACCATGCTACTATTAATCCACGAGAGTGCGCTACCAGCAATAACGTCGATTTAGCTATCTCCGGCGAGGGAGAGGATACCCTTATTGAGTTATGTTCAGCACTAGAAGGGGGCAATGGCTATGAACACATCGCTAACCTGAGATTTATGCAAAACGGACGTTATTTTGAAAATCCGGTCCGGCCGTTGATTGAAAACCTCGATAGGCTTCCGATCCCGGATTTTTCGCTATTTGATTACTCGAAACTTGAATCTTCGCTCATTAATACCGCAAATGCCATCCTATCCCGTGGCTGCCCTTACAGCTGCACCTATTGCTGCAACCACAAGTTCCGGGAGATTTATCCAAATAAAAATCGCTATGTCCGGTTCAGGAGCCCAGAACGATCAATCAAGTATCTTAAAAAGCTTATTGGTAGTTATCCATTCGTCAAGTATATAAGCTTTTTTGATGATATACTCCCGCTTAAAAAGGACTGGTTTTTTGATTTCATCGCCAGATATAAAAGGGAGATTGGCCTACCCTTTGCGTGTAATTTTCGAGTGAACCTGGTGACAGATGAGGTTGTTGCTGCTCTAAAAGACGCCGGTTGTTATAGGGTTCACCTTGGGGTGGAGTCGGGCAACGACTACATACGTAACAAAGTTCTCAATCGCCGTATAAGTAGCGAACAGATCGTTCGGGCATTTAATGCCTGCCACGAAGCCGGCATAAAAACGCTTGCCTATAACATGGTCGGCTTACCATATGAGGATCGAAAAAAGGTGCTTGAGACTGTGAAACTAAATGCGGAAATCGGGACGGAGCGGGCAATGGCGGCAATCTTTTATCCCTATCCTAACACTAAGGCATATGAGATATCGGTCGAAGCAGGATTTATTCCTGCAAACTTTAATTACAAAGACGAGGTTTCACTGGACCAACCAACGCTCACCAAGGCTGAGGTGCGTTTTTTATCGGCATTCTTCCGCCCGCTTATGAAAACATACCGCTTGATATGGAAAATGCCTGCCTCTATCAGCCGGCCGGCTGGGGCGATGCTCGACCGGATATTTTGTAGCCGCCATCTTCCACACGGCTACCTAACCAGTCTTGCTCTTACTTCAAGGAGGATAAAGTTTCGTATCCAGGAGATACTTAAAACTAGTTCCCCCGGACTTTACCTGTTTATCAGAAACCGGTTACTTGGAGTATCAAACCATAAGGCTGAATTGCCCGAACTGCCCGATACTGGACATAAGATTCCTCCTGCTAATAAGAAGGCGTCTTAGCTTTTTGTCCAATGCAAGAGGTGTAGCCAGGTTGCTCCCTATGGGTAATGTAGGATGGAAAAATCTTTAGAAACAGAGAAAAAGAACTCTGTGCAAGCAAAAACACCGTCTGTTGCAAAATCTTCCGCCAAAATGTCAATTGCAACTACCTTCAGTCGGTTCACGGGGTTCTTAAGGAACAGTGCCCTTGCGTATGTGCTTGGTGGCGGGGTACTGAATGATACTTTTACAACCGCCAACATCATGCCAAACATTATCTTTGAGCTCGTAATGGGTGGGGTTTTGGGATCGGTTATCATACCAACTTACGTTCACTATCTAAGCAATGAAAACGACGGCGAGACCCGCTATATGATAAGCAACCTCACAAATATAATTCTTGTAATTGCAGCGATAGTAAGCTTGATTGGGGCAATCTTCTCACCGTTTTTCGTCCATATCATAACGCTTCGTGAGCCCTCTAGGGCGACTCCCGTAATGATTATGTTCTTTCGGGTGTTTGCGTTTCAGATTCTGTTTTACGCGCTTACTGCCATCTTTAGCGGCGTTTTGAACTCACATCGTCGATTTACTATGCCGATGGCGGCGCCTATTCTCAACAACATCGTCGTAATCGCAACTGTTGTTGGTATTTACTTACCCCTAAGCAAGACTAATCCCAACCTAGCTCTGCTTATACTTGCCATCGGAACTACGGCCGGTGTGGCGGCTATGGCGCTGGTTCAAATCCCGACCGCCATTAAAGTAGGTCTTATGCCCGGCCTAGCATTTAACATCCGCCACCCTGCCGTAAAGCAAATTGCAAAACTGGGCCTACCGATGCTAGGCTCTGCCGCAACTGTTCAGCTTAGTTTCACTATTACCTATATGCTCCTGCAGTCGTATAAGGGTGGGGCGATGGGGTTTGCAAATGCGGTTGCATTCTTCCAGCTGCCATATGCAATCTTTGCCGTCTCAATTATAACAGCAATCTTCCCCGAGCTTTCGCGATTTGCCGATAGCAATGATATGAAGAGTTTTAAGGATATGCTCTCACTTGGGCTTCGCTCGACATCTTTTATCATCATCCCGTCGGCAATCTTCATTGCGATTATGGCAAAGCCAATTATTGCGTTGACGCTGCAACATGGAAAGTTCGACTCTGCAGCAACGCAAGTAACCGCAAACATGCTTACCGCTTTTGCATTTGGAATTCTCTCATACTCCCTTTACAACATGCTCGCCAAGGTTTATTACTCGCTCCAAGACACCAAGACACCGCTGATAATCGGCGCCATAAGTGTGCCGGTCCAGCTAGGGTTTAACTTCATCTTTATGGCGTTCTTTAATGCAGCCGGCCTACCGCTCTCATATGGGTCGGTTCTTACTTTCGGGGTCTTAGCCCAGCTCTACATTTTGAGGAAACGGCTAGGCCCTATCGGGATGTCAATAATATTGCGGGCCATGGCCAGGCATCTTATAGCAGCCGTTCCGATGGGAATTGTGATATACCTTATATCCTCCGGCGTTGCCTGGATGGGGACATCAGGCGGACTCCGCCAGATGCTGGAGATTACGCTGGTAGCAATCGCCGGTACAGCTACCTACATTTGGTTATCTCTGTTGCTTGGCATACAAGAGGTTAAATTTGTTAGAGATATATTGCGTCGGTTTGTTTAGATATCTTCGATTTACCAGCCCTGAGCTTTAACAACCGCTTAGTAACCCACTGGTTATATCTTGAATCTTGCTACAAGTCAGGCTATTTTATTCAAGGTAGTGGTTATTTCTGGGAATGCCGTTCGGCATTTCTGCTTGCTATCAATTCCTTAAATGATGAGGGCTGCAAGATTGTTGAGGCAGTTCTCCTAAAAAGAAGGAGGGCCTATGATTAAGAAAATAACTTGGCTCTTTGGTAGGTTCGTCATTGGCTTAGGTTTAAGCTTTCTTATCTGGATGATCGTACAGCAGGATGTTAAAGCTGAGCTCCCCAGAAAAGTAACAACGGAAGCAACTTCAACCATCTCGGTTGATACAACAACATCTCTATCACCTGTGGCAACCGAAACTATACCAATTGAGACAACCTTAACGCCACTGCCATTAATGGCGCCTGTAGCATACGAAACAGCGGCAACGACCGAAACACCCGAGACAACAGCAACGACTATGACAGCTGAGGCAACCGCGTCAGTTGAGGCAACAAAAACGGCTGAAACGGGCACGATGATTACAATGATGGAAAGAATATCTGTAATAGGGCCAGCAAAGGGCTGTCCCTATTTTAGAGCTGAAACTAGCTCAACCGCAGAAGCAACCCCAACTATCTCGGTTGATACAACAACATCTCTATCACCTGTGGCAACCGAAACTATACCAATTGAGACAACCTTAACGCCACTGCCATTAATGGCACCTGTAGCATACAAAACAACGGCAACAGCTATAACAACTGAAACAACCGCTACAGGTACTATGGCAGCATCTGTAGTAAACCCAACACCAGGCCAGCCACCCTCAATCCGCGAACAAGCCTTAGCCGCCGCACAAAAATACGGCATCCCACAAAAGATATTTTTTGCACTTATTAACCAAGAATCCGGCTGGGATTATAAGTCGTATTCTAGTGCCGGTGCGATCGGATTAACCCAGGTAATGCCGTTTAATATCACAGCCATGGGCTATGATGTGGAGACCTTCAAAAATTCACCAGCTATACAGCTTGATCTTGGCGCAAGGTTCTTGAGTGACCAATACAAAACCTTTGCCAGATGGGATCTTGCTCTTGCAGCCTATAATGCCGGGCCGGGGGCAGTTAAGAAATACGGCGGTATCCCCCCGTACAGAGAGACCATAAATTACGTACGCTCAATTTTAGCAATGGCAAAGTAATTAACAGAGGGAACGTTTGACGTCCCACTCCCCACCCCTCTCTGCTGCTACCGCCGCTAATAAGAGCCGGATGAGCCGAGAGGTTCACGTCCGGTTCTGTAAGGGCATAGAATTTTTTTATTAACTTTCCGAATTCGGTATTTTTATGTTTTTACTACTAGCACTTCATCAACCATAAATTAGGTGGTGTCATTGCTTCACTTCGTTCGCAATGACACACAAAAGTACGATTGACGCTGCACTAGTTTATGCTTCCCATATTGCAATTTCTATCCTTAGAGGGTAATAATGCCTATCGTTCATCTCATCAAATCAGATGCTTAGGTCTCTACTGCTGTAACGGAAATAAGCAGCTATCAACATCACAGCAATAATGCCTAGGGAAATTATAATATAAAGCGGGTTTAACGTGGCATTATTGATTATGGTTTTAGCTTCAAAATATTTGAATGGCGTCAGATATTTGAGGTCGGGAAGCTTACTTGTGATATCCAGCCACAAAGAGAGAAAGAATGTGGCAAGCAATAAACTAGTTGCTGCAGGCGCCGCGAGCTTGGGCTTTTTAGATATTGCGGCTGCAGCCATCCCGATTGATAAGAATATGAGTTGAACAAAAAACATCCCGACCATTAAAAGAAGGATGGTCGATGTCGCCGACTCCCCTTTGTTATATGCAGCTACAACAGTAACTGATGACACAAGCGTCGCCAGATTAAGTATTAAAATATTTATGAATGATGCAAGCAGTTTGGATGTAACTACGTGTTTCCTGGTAACCGGTTTTGCGAACAGAAACTCGGCAGTCTTATCTTGTTCTTCTTTAGAAATTATCTCTGCCCCGAGCAATGAAGCATGTATGGACGTCATCACTAAAATATATAAAAACAAAACCGAATAAAACCCTATAGCCGTCGTCAGATCCACGCTCTGCACGCCAAACAATGCTGCAAGAGTAGGAAGTCCCTTAAACAGGTCGTTTGCCGACTGGCCTGAGGCGGCAAAGCCTGAATATTTTACCATGCCGAGCAATACTAAGAAGAACATCCCGACCGACCACGCGATCAAAGACTTCATATGCGCTTTTAATTCTCTTAAAACGATATTCATATAAGGCCTCTTAAAAATAGTTATGTCGAGCGAATATCTCTCTTCATATAGATGTAATAGCTGGTCGTAATAGCCAATATCAGAATGACTACTTCGATAACCATAAACCTTATTTCGTATGAACCATTCTTTACTATGTATGAAAAGTCAAAATATTTGAACGGTGTTAAATACCTGATCGCAGTATTGCCGATAATCGAATCGAGAATACCGGCTGTGTAGAAACCGAAAACTGTTGTTAAAGACACGGCCAAAACAGACCTGATCTTAGGAGCCGACACAGAAATCAAAAACCCTAATCCCAGAAAGAATAGCTGAACAAAAAACAGCGTCAGTGATAATAACAGAAATGTTTTAAGAGCAATTGTAGCGCCAGCAATAGCGTTTAGTAGTAGTGGAACAGAAATCATGTAAACGACGTTTGTGATTAGGATGAGTATCAGCGCCGCCACAAGTTTTGCGGTTAGAATCTGTGACCTGTGCACAGGCTTAGTCAGCAGAAATTCGGCGGTCTTTCCGCGTTCTTCCTTGGAGACAATCGACGTTCCGAGAATCATCGCCTGTATCGAACCGGCTAGCATTATGAACGCTATAATAAACGAGTAAAAACCCGATATCGATGCAAAGCTGTCGATGGTTATTCCCAACGCTTTTCTGAAGTCTGGTGGATAACCCTCGAGAATTTTCCGTAAGGCCGCTGTTTCGTTAGCGAATGCAGGAAACAAAGATAAGTATAACGCGGCTCCTGCGACAAGCGATAAAGTCCATATTATTGTCGTTTTTTGATTTTGTCTCAGTTCGTGCATGAGCATGTTCATCGTGTCACCATCTCTATTCGTAATAGTGCAGAAAAATGTCTTCAAGGTCCGGTTCTTCGACCCATAGTGTCAATAGATCTATTGAGGCAATTATTTTTGTGACTGTATTAATATCTCCTTTGAACATGAAGCTGACCGAATTATTTTCTATCTTCAATCCGCTCACACCGTCGAGAGTAAAGAGACCTTCCTCAATAGGATTTCTCAATTCAAGCTTGAATCTACTGTAATTGCTCTTTGCTAAATCGCTCATTTTCTCTACGTTGACGATCCTGCCCTCTTTAATGATCGCCACCCTATCGCATAGCCTCTGGACTTCGCTTAAGATGTGAGAAGAGAGTAGTATCGTGACTCCTTTGTTGTTCTCCTCTTTTAGTAAATTAAAGAATTTTTGCTGCATCAGAGGATCAAGGCCGCCTGTAGGCTCGTCGAGGATTATCAGCTTCGGATTATGCAATAATCCCTGTACTATTCCCACCTTTTTCTTGTTGCCATAGGAAAGGTCATCGATTCTTTTACTTGTATCGAGATCCATAATTTCGACCAATTCCTGTATTCTCTTTGAGCAGTCTTTCTTATAGAAGCTTGCGGAATAATTCAGCAGATCTTTTACCTTCATATTGTCATAGTAAAAAACCTCGGACGGTAAATATCCGATATCCTGCTTGATTTCAGCTCCAAATTCGACTACATCTTTTCCAAGTATCTTGGCGCTACCGCTGGTCGGGTAAATCAATGATAAGAGAATACGAATCGTAGTCGATTTGCCCGCACCGTTGGGTCCGATAAAGCCGAAGAGTTCCCCTTTTTCAATACCGAGGTCCACATCGATGATTCCTCTTGCTTTACCATAGTATTTTGTTAGTTTATTTGTCTCGATGACCTTCATTCAACCCTCCTATTCGGAGCTTCTACACCGTTAATTACACCAAATATTTGCTCAAACATTATTTTTATATTATTGAATTGAATCTCACTATACCTTGCCTAAGAGTCGTCTCCAGTAAAAACTTATGATCTCCCAGAAACTTGGTTTTGGGATAGTCTCATCTGCTACGAGAGATGAGGTTGCGACCGGTTTTCCGGATTGTAATATACTGATCTTGCCCAGTGCTGTACCTTTTTTAATGGGTATGCGGATGTTTGGTTTTATATCTATCTTTACGTTTATTTTTACCGTGCGTTTGATAACAGCATCGACATCAGATGACGCGGAAAGGTTTACCTTCTTGCCGTAACTTAGTTTAACCGTCTTATATATGACATCCTTAAATATCAACCTCTTCTTCTCATAAAGACTAAAGCCGTAATCCAGAAGGGTTGCGGACTCCTTGAAAATAGCGTCTTCCGATTTCTCCCCTAGGATGACAGTTATAAGAGAGACTCCTTCGCGCTGTGCTGAGGCGACCAGGCAGCGCCCTGCGTCGTTGGTATACCCGGTTTTAACGCCGTTTGCACCGGGGCAGGTCCAGAGGAGCCTGTTTCGATTCACTATGTTGATTGGTTTAGCAGGGTCTTTATTGAGCGTTCGCTGCTTTGTGCCGACTATGGTTGCAAATGTTTTGTTTCTCATCGCGTACCTGGCAATCGTTGCAAGGTCGCGCGCGGTTGAGAAGTGTATGATCAAGCCCTGCTCGTCCTCATCCACCAGCCCATGCGGGCTGGTGTAATTGGTGTTTGCCGCTCCTAACTCTTTAGCCTTTGCGTTCATCCTCTCGATAAACTTAGGGAGTGAGCCGTCGATATAATCCGCGATTGCCACCGCCGCGTTGTTGGCAGAGTTTAACAACAATGCGTAAAGGAGATCTTCAAGCCTTATCTGCTCGCCGGGGGTCAGCTCCAATCCATTTCCGCTGATGCTCACGACGTCACCGTTTACGGTAACCGTCTCACCGAGTGATCTGTTCTCTATTGCCAAGATCGCGGTCATTATTTTTGTTGTGCTTGCCATTGGCTTTTTATCGTCGGGATTTTTTTGCCAGAGCACATCACCGGTTTTAGCGTTGATCAAGATGGCGGAGGGAGCATTCAAAGATGGCGGCCCGGTTGAACCTTTTCCCGTCCGGGCAACCGCAGTCGCAGGGATACATGCGGCCAATATAAAAACTAAGGCTATGACAATTGAAACCAGCCGCTTCATCTATCCCCCCTAAAAATATTCTAACTGCCATGCCAAACATTTCAAGGGTAGAATAAAGAAGCAATAGGGCTTCTTTCTATGGATAATGGGTTAAAGTATCTTTTTAAGCTGGCCAAGCTGGTATAATACATATTCGCGGATTTCTTTAGCGGTTGGAAGATCCCGCACAATCTTCCCCGCCCTCACAAGCGGTTTTAACATTGCAACCCACTCACCGCCGCATATGCAGGGCTCCGCGGGTTTCTCGTCTTTTGGAGTAAGTTCTGATGTAAGGCACCGCTCACACCGCCAGAGTTGCTTTGCGCCCGACATCTTACCGCGCTTTGCAAACGGTTTCCCGGACACCTGGATCAGGTCAAAGGAAAAATCCACGACCGGGGCGGAGCTTATGTATGTGCCCACGCCGTAAGCATCCGCATACTCGTTTAGGTGTGCGATCTTTTCATCGTCGAGGCCTCCACTTGCAAATATCTTTACGTTTTTAAAGCCTCTTAAGTCGAGCTCCCATCTGACTTCCTGCATTATTTTAAGAAAGTTGCCTCTTCTTGAAGCCGGCGTATCCAGTCTCACCGCATAAAGGTGATCGCCTAATGCACGAATCGCCGTCAGTGCACCAAACTTCTCGTCCTCGAATGTGTCGATCAGCGCGACCCTTTTTACCGAAGGGTCAATTACCTCGTCGAAGGCCTTAAACGCGGCTACCTGATCCTCAAAAACCAGGATGAGCGCGTGCGGCATCGTACCGGACGGTTGTATGCCGATGAGTTCCGCGCTTTTAGTCACCGCCACACCGTCACAGCCGCCGATATAAGCGTTTCGCTCGATCATGGGGCTTAAGGCCGGGTGCATCCGCCTTGCGCCAAAGCTAATCACCTGGCGCTCGCCGGCGGCCAGCTTACATTTAGCGGCTCTTGTTGCAATACCCGACGCCTGGCATATCAGTCCAAGCATAGCCGTTTCATAGACGGCGAAGTCGGTGTATATGCCGCCTACGGTTAATACCACATCCTCCGCTTTAAAAAGCGTTCCCTCGTCCAGGGTATCCACATCGACATCGACATTTTCGTAGAGGTGGGCCACCTCTTCAACCCCGGCAAATACTGCCCACGGCCAGGATTGCGGGAGCCCGTGCGCTACTGTTTCTCCCAATACTTGTTTTCTGATTCCCTTTGCCTCCAGGATTTTTTTATCCCGGATAAAATAGACGTCTGTAATCTCGCCGGATTTTATTTCCTGCTCGGTCGCCGTATGAAACAGCCTATCCATTTCCAAAGTCCTTCTCGGCTCTGTTCAAAAACTCGTTGTAGGCCTCATACCCAAAGAGAACGAACAAGATTCGCTCGAGAGAGCTGTTACTGCCGTCTAAGTGTTCCTTAATGATCCGATACATGACGCGAGCCGCCTCGTTATAGGGAAAACCGCCGATTCCTGTCCCAAGGGCCGGAAACGCTACGCTTTTTATGCCGATTTCCTCGGCGATACTTAAGGCTGAAAGTGTTGCGTTTCTAATCTTTTCTGCGTCGGTAATCAGATCAATACCCATAACGGCGGCATGGATTACATAACTCGCCCTCAACTTGCCTGCCGAGGTTATTATGGCAGACCCGACCTCTACCGGAGCTTTCTTTACGGCCTCATCCTCAATGTCCCGGCCACCCCGTTTCTTCAATGCCCCGGCAACTCCGGCCCCCATATAAAGTTGGTTGTTTGCAGGATTTACAACCGCCTCGACTTCGGCGTCGGTAATATCACCCTGCTCTATAAGTATTTCGGTATTACCAATCTTGTACGGCATAAAATCCCCCTGGTCACCCTTACCTTAATAGCCAATATTACACCAGCTTGTTGGTATTTACAGCTCGTGCAGATCGGCGCCGCTTAGCAATTTAACCCCTGCGCCCTGTAGGATATCGATAGCCCTTCCGATGTCTTCTATGCGCATTACGTCAACGGCTGCATTTCGCTCTGTGTCTAAGAAACAATAAAGATACTCGATGTTTAAGCTGTTATCGTTTAGAACACCCAGAACCTTTGCGAGACTTCCGGGTTTATCAAGTAGCTCAACCGCCACTACATCGGTCTCATTCACCGTAAATTGGTTTTCTTTTAGAATATCGACAGCCTTCTTGGGCTTATCTACTATCATGCGCAAGATACCAAAATCGGATGTATCTGCAATAAAAAGAGCCCTTATATTAATATCGTTCTCGGCAAGAATCTTTGTCACATCGGCCAGACGGCCTTCTTTGTTCTCTAGAAATACAGATAATTGTGTAGCTTTCATAAAATACCTCCGTATTAGCTCATAGCTCACGGCTGACAGCTCACAGTAGCACAGGGCTAAATCGCTGCTATTTAGTGCCAAGGTGCTGCAGTTAACAATTAATTGTAGTTGCTCCATTTATGGAGCATCTTTGGCCCGATAAATCGGGCAACTACATTTCTGCAGCACTACGACAGGCTTCGCCTGTCGATCACTCGTTTTGCTTTGCCTTCGCTCCGCTGGATAGTTTTTGGCTCAACCAGCTTAACATCTACCGAGATGTTAAGCGCGCTTTCAATTTCACCTTTAATTTTGTTCTCAAAGGCTTCAAGCAATCTCACCTCGTCGGAGAAAAATTTTTCGCCAACCTCTACTTGAACCTCAAGCATATCAAGCTGGCCGATCCTATCCACGATAAGCTGGTAGTGCGGCTCGGTCCCATCTATTTCCATCAAAACGCTCTCGATCTGGGACGGGAACACGTTTACACCTCTTATTATAAGCATATCATCCGTCCTGCCGGTCACCCTGTCCATACGGGCGATGGTTCTACCGCACGCGCACTGCTCAAAGTTTATCGCCGAGATATCTCTCGTGCGGTAGCGAATCACCGGTATCGCCTCTTTGGTTATCGTAGTAAAGACCAACTCGCCCTTCTCTCCCGGAGGCAGCCTTTTGCCGGTCTCCGGGTCGATAACCTCTACGATGAAGTGGTCCTCACCGACGTGCAGGCCGTCTTTTTCCGGGCACTCGTAGGCAACTCCCGGCCCGATGACCTCGCTTAGGCCATATATATCTATCGCAAGTATATGCAGTCTTTCCTCGATGTCTTTTCTCATGCTGTTTGTCCAGGGCTCGGCGCCAAATACACCCGCCTTAAGCTTAAGATCTCCGTTCTTTAAACCTACCTCTTCGGCCACCTCTGCAAGGTAGAGCGCGTATGAAGGAGTGCAGGCAAGGATAGTGCTTCCAAAATCCTTCATGATCGTGATCTGGCGCTTCGTGTTTCCGCCGGATATCGGGATAACCGATGCTCCCACCCGCTCGGCCCCGTAATGGACGCCAAGGCCTCCGGTAAAAAGACCGTAGCCATAGGCATTATGAACTACATCACCGTTCGAGGTACCGGCGGCTGTTAATGTTCTAGCCATAAGCTCCGACCAGGCATCTATATCATTCTTTGTATAGCCGACTACGGTGGATTTACCCGTCGTCCCCGAGGAAGCATGAAGCCTTACGATATCCTTCATCGGGACGGCAAATATGCCAAAAGGATAGTTATCCCTAAGGTCCGTCTTTAGCGTAAATGGGAACTTCTGCAGATCGTCAAGCGTTTTTATGGAATCAGGTCCTAAGCCCGCCTCGTCAAACCGCTTTTTATACATCGGTACATTTTCGTAAACCCGCCTGACTGTTTCTCGAAGCCTCTCAAGCTGAAGCGCCTCGAGTTTTTCACGGGGCATCATCTCAATTTCCTTATTCCAGATCATAAGCGCACTCCTTGCTCCAAAATCTCTTTATATAATAACTAAAACATGCGCATAATACTAGTCCTGACCAGGTTATATGGCAAGTATCGCTTGGCTGGCGGTAATTCTTAAAGATTATGTATATATTATTGTGCGGTGTCAGTATTGGCGCTATTCTCCACAGGGACAGGTTCCGGGATGGGTTCCGGTCCGGTTCCGACCCTAATGACCGCCTTTTTAGGCACGTACCTGCTGAAGAACTTGTCTTTTCTAACCTCTGCGCCATTTCTATATACGGTTCTATAAACGATGACATCGCGACCGCTGAACCCCTCTTCTTCCTGCTTGGAAACCCCTTTCGGCATGGCAGGGTCCTCGATAATCTGCGGTGGAACGTCCCTAAAGTTGGTCGGACCCTCTGTTGTATAATCGACCTTCACATTTTGGTTGGTGCTGTAAAAGCTGACCGTGATGGAGCTTGCCGTGGTCTTAACTTTTATTAGGATATACGCGGGGGTATCATTTTTAAATTTTAAGTCGGGGCCGCCCCATGAGACGGTGGCATCGCGACCCAGCGGATAGTGGCTAATGTAAAAGCTGTGGTTGTGTCTCTCGATAACTTCATACCCTCCAAAGAATATTGTGTTAAACATTGTGGTGCCGACCTGGCAAACACCGCCGCCCAGCGAGGGGACAAGTTTTCCGTTAAGAATGGCGGGGGCTTCTTGATACCCCTTTTCAGCCGTCCTTGGACCTATTGTGCCATTGAAGGAGAATACCTCGTTCGGCGCCACTATGCTGCCATCAAGTACACTGCTAAGCAATTGTATATTGTGTACCCTTGAGGCCTGCGCGGGGTTATAAAAGGTTGTGAAGCTGCTTACCTTCTCCTTTATATTCATCTTGTTAGCATCTTCGGTGGACAGCTTTGCTTTAGCGGCTGTCATTGAGAGCAAGACTTCCCTTTTATCGGAGTCTTTGCCGGCATCAAGAATATCGTTATAAGCCTTTTCAAGATCGACTTTCATGCCGTCGCTGCTGGGGATTATCGTGACCTTGTCATCGTCTCCGACGTTAAACTGGGCATCCTTTGGCTCGGTGACTATGCCTTTAGTTATATCCTCAAGATACTTGCTTATCCCGTCCTTATCGAAGACTACGTTAAGACTCCAGTGGGTCCCCTGTCTCGTTTTAACAAAGTCTACCCAGTCCGCAATCTGCCGCACAGAAACTTCCCAGGTACTCTCGCGGTACTTAAGAGTTATCGGATACTTTACCATCTCGGTTACGGTCTTCTTGACCCCATCGAGATTGTCTTCGGTTATGTCGGGCCTTAAGACCTCAATCGGCAGGCTTACCCTGTAGATGTCTTGGGAGACCATCGCCCCACGTAATTTATTTATCAGGGATTTTTTATTAACCTGGCGACCGTCTTTGCTGCTGGTTATCGCAACCCGCCCGTCAACAATCTTGATTTGAGCATCCTCGGCCGGTATATCAACGTCTTTTGCGACTTTATTGACGAGAAGATTGAATCTTTCCTTATCGTATGTGAGTATAGGTCTGGTATCCCTGGGTTTAAACCAGAGGGATATTTTATCGCCGATGGACTTGAAAATACCCCCCTGGTGTCCTATATTAAATGCGTTTTGGACGGTCTTTTCCCTATCGATACGAACCTCTATATCTTGCGGGTCGACCTTCCAAACTCTGCTTTTATACTCAAGCTTGATAGATTTTTTCTCAAGTCCGCCGGCTAGTTTGTTTACTTTGGAGAGGGCCTCTTTCTTATCCATCCCCCCGAGGTCTACCCCGCTTACCGTAACTCCTCTATGGATTTTGTTCGCAAAAAGAGCCGCATCAGCGATACCAAGCAGCAGCAAGACGGCAAGAATAGAGGCGGCGGTAATAATCGCCACTCTCGCAGATGGATTATCTATTATGTTCTTTATCCTGGTGTTTAAATCCGCTTTTGCTCCAATCATACTACCTTCTAAAAGCTACTGAATCGATTCTTAAATCGTTATCCTCGGCTATATCAAAAGCAACGCCTGATAGAGACGAAAGCTTGTCTTTAACGCCGCCGTTTATGGTTAACGCATCGAATAGCATCTTGGGACTACCGATTGCCATGATCTCATACGGCGACGAGACCTGCCTCTGGTCGATAAAAATTCCCCTCTTATCTTGCATTATCCCGGTACGCGCGACAATCCTTATTCCGTTTAGCGATATCGCCTCCGCTCCTCCGCCTCTTAGCTCGGTTATTATATCTACAAGGTCGTTTGAGGCTAAAAGCGAGTTCCTATCGGTTAACCGGATTTTAATTCCGGGTCCGCTTACCTTTGTCAACCCCGCGATTACCTTAAGGTTATTAAGGGTCTTGGATGACTCCTTCATGATGGTTGAGCTATCATGGTTTGCACGCTCTATTTGAAAAAGCTGCAGCCGCAAATCAGCGGTTTCCGCCCTTAGCGTGTTTACCTCATTATTTAAGTCGCTTACGATTTTGCCGAGGTCATCTTCAGTGGCGGCCTGCAGGACTTGCGCCGCCGTTTGGTGGGCGCGAAGCTGCGTTACTATCAGTATACCGATCAATACAGTAACCGCTGCAATTGCCAACTGCGTTCTTTTTGCCTGGTTGTTTAGCTTTTTAATAAAGTACCAAAATTGCGACATCTTCAGCTACCACTCCATCACATATCAATCAACCGATAAGTTCAAGAAAATAGAGAATAGAAAATAGACCGAATCGAAAAGGCTTAATCTTAAAAGACCCTCACCCTTCAAACTTATCCACAATAATTCAATCTACTCTCTATTTTCTATTTTCGATTCTCTGTACAGCGTCAGACCTTACTTTAATCGATAAGCAATATTACTACTGATAGGCGATCTATATAATAAACTGTCAATTTATATTTGACGCTGTACTACTCCCAGTGCCTTTTTTGGAAATAGTGTCTTCTTACAAGTGCAAGGTTCTGGAATAGGCGGACTCCAAAGGCAACAACCGCAGCGAGATATAGGTCGATCCCCAATCTATCCCCCATAAATACGATGAAGGCCGCCATTAAAGTATTGCTGAATATTCCGGTAAAAAACAACTTCTCGTTAAATTTCATTTCGAGGCTTGCCCGCAATCCGCCGATTGCACTATCAAGGGCCGCCAGAACCGCAATACCTAGATATTTCGACAAAGATACAGGTACAGGAATATTCAACACCAGCCCCAGTATTATGCCGATTATTAATCCTATTAGAGGTAACAACTATTTCCCTCCTTCTACAACACTTGCCTTCTCTATTAATAAACCGCCGTTGTATCCATTTATCGATATGTCATCTTTCTGGTCGACCGATACCTTAAGGCCGTAAAACTTGGCGATATCATTTAAAAACCGCTTTGAGTTAATATCCTCATTCAGGGCACCCGCCAGCTTACCGGGATTACCGATAGCTTTTATTGTATATGGAGAGCTTAACCTGGACGAGTTTACAAGGATAAAACCACCGGCACAGCGAATTGCCGAGGTCGAGATGAGCCTCTGGCCGTTGACCGAGATCGCCTCGGCGCCGCCCGCCCAAAGACTGTTAACGATAAGCCTGACATCGAAATCGTGAATTACGTAGTTATTCGGGTTGGGGTCATCTTTTGGGTATTGTGGATTATCGGCAAGTGTAACGACCAGGCCTTCACCGTTGGCCTGAAACAGGCCGGCCGCCATTTTTACCTTATCGAGCTCTTTTTTATAAGATATGAGGATACCCTGGTTTTTTGCTGCAAGTTCCACGTATTTAGCGATTTGCGCACGCTCGTCTTTAATTTCGCCCTCTAGCTTATCCCGAGATTTCTCGAGGTCATGCACTGTATTTATAAGGTCTTTCTTACGCGATGTGTTAAGAGTTTCTTTACTTCTCTGCTGCGTATTAAATGATGTTGCCAGGAGTATCCCCAACACCACACAGACAAGCGCCAGCGAAAGGTGCCAATTTCTCTTCAACTATATTACCCCGCGAGAAAGTTTAATATTACATCAGTATATACGATTGGCTGGTTAGTTAGAATATGCAATAACCTGCTCTAATAAGCAGGCCACTTTAAAGTAGATCTAGAATGAAAGTTCGCCAAAAGGCGAAAAGGCCAAAAGGTGGAAAGATAAAAGATTTTAAAATCCCCTTTTGGCCATCGACCGCCTTAGATAAACAACTCTGCTATATTCGCGAAGCGATTCTTTTCACTTGATTCGCTATATATCCTTATAAGAGGCTCAGTTCCCGATGGTCTTACCAAAATCCAGTCACTGCCCTCAAGCGTAAACCTGATGCCGTCAACAAAGCTGACGTCCGCAACCCTCTCTCCGGCTATTTCGCGGAAGGGGTTATCTTTCAAATCCTTAAGCAACTTCTCCTTTTGTTCCTGCTCAAGATGAACATCTACCCGTTGCGTATATAGCCTGCCATATTTTTCGTATATCTCATCGAGTATTTGGGTCATCGGTTTTTGCTCATATGCCACCATCTCGGCCAGCAACATATCCGCAAGCAAACCATCTTTTTCCGGGATATGCCCCGCTATGCTTAAGCCCCCGCTCTCCTCACCGCCGACAACAACAGGCTCCTTCATCATCACCTGCGCGATATATTTAAAACCAACCGGTACCTCGATAACACGAGTGCCGTGGGCTTGCGCTATTCGATCTAACAGATGGGTGGTTGCAATAGTTCTAACTATCACGCCTTTAAGCCCCCTGTTCTTTAGAAGATGTACCGCCACCAGGCTCAATACCTGGTTTGCCGTGATGTAGGTGCCGTTGTAGTCGATGGCACCGAACCTGTCGGCGTCGCCGTCAAGCGCAAGGCCCATGTCGAATTTCATCTTTATAACCTCATCCTTAAGCTCGCCCAGGTGCTTCTCGCTCGGGTCGGGGTATGAGCCGCCGAAAAGTACATCGCGGTAGTTATGTATTGTCTCCACAGTGCATCCGGCTTCGGCAAGAAGTGTGTCCATCAGCCCCTGTGCCGCGCCCCACATCGGGTCCAGTGCGATTTTCAGGTGACTTTCCCTTAGCCTTCCAAAATCAATAAGCGTGGATAGATGCTTCGTATACTCCGGCATCGGCTCGATTTCTTTTAGGAGCTCGTGCCCTTCAAGCAGGGCCGACAGTATCCGGCCGCTTTCTCTTATTAAAGCTATATGCTTTTCGATTTTGTTTGTTATCTCCGGGCTGGCGGGCCCGGCGTACTCGGGAATAAATTTGATGCCGTTGTACTCGGGCGGGTTGTGACTTGCGGTAAGCATAATAGCGCCCGCCGTGTTATAAATCTTTATAGAAAACGCGGTGATTGGGGTGGGCAGAGCTCTTCTTGCCATATATACAGGTATACTGTTTCCCAGCATAACCGATGCGCACTCCGAGGCGAACTTCTCCGCGAAAAAGCGGGTGTCGTGCCCGATGACTATACCCTTTTCGTGCAGACCTTCTTCTTTTAGATAATCTGCTATAGCCTGTGCGACAACTCGGACGTTTGGGATTATAAACGTGTCGTTCATGATCGCACGCCAACCGTCAGTGCCGAATTTAATTCTTATCATTCTTCGTTCCCGATAACCCCATCAACGAACTTCACCAATCTATCGATTTCGTAATCGGCATCTTTCTGCGTCTTGCCCTCCGCGTAGATTCGGACCACCGGTTCATCGGGGTCGGGCAGAATGAGCGCCCATCCGCCGTTATTGTGCATCTTTACCCCGTCGATCATCTCGGTCTCGTAATCCTTAGCGAGCTCAAGAACTCTTCTCATTACCAGGCCTTTCTTATCCCATGGGCAGAACGTGTTGGAGTGAGATAGATAATATGATGGCAGAGTTGCCACCAGCTCAGATAGAGGCCGTTCTGCCATAGCCAGGTACTCCATAAGCTTAAAGAACGTAACTACGCCGTCATAGGCCGGTAAAAATTTGGGGAATATATAGCCGCCGCCCTGCGCCCCTACAAATACCACGTTCTTATCAAGCGCCGCCTCCATCATCGCCCTCGGGCTGACTTTTGTCCTCATCACATCTCGCCCGTAGCTTGCCGCGATATCTTCTACAATAGAAGACACGGTTAAGGGAACAGCGATTTTACCCCGCGCTTCTTCGTGCTGGCAAGTGAGAAATACAAATAGGTGCAGCGCGTCGTCCGGTGTGATCGACCGCCCCCGGTCATCTATCAGCATCACCTTCTCGCCGCCGCTGTCGATCATGATACCGAAATCCGCTTTAAACGTATCAACTATCTTGGACAATTGTTGAACCGCCGCCCCTAGCTGCTCCGGCGATATCGTCGTCTTGTTTTCGCTGGTATAAGTGTTTAAGCCTATCACATCGCAGTTTAGCTTTTCCAGGAGATGCGGCATCATAAGCGTTGTGCTTCCAAAGGCGTAATCGACAACAACCTTGAACCTTCTCTGGCGAATTTTCTCCGCATCGATAACACGAAGGATCGAGTCCCGGTACATCTCAATTGACCTCTGCGGGAATTTGGTCTCGCCGATCTCGGTAAAGAACACTCTCCTGTAATCCTGGCGGTAGTAGTACTTCTCTATGTCGCGCTGCGAGCCCTCTTTGATATTTATCCCGTGCGAATCAAAGAAATGTATCTCCATGGATTGTTGGTCAAAGGGAGAGGTCCTTATATGTATGCCCCCGACCTCCTGACCCGTCTGGATAAGAAACCTGTTTACAGACGAGGAGACTATCCTAAGGTCGCTGCAGTTAACACCGGTCGCGTTCAAGCCCGCGATCATCGCTCGCTTAATCATCCTGGCAGCGCGGCTTGCATCCTGGCTTACCACAACCGAGCAGCCTTTCTTTAATGTGGTACCGTAAGCCATCGCAAGCTTTAACGCAAGCTCAACCGTAATGTCGATATTTATTAAGCCGCTTACGCCCTTTGCGCCGAAGAGGCTCCTCATCCCCCTGGATTCCCATATAAGGTTACTGTTTACAACCGCACTCTCATCCACCCTCTTGAACGGATATATTTTAACATCATGGCTTATTACCGCGCCCTCGCCGATTACCGAATCATCGCCGACAACCACGCCCTCTTCAATACGAACGCCATTTTTAATGTCACAGTTTTTGCCGACCACCGCACCATGGATGTGGCTTTGCGAGCCGAGATAGGCGTTATCCCAGACGATGCTGCGGTGCGTATGGGCTTTGCTTTTCATGACAACGTTGTTTCCGATAACCGAGTACTCGTCCAGCTCTGCACCCGGCTCTATCTTTGCGTTCTGCCCTATTACAACCGGGCCGGATATATCAACCGAGAGATCAACGTCGGCACCGTCGCCGATCCAGACGTTCTCCCTCATTCTAATCCCCGGAGGCTGTATCTTGGACTTCAAGTCGAGGATATCCCGGTGCGCCTGCATGTACTGCTCAAAATTGCCGATGTCGCACCAGTAGCCATCCATAACGCAGCCGTAAAGCGGCGCATTGCTCTCCAAAAGCATCGGGTAAAGATCCTTGCTGAAGTCAAACGGCTCGCCTTTGGGGATATGCTTAAATATATCAGGCTCCAGGACATATATGCCGGTATTTACGGTGTCGCTAAAGACCTGGCCCCAGGTCGGTTTCTCAAGAAATCTCTCGATTTGACCCGACTCCTCGGTAATAACAACGCCAAACTCAAGGGGATTTTCAACCCTCTTGAGAGCAATCGTAACCATTGCACCTTTTCGCTTATGAAAATCTATTAGATAGGATAGGTCAAAATCGGTCAGCGCATCGCCGCTTATGACGATAAAGGGCTCGTCCAAGAAACCCTCCGCCTCTTTAACACTCCCGGCTGTACCCAGCGGGAAATCCTCGATAGAGTACTGCAGGTTTACACCGGCATCAGCCCCTTTGCCGAAGTAGTTCTTTATAAGTTGCGGGAGAAAATGTAGGGTGGCTACGATATCAACGATTCCGTGTTCGCGCAGTAGCTCGAGGATGTAATCCATGACAGGCCTGTTAAGAATCGGCACCATTGGTTTTGGTTGATTACTTGTCAGCGGCCTGAGCCGACTGCCCTCGCCACCGGCCATAACTACTGCTTTCATAATTACCTCCTGGTTGCTAAAAACAAGCCTTTGTTAACTGGAATATTCCATTACCCAAACCTCGGTCTCTTTCGGGAGGCTTGAGGCTGTTAACTCTATTGTTCTTCCTATATTTTTTGCTTTAGGCATTTTTTCCAGAAACGGCTCTTCCGTAGAGATATCAAAAACCGAGACTCTCGTTTTATAATGCATCGGGACGGCAACCCTGGGCTCAAGCCGATGCACAACCTCCGCCGCCTGCACTCCATCTATCGTATACCGGTCGCCGACGGGGATAAGAAGAACGTCTACGCCTTTAAGCGCATCAACTTGTTCTTTACTAAGCGTCGGTTCTCCGTAATCTCCCATATGGACCAAAGTCACGTCGTCGATGTTGAACTTAAATATAATGTTATTACCCCGCTTCTTACCTTTAACTTCGTCATGATAGGACGAAATTCCTTCTATGGTTACACCTTTAATATTATAGTTTCCTATAGAATCTATAATTTTTGGTGAATCTTCGACTATCGAGATGTTCGCATGGTCTTTATGCTGATGGCTTACTGTAACTATATCTGCCGATATTTTAGGAGGCGAGTAGCCGGTATACTCATGATACGGGTCGGTAATAATACGAACTCCCTCATCATTTTCGATTAAAAACATCGAGTGACCCAACCAAGTTACTTTCATAAACCCACCTCATAAATATTTATGCATGACGCAGCATATCGATACCAACCCTAAAGTATCTTAATGCTGATATAACAGAGAGCACTACTCCAATATAAAAAAGTAAAACCCCGATTACCTTAAAACCTATCAAACCATCGGCGAAGTTCAGCATCAGGAAGAACGCCGCGCCCATCAATGTTGCGGTGGCTAGCTTACCTTCGTAGGTAACCCTTATCCGGGCTCCCAGGTAAGATACATATACCCACCCGATAACCATTAAAATATCCCGGCCTATAATAATCATAATCGCCCAAAGAGGCACAAGAGAGCTTATTTTTATATATAGGACAACGAGTGCGGAAGCGATTAGTATCCGGTCAACAACTGGATCAAAGATCTTTCCAAACTCTGTGGTTTGATTTAACTTCCTGGCGGCGATGCCGTCAAACCAATCCGTCAAGGCGGCTAAACCAAACGTAACCGGCGCGAACCATGGGTAAGCAAAGTTACCGGCAATCGCCGCATAGGCGAAGACCGGTATTAGAAGTAGCCTTAAAAATGTCAACGTATTTGGAAGATTTAGCACAAGCACCCCTGTGAAATATAAGACAGAGCACTAGATTTTTGCCTCGGTTTTATCTTCCGCCCTCCGCTTGAGATCAGATAGCATTTGCTTCATGTTTTCTCGCAGCTTTTTTGCGAGCAGTGGATGAATTAAAGGGGCAATCATAGGAATACCGAACTCAAAGTAAATGCTCAAAGTCACCTTCGTATCAGATCCGCTTTTATCCAACTGCCAAAAGCCGTAATAAGTCTTCAGGTCCCCTTTGACAAGCTCAAAGTCAATCCGGTTTTCAGATGGTTTAATGTGGTCTTTCTCCACCCACTTGATTACCCGCCCGTCTATCTCGTTTATCCATTCCGAAACCGACCAGTTATCGCCTCTCTCAAGGATGTTTACCTTTTTTACATCTTCCATGATATCCGGATACTTCTCAAAATCCGAAATTATCGGAAAAAGCTCTGTCGAGTCCATGGTTATCTCGATGGTCTCCTCAACTAACGGCACCCTTATCCCCCCTGAGTTGGTTATTAAAGAAGCGATTTATTCTGCTTCATTGCCTTTTTAAGAACTTCAAGCATAAAGTCGATCTGCTCATATGTAATAATCAAGGGCGGCTCAATACGAACTACCTTTGGATTGTTTAGCATATGTAGCACGAGTATCCCCTGCTGTTCAAGCTCATATATTGTGCTTCCCGCCAGTCCCTCAACGGCAAATTCAATGCCCACAAGAAGACCTTTGCCGCGCACATCAGCAATTATGTCTGGATAATCCTCTTTTAGCTTAGTAAGCTTGGTAAGCAAATAATCTCCTTTTTCAGATGCCTGTCTTGGTAGGTCTGCCTCAATTATGGTATCGATTGTGGCATTTGCCGCCGCGCAGGCTAGCGGATTGCCTCCAAATGTCGATGTGTGAAGAAGAGGATCTGTCACAAATGGCTCGAAGGCTTTAGGTGTTGCTATGAAGGCTCCAATCGGCATTACGCCTCCGCCAAGAGCTTTAGCAACCGCCATGATATCTGGGGCAACATCATCGTGCTCGCAGGCGAACATCTTTCCGGTCCTCCCAAAACCTGTCTGCACCTCATCGAGGATTAACAGGACTCCCGTCTCATCGCACAACTTCCTCACTGCCCTTAAGTACCCCTCGGGTGGAACGTTGACTCCGCCCTCGCCTTGTATCGGCTCTAATATTATTGCCGCAGTGTTTTCATTGACAGCCGCCTTCAACGCATCGATATCGCCAAAAGGTACATGATCTACCTCTGGAATAAGCGGCTTAAAAGGCTCGCGATAGACAGGTCTGCCTGTTGCACTTAGTGAGCCAAGTGATTTTCCATGAAACGCGTTGTCCGCCGCGATAATTTGGGTCTTGCCTGTTGCGGCTCTTGCAAGTTTTAAAGAACCCTCGACTGCCTCAGTGCCGCTGTTACATATGAATGAATACGTCAAATCACCTGGAGTAATTTTTGCCAGCCTCTCGCAAAGGTCCGCCATAGGTTTGTTCATTATCGTTCTTGCACTTGTCTGCGCAATTTTCTTTATTTGCTCCTCAACTGCTCTTACCACTTTGGGGTGGCAGTAGCCAAGATTATATACGCCATGTCCGCTCAAGAAATCCAAATAGCGATGGCCTTTTATATCATACATATAAGGACCCTCGGTTTTTACCTCAAGCGTTGTGCCGATGAGCCTCATCATTTGCGCAAATCCCGGATTAACGTATTTCTCATATTTATCGAGGGTTTCGTCTATAAGCTTTTCTGCATCCACAGATGATAAGTCACCGTTCGTATTAACCAGTTCTTCTCTCAACAGGTTCCTCCCTTAATAGGTTATAGGTCAAGAGATTGCCACGTCGCCTCATTACAGTCGGCTCCTTGCAATGGCAATTCATTGGCTATTGGCTACTTGGCTATTGGCTTCTCTTTATCATTATAGCTGATTTCTGCTTATAACAAAAAGGCCTGCCTCTATTCAAAAGAGGCAGGCCTTTATTTTTTCTCTTACCCTGCACTACGTCATGTCGATGTAGTTGCATGGGCATTCTTCCGCACACTTCTTGCAGCCTACACAGGCGTCAAGATTCATCTTGTAGCGCGGCTCAAACTCATGCTTCTCAGGCATCTTCTTAAACACGCTATACGTGCAGAAATTGTAGCAATTTCCGCAATCAAAGCACATACCGCAGCTTAGGCACCTTTTAGTCTCTGCGTCAACCTGCTCTGGCGCTAAAGTTGAGACAACCTCATCGAAGTTGCTTGTGCGATTTGCAACCGCGATGTGCGCTTTCTCGGCGCGAGGCATTGCCGTATAGTAGCCCATTGCCATGGTTGAGTATTTTACAACCGGCGGCGGGAACTCTTTCGCCAGCTCTTCGCCCTTGATATATGCATCAATCGCCTTAGCCGCTTTATGGCCAAGACCAATGGCCTCGGTTACCGTTCCAAGCTTGTTGGTAACGTCGCCGCCTGCAAATACGCCGTCTTCACCGGTCTGGCCATGAGCGCTCTGTGTTGTAATCCAGCCCTTCTCCTCAAACGTCTCAAGACCTGCAAAATCCGGACCCTGGCCTATCGCCGGGATAACCATATCGGCTTCGATTACAAACTCCGAGCCCTCAACCGGAACCGGACGCCTTCTACCGCTCTCATCAGGCTCCCCAAGCTCCATCTTGATACATTTTAGACCGGTGACTTTGCCGCCGTCGCGTACAACCTCTACCGGTGCGGCAAGGAACTCGATATGTATGCCTTCGTCTTCAGTATCTTTGATTTCCTCTTCAAGTGCCGGCATTTCTTCCTTTGTCCTGCGGTATACGATCTGCGACGTAGCACCCAGCCTTAGAGAAACCCTCGCTGCATCTACCGCGCTGTTACCGCCACCGATAACCAGCACTTTTTTTCCTGATAGATCGATCTTCTCTCCGGCGTTTGTTTTGTGCAGGAACTCTACGGCATTCATTACGCCGTCGCCCTCTTCGCCGGCAATACCAAGATTCCAGCCGACATGCGCACCTATTCCAAGAAATACCGCTTTGTATTCCTTTTTAAGATCATCAAGGGATATATCCTTTCCGATCTTGGTGTTGTACTTGATATCGATACCCAACGCCTGTATCTTGGCGACCTCAGCGTCAAGCGTATCATCCGGCAGTCTGTATGCCGGAATACCGTACCTTAACATACCACCGGACTTATCGAAAGCCTCAAAAATCGTTACCTGGTAGCCTCTTCTTGCGAGCTGATACGCACAAGAGAGTCCAGCCGGACCAGAACCAACAACCGCAATTTTCTCCGAGCGATTCTCGTCGGTAATCTTTGCGTATGGTAGATTATTCTGGATACCGTAGTCTCCGAGGAACCTCTCGACTTGATTAATGGAAACGGCCGAGTCTTTTGACTTCCTGTTGCACTCTCCCTCGCAAAATGCGGGGCAAACCCTTCCAATTGTAGCCGGTAACGGGTTAGTATCCGTTAATATCCTCCATGCCTGCTCATAAGACTGCTCGTCGCTTCTGCCAAAATAATCAGACTGCGCGATCGATGTTAAGAACGACCTTATGCTGTTACTACTTGGACAGGCATTCTTACAAGGCGGAGTCTTCTCGGTATACTGTGGCCTTAAATAGGAATCATCACCGCCGCGGCTATAGCTAGCCGCGCCGATCGCCCGCTTCCTCGTTTTAAGTACTACCGCCATATTTCCCTCCTTTGAATCCCAGGCGCCACCACACTCTAAACTAAAGGTGTTTAGCGAGATAGCCCCCTAATTTCTTTAACCAGTGTGTCCGCGCCTAAGCGATTTATAATGATTACTTTTATGCTAGTTTTCGGAGCCTTCTCTATGGGGAATCTCAATTGAGCTTCCGCCAAAGTAACCATATATACACCGGCCGGAGTCAATAAGCATCTTTATTGCATCCTTGCAATCCTGTTTTGATACTTGATCCCCATATTTGGAGGTCATTGCTTTTGTGAGATCGGTTGCCTTTAATTTTTTCTGTCCTGCACTGTCGGCAACTAGTTGATACATTTCGTCTGCAATCTGCTCGATTGAAACTTCCCCAGCCATATTTAACTCCTCCTAATATCTATTCTGCAGCGACCTTCTGTAGGTCGTTCCTGCATGCCTGAAGTCGTCGAGGTGATACTTGGTAAATTCAATACCGGTCAAATCGAAGAACTTCGGCCAGCCTATCCTGTTTATCCACTCGCCCATACGCTCGTATGGTTTTGCGTTTTTAGCATATACCTCAACGATGTTCTTAACCGCATCGGTAACCTCCGGCCATCTCGGTGGATTATTCGGTATGTAAGGAACCGCCAATTTTGTAAACATCGGCTCTGTCCTGGCGTTGGATATCTTGCCGCCAACCCATATCGATACACCGTCGTTTAGCGCATCGGCAATCGGCATAGCCGGGCAAACCGTGAAGCAGTTGCCGCAGTACATGCACTTATCCTCATCAACCTTAACCGTTGATCTTCCTTCAATCGATGTCGGCCTGACCGCGTTATTCGGGCACGACGCAACGGTCGTTGGAATCTCGCAGAGGTTTGGTAGATTTTTGTGATCGATCCTCGGCGGCGTCCTATGAACACCAAGTATTGCGATATCTGAGGCGTGAACCGCACCGCACATATTCAAACAGCAGGCTACTGCAAGTCTTAACTTGTGCGGGAGCTTCATCGAAGTAAAGTACTCAGCTAGCTCATCCATTACGACTTTAACCAGACCCGAAGCATCGGTTGCAGACGAATGGCAGTGTACCCAACCCTGGGTATGAACGATATTGGATATCGACCTTCCGGTTCCACCAACAAGTGTAAACTCCTCAAGTTCTTTGATTAGAGGATCAATGTTGTCCTTGTTCCCTAACAAGAACTCGACATTATTCCTACTGGTAAACCTCAGATAACCATCGGAATATTTGTCGGCTAAAGCGGTCAGCTTTCTTACGAAATCGGTGCTGATCAACCTTGGCGATGCAGCTCGAACCGTATATATAGAATCACCGGATTCAGCAACATGCACAAACACACCTGGCTTCAACCCTTCATGGTATTTCCATTTGCCATAGTTAGCCTTGATAATCGGATGCAAGAACTGCTCATAATGCGGTGGGCCTATATCCGTTCTTCTCTCTGTCGTTACAGACATTTAAGTTTACCTCCTATTACACAAAATTAAAAATACTTTTAGCTCTCTTCCTCGTAGTACTCCTCGTAGAAGATGTACGGATTATCTCTCGGCTGCTTAACCATTTGCGGTACCGGATCGAGACCTATACCCTCTATGAAGGTGGCAAGACCGATACGCTCTACGCACTCGCCGATTCTCTCCCTGTTCTTGCCGTGCTCATCCCAGAATTCCCAAATCCTCTCGATGAGATCGTGCATATCCTCGAAATTATCCATCTTCATAAATGGAATCATAACCGAACCGAAAAGAGCACCCTCGACGATCGGTGCTTTCGCGCCAATCGTGACGGCCGCACCGCGCTCTTTGCCTACCCTTAAGGCTTTCGGCAATGTGTTTATGCAGTGCATGCACTTTACGCAATTACTGTTGTCGATCTTAATCTCTTTGCCCTCTACGCTGATGCAACCGGTCGGACATTTATCGACTACAGAACCCTGGATATCCATTCCAGAATCAACGTACTCTGCAAATGCAGCCTGATCTACCTGGATGTCGTCTTTCCAGATACCGATAATTCCCATATCGGATCGTGCAATAGCGGCTGTGCAATCATTCGGGCATCCAGACATTTTAATCTTATACTTATAGTTAAACATTGGCCTGTGCAGCTCGTCCTGATACTTATGGGTCAAATCATAGGTTAGAGCCAAAGTATCATAGCATGCGTTTTCACACCTTGCTGGGCCTACACAGCAGCTTGGTGTTCTCAGGTCTGAACCGGAACCACCAAGATCCCAATCCTTCGCGGTTAGATCCCTAAATGTTGGCTCGAGCTCATCCGTTACGGTGCCTAAGAAAACCAGGTCACCGGTGGAGCCATGTACATTGAGAAGGCCTGAGCCGTGTGCATCCCAAATATCCATTAGCTCATTTAGCGCCTTCGAGGTGTAGAACCAACCCGATGGTTGGTTAACCCTGAGTGTGTGGAAGTGAGAGACACCTGGGAA
Organism: bacterium; assembly: GCA_902810715.1. Classification (GTDB taxonomy): domain Bacteria; phylum Actinomycetota; class Aquicultoria; order Aquicultorales; family Aquicultoraceae; genus CADDYS01. Next base: position 63,590 of record CADDYS010000001.1, on the reverse strand, counting down.
TTCGTCCGGTAGTGCCGTATACCTACCGATAACACCTCCACCGTAACCCATGATACCGACCAAACCGCCGTGCTTCCAGTAGCCCCTTTTGTCACGATACGACTTTTCCAACTGGCGCAGTAGGTCCTTGACCATGGGTTTCTTTGAAGCCATCTGTTTCAGGTCCTTGACGAAACTTGGCCATGGTCCTTTTTCCAACTCATCCAAGAGTGGAGTCTTTAGGTCGTCTGACATTACTTAGCCTCCTTTTCTTTGTTGCAGCAAATTTAATTGCTTTACCGGTTAACTTATAGTCTTAGCGAGATTGCCACGTCGCTATCGCTCCTCCTAAGAAAACACTTCTTCTGCCAAAGTGTTTTCTTTCTTAAATTACCCACTTTCAGTGGGTCGGGTGCTCGCAATGACACGTAAATTAAGTTGTAATACTAGTAGTAACTAACTCTGCTTTAACCAATTCATCTAACTCGGTAACCTCCGGTTTGCCTTTCTTTACGTACCTACCTTCAACCGGCAAGAGAGGTAGCATTCTCAACCCCATCAAATAGACAAATACAACGAACCCAAAAATACCTATTAGCTGCATCCACTCCCATCCAGATGGGAGGTAAGTCGCTATCTTACCATCAGCAAATGCACTGCTCATCGTATATCCAGGTAGTATATTAATCGGGAGCATCTGGCCCGGCAGGATAATAAGCATCCTCTCGCAGAGAATCCCAAATACGTGCAAGCCGCCCGCCGTAAGTATCCACTTCAAGTTGTCTCTTGTACGCTTATATAGCAGCAAGAAGATCGGCACTATGCCGCCGAGCCCGATAAGGCCGCCCCAGAATGCCCAGGTGAAGAATGCTCCGCCATCCTTACCAAACAGCACGAAGAGCTCAGCTTCCCGGTGCTCTGGTACATATAGATGTATTAAGTGCTCAACCGCCATTAGATATATGACAAAGATGATCAATCCAAGCATTACCTTACCTAGTTGCCTGAAGAAGCGAACATCGATCGGCCTTCCCGTTAGTTTAAATGTGAAATACAAGATGTTCATGATCAATCCGGTTCCGGACGAGAGAGCTGCAACAACAAATGCAATCGGGACAACCGGCGTAAAGAGCATCTCTCTTGCGTTGGCGATCGCGAAAATGAACCCCGTACCCGTATGCACAAAAACAGCCGCGATGACCGCCGCTATCGCGAGCCCCGTCATAGCCTTATCATGCTCTTTAAACTGCGCCCATAGATAAAAGATACCGATAATCATATATGTTGTGTAGAAGACAGCATTTAGCGATAGCATCGATGTCGGGTTCATATTGCTTGGATTAAATACAAGAAAAATCCGGTCCGGCCTACCCCAATCAGTTATAAGGAGTAATAATGCAGCCAATATAAACAAAACTGAAAAAAATCCTCCGATTCTTGACAGCACCTTATACTCTTTCTGGCCGAACACAGAAGCAAGTGCTGATAAAATCAACGAACCTGCGCTTAAGCCAACAAAGAGTACGAAGACTACCTTTGGACCGGCCCAGGTTACCTGATGATTTAATCCGGTAAGATATGGGCCACCTATAAATCTTATGTAAGAAGCTACGAGCCAGGCTAGCGCTAGGGCTCCTGAGATACCTACCGCCCAATAATATTTGGCTCCTTTAGCTTGTACCGGTGCGAAATAATACTTAGCCATACCCGCCTCTCAATCCTATAGTCCTTTGTAGAATACTCCAGGGCCTACACGCTTCTCAGGCCTTAGAACTTTTACGTTTCCGGTAGCGATTATCTTAGCTACCTCGCTATTCGGATCGTTCATATTTCCGAATGTAAGCGCCTCATGCGGGCACTTTTCTACACATGCCGGCTTCTTGCCTTGATCGATTCTCTGTACGCAGAATGAGCATTTCGTGGCAACGCCCACCATCATTGCCGGAACATTCGGATTCGTTACATTCTCGTTCTTCTTAAAGATGATAGACCTGGCCTTATATGGACATGCATATACGCAGTACCTGCAACCGATACACCTGTGCTCGTCTACGAGAACGATTCCATCGTCGCGCTTAAACGAGGCTTTTGTTACGCAAACTTCTATGCAGGGTGCGTCATCGCAATGCTGGCACATTATTGGCATATGCCTCGTTTCTGCGCCTGGTAGTTCCGACTCTATATCTGCCACCCTTAGCCAGTAAGCATTATACCTTTTTTCATCGGCTGAATCGCCGTAGAAGGGTACGTTATTCTCTTCCCTGCACACATTCTCGCATACCTTGCAGCCCGTGCACTTATCTAGGTCTACCGCCATAGCCCATCTAGTTTTAGACTTAGATTTATCTTTCGAATTCTCGTCTTGCGCCATGACCAAGTATTGTGTACCAGGGGCAAGAATGGAGCCTACGGCAAACGCTCCACCTAATTTAAGAAATGTCCTTCTGTCCATTCCCATCGCTTGATCTTCTCCTTAATCTTTCAAGCACTTTTTATAGTCTCTCAAAGGAGTCTTGCCTTACCCTATTCCTGCTTCTTCGAGGTTGGCGCATAATGGCATCCGCCAACTTCTGCAAAACAAGTAGGCTGTACGCCTGCATATGTATGGCACCGATCACAGAACTTTGACTTATCGGTGTGGCAGGTAAAACAATTCTTTAGACTGTGCTTTTTAGTTCTAATCCCACGTCTTACAGCCTGCTCTCTCTCTTCCTTTAGAATGTTCATGTGGTTTGCAGCCATGTATTCAGTGTCTTCCACGCATTTAGTTGCATTCTTCGGAAGCTCAAGCTTGGGCTGCGGAGCCCCTTTTAATATTTCTCCATTGGCAAGCGCTACCAAGAACGGCGACGCCAAAACGATAGCAAAAATTAGAAATGCACCTATTGCTTTTATTTTCATTCCTTTGCCCCCAGTACTAAAGCCCTTCCAACAAGCTGGTGGATACCACCCGCCACTTCTCTTGGAACTCCGTATTTCGGGAATACTGCGGTGAACTGCGCCTTACATATAGCGCAAATCAGAGCCATGAAGTTTACTCCATGTGTTTCCATGACATTATGCAGTGCCTGCATCCTCGGCATGGCTCCATTTATACGTACTTCCATGATCTCATCCGTAAGAAGCCCGCCGCCTCCGCCGCAGCAGAATGTTTTTGCTTTGATGGTCTCGGCATCCATTTCCACATAATTGTTGGCAACCGCTTTGATCAACTCCCGTGGAAGCTCGAATTGACCACCGGGCTTATCGCCCATCCTTGTTGCACGAGCTACGTTGCACGAGTCATGGAACGTGACTGTGAACTCATCGTTTGCGGACTTATCGATTACCAGCGCACCACGGTTTATTAGATCAAGTGTAAACTCAACTATATGCTGGGGCCTTGGATATTTTGGATTTAGGGTGTCAAATGGGCCGATGAGTGTATTCCAGAATTGGTATGCGACTCTCCATGCATGGCCGCATTCCCCAACAACCAGTCGCTTGGGCCTGAGTTCATGGATCGCATCATTAATACGTGACGCAACTTTTTTCATCTGACCGTAGTTGCCGATAAACATTCCGAAGTTACCAGCCTCAGATGCTTTCGTGCTAAAGGTCCAGTTTATTCCCGCCTGGTGGAATACCTTTGCGTAGCCTACCAACGACTCCATATGCGGTGAGGCAAAGAAATCCGCTGATGGTGTTACGAGAAGGACTTCGGCGTCCTCCACATCTAACGGTAATTTAACCGGTATCCCAGTTTCCTCTTCGATTTCTTCCTCGACGAACTCTAGGGCATTCTCGAGAGCTTTTGGGTTCATTCCCAGGTTATTTCCTATGTCATGAACCTTCCCAAGGACCTCGACTACGTATTTTTCTCCCAGTCCGATAGAGTCCATTATCTCCCTTGCCGCCATTGATATCTCGGCTGTATCTATGCCGTACGGGCAAAACACCGAGCATCTACGGCACTGGGAGCACTGGTGAAAGTAGCTATACCATTCTGCAAGCAGCTCTAGATCAAAATCTACAGCTCCTGCAATTTTACCGAGTATCTTACCTTCTCTCGTAAAATACCTGCGGTATACTTTTCTAAACAACTCCGCCCTTCCAACCGGCATATTGTTTGGGTCTTTTGTGCTCAAAAAATACTGGCACTTATCTGTGCAAGCTCCACACCTTACGCATATGTCCATATATACCTGGAGCGATTTGTACTTCTCGAGAAGCTCGCCCATCTTGCGAATTGCAGCTTCCTGCCAATTGTCGACTAGCTGTCCAGGAAAGCCCAGCTTTTCCATCAGTTCGGGCTTTGCCGTATACGGTTTATTATGGCCCGCCGCTCCCCGCACAATTTTAGGCTTTACTATTTTACCTGTAAGCTTGGGCGCTTTATCCGGCTCTTTTTTCTTTGGCGCAGAAGTCATCAATTCTTCTTTTGTTATTTCTGCCATCTCACACTATCCTTTCACAGCCCAAGGGGTAACATGTCTTACTTCTCTGGGGTCATCAGCTTGATTCCTCGTTGGGCTAAAGAATATTCCGCCCGCATGCATAAGCTTGCTAAACGGAAAATAGATAAGTAGCAGCATCACCAACGTAAAATGAAGGATAAAGATAAAATCCATCGGCATGGCGGCTGGACTGAAGCTTACTATTCCCATTACAAACGCCTTAACATCAATTATATCTGTCCTTACATAATATTTTGTAAGGATACCGGTCGCCGCAATGAGCATTAGCAGCGCCAGGATTCCATAATCCGTTATCAATGATATATAGTAGGTCCTATCCGTAATTAACCTCAACGCGAACAGGAAAAGTAGAGGTGCTAAGAAAATAAAGCCCGCGTAGGCTTCGAAAGTTGTAATCCAGGCAAGTGAAGCAGGGGCCGGTGTGAAAAAAAATCTAAAATGCTTTATCAAGACAAGTGCTAGGCCAAGATGCATTATATACCCACCTAGCCAAATAATTCTATTGCTGTAAAAAAGACTTTTAAAGAAACCTACCTCTTGAACCATTCTGTATACTACACCGGTTGTACTCGTTGGCCCAGGAGTCAGGGTGATATTCAAAGGTGAAGGCGTTTTAGCGTATTTCCAAACTCTCGCAAGGAAACCAATTATAAATATGGCTACTGCCACATATGCAAACGCAATATAGAACAATGAAATACCGTTCATATCTTTTCCCTTTTATTTTGAAGAACATTTCGTCCTACTGATTTTGTCTAGAAAAACAGCCGCCTTTAGCCGAACTCCGAAGGCCACCCTCTTAAATAAGTAAACATTGCTAGATGGGAGATATATTTATTCTCCCTTTAGCGCTCACCTATTTAGTATTTCAGGGTTGTCACACCCTTTTTAGCAGATTAATAATCGTTTCCTGCTAAAGGCGGGTTCCATTGCTTATACCCGAGGGGATCTGCATCCCTAATGAGAGTTTAATGCTTATACGCAGCCAGTCGGTTTCGGAAGCCCTGCTATCTTGCAAGCCTGCAACGCTGGGCCGGCTGGATAGAGCTGATAGAGATAAGCGTTGTTGCCCTTCTCAGGACCGAACATTTTCTTCATTTCTTTGATCAATATCTTGATCATTGGGGCAATTTTGTACTCACTATAGTAGTCCCTTAGGAAGTTGACAACCTCCCAGTGTGACTCCGTCATCTCGATGCCCTCTTGCTGTGCGATGTAGTTGGCTACCTCTTGATTCCAATCATCAAGATTTGTTAAGTAGCCGTCATCATCTGTCTCGTAAAACTTCCCATTAAACTCGAAGCCCATAAAGATACCTCCTCATTTTATTTACACGCTTTTAATACTGTTCAATAGCGGGGTTTACCTCGCTTTATAAGGAAAGAAGTACGTACCAATTGTTACGATGAGCTTAACAGTTATACTACCTTTTGTCAAGTCTGTAGCAAATAATTTTTCAAGTTTTTGCCGGACAAAACATAGCCATTTAGCACGACTTTTGCATTAGTCTGCGACACGCACTAAGCTATAGCTCAAATCTTTAACAAACGCTACAAACCGTTCTGCCCACTCCGGGGTGCCCAAACTGTGAAGGTGTGCGTAGGATGCAAGCGTGTTTTTATACATGATTCCGTCATGTTCACCATCTACTCCCTTACCCCGAAGAACCTTGTAGGCAAAATCCACGTCGCCCAGGTTGGTGACCTCTGAGTAGTGGAATTCGTGCCCTTTAATCTCGGTCTTACTGCCAAGCCAACTCTTCCCCGCCGCCACTAACTTTATATAGCCGTGGCCTCTTGGTTTTTCATGCATAATGATATCGCAAGGTAGCCCGCCGACCATCTCCCTGGTTATCCCATCCCATGATATTACTCTAGCAAGGTACATCAAGCCACCGCATTCCGCATAAACAGGCATACCATTTTCTATAGCCGCACGGATTTCTTCACGAACGGGCTTGTTCTCCTCAAGCTCTTTCATAAAGACTTCGGGGAAACCTCCACCGATATATAGACCGTTTACATCCGGCAGCCGGCTATCCGATATGGGGCTAAACGGAACCAGCTCGGCCCCGGCGGTTTTAAGGGCCTCCAGGTTTTCCGGATAATAGAATGTAAATGCCCTATCCATCGCCACGCCTATCCTCACAAATGGCCCGCGACTTACCTTCTGCCGGATCGCAACCTCCGGCATGCCTGAACTTGCCTTTGCAATTCCAACCAACTTTTCTAAATCGACATGTTCTTTAATAACGCTTGATACCGACTCAATTATTGATACGGCCTGCTCATCTTCCCTCGCCGGCTTTAATCCGAGATGCCGTTGGATAAGCCCGATTCTCGGCGTTTTTGGGATAGCTCCGACCACCCCGATATCGGTATATTTCTCGATGGCCGCCCTTAGCTTGGACTCATGCCGAGAGCCCGAGACCTTGTTTAAAATTATCCCGGCGACCGATACGTCGGGCTCGAAGTTTTTAAAACCCAGAATCAACGGGGCGATACTTCGGGTCATGTTGCTTGCATCTACGATAAGGATTACCGGGGCTTTTAGCAGGCGGGCCAGGTCGGCTGTACTGCCTTTGCCGTCCACCTCCATCCCATCGTAAAGACCCATGTTTCCCTCTATAACGCTGATATCGGCTCCGGCTGCCGCCCGCTGGAACGAGCTTAGAATGTTATCGTTTCCCATGATAAAGAAGTCGAGATTGCGGCAGTTCCTCCCGGTTGCCGTTGTAAGCCACATCGGGTCGATATAGTCGGGGCCTTTTTTGAAAGGCTGTACTTTTAGGCCTGATTCGGTTAGGGCGGCACACAATCCTATGCTTAAAGTAGTCTTACCTGAACTCCTGTGCGGAGCTGAGATTACCACACGTGGTAAAATCAAAACATCCTCCCCCTATTTAAGGCCAAAAGGCCACTGAGATGAAGGTCTAGATATGTGGGTCCGCCAAAAGGCCAAAAGGTGATAAAAATAAATCATGTCATAACTTAGCTTTCTTATTTAAGCTATCAATCATTGAGTTGATCATACTGCTTATTCTTCTGATAGTATTGGATAAAGCATCTAGGGCATTATCGTCTATATAGTTTAAATTCTTCGCTACTATCAGGTGAGTGTCCAGCTCTGCGAGTGAGCCCCTGGCTATCCTTAAAAACTGAATATACTCTTTTGTCATTTTGCGACCCCAGCCTTCCGCAATGTTTGCTGGGATTGAGATAGCTGCTCTTCTAATTTAGCTTGTTAACGAATAAATTTCTTCTTTTGGAAAGGACCGCGTGACTTCATATATCTTTGAAGTCATTCCTACCGATACCTGCCAGACCTCCAAGTCTTTATATGAGCTTATTCTCATCTCATCCTCATTAGCTATTTATTCACCTTCTCGCCTTTTCGCCTTTTCGCCTTTTGGCCTTCCCTCATTCTCGACCCTCGTTTCGTTGGCGACTTACTCTACTATTATATGAATATAAGGGACGATATACCATAGTTTCCGGCATGGACAATAATTAATAGTCTCGCTAAACTCTATCTATCTTTATGTTTTAGGGATGGGCGATCTATTGGATACTGACACGGCAACGGGTGAATCCCGGGTCCACACGGATAACAAGGTTATTGCGCTACTTACAGCAAGTCATATAGTTAACGACTCATATATGAGCCTTTATCCACCGCTTTTGCCTCTTATGATGCCTATCATTGGGATGAATATCGCCCAGGCGGGATGGCTAGCGACTATATTCTCGGTAACATCATCGCTTTCACAGCTTGTATTCGGCCTACTAACCGACCGTATCGGGGGTCGCTTCTTTATATTTCTCGGTCCTCTTATCGCAGGGGTATTCATGTCGGCGATTGGTCTTACTAATAACTATACGGTGCTCGCTATTTTCATTGCTCTCTCGGGCCTCGGTGTTGCGGCCTTTCACCCGCCCGCCTCTTCTACCGCGGGAACGGTAAAGGCAGAGCGACGTGGGGCCGTTATGTCGATCTTCGTTCTTGGCGGTAATCTCGGTATTTCAGTCATGCCGCTTGTGGCTGTCCCGCTCGTGCTCGCGTTCGGCCTCTCCGCCACTCCCGTTCTAGCAATACCGGGGGTTATCGCCTCAATCCTATTATTTATTATGGTGCCGCCGCTTAAGGCCAAGAAGCCTATCAAGTCTGAGTCATTCAGCGCAACTGTAAAAGCAAATCCGTTTGCGTTTATGAGCCTTCTCGGGACAGTCGCATTTCGGTCGTTTGCGTTTTTCAGCCTTACAACATATCTGCCAAAGCTTCTTCACGACCAGGGATTCTCGCCTGTTGCTGCCGGGGGGTTTGTTTCAATCCTTATGTTTGCCGGTGCCGTTGGCGGACTTATCGGCGGGTTCTTGTCTGATAGATTTGGGCGTAAGCTTATCATTGCGGGATCGCTTGCGGCCTCAGTCCCCTTCTTGTGGCTATTCCTTGTCTCGGGGGGCTTTGTCAAAGCTTTATGGATGGCGTTAGCCGGATTTTGTCTTCTCGCACCGTTTTCGGTAACAGTCGTTGCGGCTCAAGAAATATTCCCTAACAGCAAAGCGACAGCTTCAAGTATGTCGATGGGCTTTGGTCTGGGTCTTGGCGGTATCGGTGTCGGTATCGTCGGCTATATGGCATCTGCTATCGGGTTACCTCAAGCTATCGGTATCGTAAGCGTGCTTCCTATTATAGCCGCGGCCTTCGCTCTCGGATTGCCGGGAAAATTTTGGCTTGGATTTAAAACCAAGGGTATTGAGGATATGGTTGAGTATGCAGACACTAACGATTAAAAAGCACATAGAGGTTGTCGCACCATCCCTGGACAACAACTTAAGCGACATGGACAGGATCAACATGTCTCTTAGAAACAACTTTGGCATCCAGCAGATAAGCTGGCCGCTTGACCTGTTAAAGATTTTATCTAATACTCTCCGGTCTTCTGATGGATCGGTCACGGTCACAGCAAAGGCAAAAGATGACCACCTACATGTGCTTGCAATAGAGCCCGGGGACACAACCGGTTCTCATTTCGGTTTGGCGGTTGATATAGGAACAACCGTGGTCGCGGTCGAATTGATTGATTTTAATACGGGCAAGAGTTTAGCGGCGGCGGGGGACCTCAACAGGCAGGTCCAGTATGGCGAGGACTTACTTACTCGCCTTCACTTCTCGGCCCAAGGCGGTCTTGGCAAGCTTCACGCAGCGGTTCTTGACACAATCAACTCGCTGGTCGATAAAGTTTGTGCCGCCCCGGGGGTATCACCTTATCAGATATCCGCTTTTTGTGCCGCCGGCAATACGTCGATGACCCACTTCTTGCTCGGTTTAGACCCATCTACTATACGCAGAGAGCCTTACGCCCCCATCCTGACCCACGTGCCGGAGCTTTTCGCTAAAGACATCGGGATAAATATCCTTCCCAACGCGGCGTGTTATATTTTCCCGAGCGTAGGCAGTTTCTTGGGAGGCGACCTTATTGCCGGTGCGCTTGCGGCGGGTATCGACGAGAAAGATGAGATATCTTTGCTCCTCGACATCGGCACCAACGGCGAGATGATCCTGGGCAACAAGGACTGGCTCCTGGCCGGCGCGGGTGCTGCAGGCCCCGCACTTGAGGGCGGTGTCGCCGAGTGCGCAAAAAGAGCCGAAACCGGGGCCATCGATCGTGTCAAAATCGACCCGTTAACCTTCGAGCCGTCCTACAGCGTCATTGGGGATGCTCCTCCGGCCGGGCTTTGCGGGTCGGGCCTTATCGATACAATCGCCGAACTCTATTTAGCCGGTCTTCTTGACTCCACAGGGAGGTTTGTCCTTGAGAAAAAGACTTCCCGTTGGCGCACAGTAAACGGACGGGATACCTACATGCTGGTTGACGGCGATAAAAAAGCTGAAGGCCCCATCGTTTACATAACCGAAAAAGACATCCAAAACGTGCTGAGGACAAAGGCTGCAATGGTCGCGGCACTTACGATACTTCTAGACAGCGTGGGTTTGGATATTGGCTCGATCTCTCGCATCTACACCGCAGGCTCTTTTGGGATACATTTATCGGTCGACTCATCAACCGCGATTGGGCTTTACCCCAAACTTCCCGCCGAGCGTTTTGTCCCGCTGGGTAACGGTTCGTTGAGAGGAGCAAAAGAAATACTTCTGGATTCGGGCAAGATTGCCGGCGCCAACCGGATCGCCGGTAAGATTACATACCTTGAGCTAAACATCCATCCGGCGTTTATGGGGATATTTAGATCGGCGAAATATATTAGCTGTCAGCTGTGAGCTAACTAGCTTTCACAACCAACACCGAGCAAGGGGCGTTCTCCAGAACTTGTTCAGTCACGCTTCCCATGAGAAGGCGGTTAAGACCGGTCCTGCCGTGGGTCCCCATGCACAGGACATCGATTTTCAGCTCTTTGGCAAGCTTTACAATCTCCAGGTGCGGATGCCCCGACCTGATAAAACCCTCGACCTTTACGTCAAAGGGTTTTGCCTTTTGTCTGACCGACTCTATGTTCTCCCCCGCGTGCCTGCTCATTCTATTTATATTGCCGGGCATCTCATTGAGAATGTTATCCGTGGTGTCGACTACAGAGACGACTTTTAGCTCGCCACCATGCTCCTGAGCGATTTCTATAGCCCTCTGCGAGGCGGCCTCGCTAAACCTCGACCCGTCGGTTGCAAGAAGAACGCTCTTCCATCCAAGACTCGTTGTGTTTTGCATGACAAGAACATCCAGCGGGCTATGTCTCATAACCTGCGCGGAAAAGCTACCGGCCAGGGCTCTCTCAAGTCTTGTCAGGCTTCGCCTTCCCATGACTATAAGATCGCAGGACCGCTTCTCGGCCACATCTATGATCGCCTTATGGACAACACCTTCTTCGAGTATCATCTGCACTTCATCACCGTTTTCTTTAACAACCATCTTTACCGAGTTGGTAACAATCGGCTCGCCGGGCATTCTGGAAGCTTCTTGTGCGTTCTTGGCCCGGTTAACATCCGCCTCGCTCTCATTATTTTTAAGAACAGTTACGGCTGTCGCCCTGAAGTTTTCCTTCTTTGCAAGCCTTAGGATTTGCTTAAGCGCGTTTTTGCTGGAATCCGACCCGTCGAATGCAACCAGGATATTTCTGTACCGACTCATAAATCGCGATCTCCTTAAATCGTCTCAAAGAAAATCGTCCTTCATTTCGGCGGTAAAATCAATACGTATTACTACCGGCAGCAAAAAAATTTTTTGATTGCGTTGCCGCTATTAAGTTTTAACAACGAGTACCGGACACGGTGCGCTTCCTATTACTTTTTCAGTAACGCTTCCCATAAGAAGGCGCCTTAAGCCCGTGCGACCATGGCTTCCCATGCAGATAATGCTCGACTCAAGTTCCCTGGCTAAATCGATTATCTTTTTATAAGCCTCTCCTTCTCTTACAAACGACCGAGATCTAAGCCCCGCTGCCTTCGCCATATTTTCTACAACCTCCGCTGTCTCCCTTGCGTTGGCAATCATCTTCTCGATAAAATCAGGGGCTTCCGCATAAGCCTCGGCAGGTACATCGACAACCGATAAAACGTTTAACTCTTGCCCATAGGTTTGGGCTAAAGATATCGCCCTATTCGAGGCCACCTCGCTATACCGCGATCCGTCAACTGCAAGAAGCACGTTATTCCACTTGATAACGCTATCCTGCGGCATAACGAGCACGTCGATCGGGCTGTACCCGATAACTCTTGCAGTAACGCTTCCCATGAAAGCCCTCTCAATACTTGAAAGACCTCTTCGGCCCATGACAATCAAGTCGCATTCATTGGCCACGGCAATATCAATGATCGCCTCATGGATATTGCCCTCCTCCAGAATCGTATTGATTTGGATGCCTTCCTCGGTTGCTATCTTTTCAGCCTCGGCCAGAATTTTTTCGCCCGGTTCTCTGAAAGATTCTCTCATGTTTTGGAACCCGGTAAGATCCAACTCTCCCTCGTATGGAGGTAGAACTGTTACAGCCGTTACTCCGCAATGCTCATTACGAGCAAATTTGATGGCCTGCCTAAGCGCGTTTTTGCTGGAATCTGAGCCGTCAACAGCGACTAAAATCAGAATATTCCTGACCTTCCGCATCGATACTAATTTACCCATAGCTATCAGCTTCCTTTTACATAATGGCCGGCATAACGCAGCTCGCGTTACCCAGTTTGAAGTAAATAACCTGCACCTTAATTGACGGCTTTTTCAAGACTAGAAACTTTTTCATAAGCCTCAGCGGGTTTATGTCGCATGGCTTTTATCATGCTGCCTAGAATTATCGCAGCCCCTAATATAAGAGCGAATGCCATTATATAAAAGCTTATAGTGTTTAGAACAGGTATTAATCCTTTTGCCACATGAGTTAAGCCGAGCTGATTGGTATACTTTGGGATTGCAAAGCCCCTACTGAAGGCAACAATTAACATGATGCTTCCCATAACAACTTTTATCAGATGCTCTTTTACATAGGTTGTTCCTAAAGCGCCGATTTGAACACCAGCTAGTGAGCCGGCAAGAATCAGGAGGACCAACCTGATATCGATATTGCCAACCAGCGCCCATTCCGTTGAGCCGACAAATCCCATGACGAAGGCAATAACCAGCTCTGATGCTGATGCCACCAGGCTTGATGCGCCGATTACATACATCATTCCCGGAACACCTATAAATCCTCCAACCGCAATCGTCGCGGCAAGAAGGCCCGTTGCAAGACCTACAGGTATTGTAATCCACATAGATATCCTCAGACCCGCTGTCTTAAAGGTCATCATTGGGGGAATGTTTATCTTTTGCAAAGCCAGAGCTAGACGAGGAGGAGCAGCAGGACCTGTGTGGTTCTTGCTTTTCCACGCATCGTAGAAGACATAACCGCCTACCGTTATAAGTATAACGAGAAATGCGAAGCTTACATAAAGGTTTGAGCCCGCCTCGCCCCACATGTGTTGTATATACTTTTGAATTTTAATGCCGATTTCCACGCCAATCGATGCCGAAATACCTAAAGTTAAGCCTAGCTTTAAGTCAACTTGACCATATTTATGGCGTTTGATCGCACCGACCAGCGCCTTTGGAAACTTGTGGCACATGTTGCTTGCGACCGCAACCAGCCCAGGAACACCGATACTCATCATTGCAGGAGTCAAAACAAAAGCGCCTCCTGAACCTATAAAACCACTAACCATTCCACCTATAAAACCAACAATAAACAAGAACACCGCATTAAAAACTGAAAGTTCAATAAACTTATTTCCCTTAAACGCTGCAACTGCTTCACCGGTTGCCAGTGCTGGGCCGGCTGATAGCAGCAATAGCAATACAATTGCCAACAGCGCAGGGGTGATGATCTTACTTCGTGACATAAATCACCCTTCTTTTCGTATAGGATTTTTAAAGATCATTTCGGTTACTTCTTCTTCGCTGTGAGACCAAACAAATACATAAGACCATCTGCAAAATTTCCGTGAATAAACGAAAAAACAAAGACGGTGGCTAGCGGCAACACTGCATATACTCCACCTTTGGCCCAGGTCTCTCTTACAAACTGCTCGTTAGTAAATACTAGTACATATAAGACTAAAGAAACTATTCCGAACAATAGGGCTTTTAGATAGGGCTTTTTGCCTTTCTTGGCATTGGGCTTCGCCATAAATTCAACCTCCTTTGCTACTGTATTAGTATTTTGCACCTCCTTAACCTAAGGTTTAAATCTCTTGGTTTTCTTCAGCATGCAAGCCTAATCTCATATTATCACTATGGGTATTTACGTCAACATGCTAAGTAAAAACCAGTTATTTATTAGCAATGTTTTCATCATGCTATTTAGCAGTTTATCCTCTTGATTGTGATGTGTTATGTCACTTTGCTATATATAACTAGTTACCACAATTAACTAAAGTTGTATCTCCTAAGTAATTTAAGCCAAACCACTATATTAAAAGCGGTTATGGCTAGGTGATATTTATGCTAAACAATTAGCAATCGCCCCGATGCATATCATCTATCTCCGTGATGGAATGGAAGTTAAAGCTAATTTCGCGAGATTAGTCGGAGAGGAGGAAGGTGTATAATTTGCTAAAAAAATCTTTTATTGTTTTCGGTATCATCATTGTTTTAGTTCTTTTAGCTGTAAGTCCTGTTATGGCTACGGGCCAGCCAACCGCCAGCGCAGCTAGCGGGACCCCATGGTGGGTCTGGCCCCTATCATTATTTCTACTTACCTTCGTCATGGGAATTGTGGCGATACCCGCAGGGGTTGGGGGTGGGGTTCTTTTTGTCCCAATTGTAAGTAGTTTCTTTCCGTTTAACCTTGACTTTGTGAGAGGTGCGGGCTTGATGATAGCCCTGTCGGGATCATTGGCCGCAGGCCCGGGACTTCTTAGGAGAGGCCTGGCCGACCTCAGGCTTTCGATGCCCGTCGCGTTAATCGCATCTGTATTTTCAATTCTAGGTGCGGCGGTCGGGCTGGCACTTCCAAAAAACATCGTGCAATTCGGGCTTGGTGGCGTCATTCTAGCCATAGTTGTGGTTATGATTATCGCTAAAAAATCTGAGTATCCCACAGTTAAAGTGCCCGATTCCCTATCGACCGCGTTAAGAATCAGCGGTATTTACCATGAGGATTCAACACAGCAGAACGTTGATTGGAAAATTCATCGTACCCCGGTAGGGTTAGTCCTATTTGCGTTTATAGGTTTTATGGCCGGTATGTTCGGGCTTGGCGCGGGCTGGGCCAATGTGCCGGTTTTAAACCTGGTCATGGGCGCACCACTTAAGTTATCGGTTGCAACCAGCAGTTTCTTGCTTTCAATAACTGATACATCTGCCGCATGGGTCTATATAAATAAAGGAGCGATTATTCCATTGATTGTTGCCCCATCAATAATCGGAATGATGTTGGGTGCGTTTGTCGGAGCCAAGCTGCTTACTAAAGCAAAACCGTCCGCGATCAGATATTTCGTTATAGTTATGCTTTTCTTGTCCGGATTTAGGGCAATCCTGAAAGGCTTCGGCATTTAAATGGCAAAAGATAAGGAGGTTGGTATGGCTGTTTCTCCAACAAAAAACGGTAGGTTAACTAGGTTAGATGATCAAGTAACACCGGCTGAAAATATTGAAAAGCAACGTCCAAAGGCTACCGAAGAGCAGCTTATCTACTCAAGTATTCTTGGAGCAGGTCGGCAGATGGGATTGGCTGGAATTATAGTCGCATTCGTAATATATTTAACTGGTATCGTAGAGCCAAAAATACCGGTTTCTGAAATCCCAAAATACTGGCATCTGCCCTCAGGCCAGTTTATGGATGTTGCGGGTCTGAAGCAGGGTTGGGCATGGATTGGAATGTATCATTACGGAGATATGCTTAACTTCTTCGGTGTCGCGGCTCTGGGGTTAGTTAGTATAGTTTGCTATCTTGCGATACTACCAAAGCTACTTCGTAAAAAGGATATAGCTTTTGCTGTTATTGCTTTGGCAGAGGTAGCTGTTCTATTGTTTGCAGCATCCGGTATCGTACATATCGGCGAGTAACTGTTTTTCTAGATATGCGTAGGCAGCCTATAAGACCAACAATAAACAAGAACACCGCAAATGATCTGTTTATAAGGTTTTTATGGTACCGCCTACGCATCTTTTTCCCCGGCCTCCACTTTCACCTTATATTTTAATCCCAATTTACCCCATCATTATATTAGTCTATATCTTCGGCATCTTGGAGCCTAAAATCCCTCTCGATCAAGTATCCAATTTCTGGGGCATGAAGAGCCACAAATACCTTGAAACAACCGGCATAAAGACAGGCTGGACCTGGTTAGGAATGTATCGCCATAGTGATTTCCTAAACTTCTTCCCTATCGCGTTCTTGGCAGCTACAACAATAATGTGCTATATAGCGATCATCCCAACACTCATCAAGAAAAAGGATACGATCTATGCAATCCTTGCAATTCTTGAAGTGCTGATTCTCGTAGGGGCAGCCTCCGGCATCATAGCGGCCGGCGGTCACTAAAGCAGAAACTTAGTGGTTTCTGCTTTTTGCCTCTAGCTCCTTATCCAGTTCCTTCCCGATAACTGCTCAGTTTAGCCTTCTTCCTGGTTTCTATTCTCTTGTCTCTTGTTTCTGTTATCTGTTCTCTTATTTCCGATCTTTGAACTATTTGCTATTTACTTGACAAATACCTGCAGCAATGCTACGCTTATTGGAACAATTGTTACAATCCATTAAGACAATACCCTTCAGATACGAACTTCGGTTCGATATAGAAATCAAAGACAACTTAAGGAGGTATTATGTCAAAATTAGTTCCCCCCCATGGTGGCGGTGATTTGAAACCGCTTCTACTCGAAGGCGACGCGCTCAAAGAATCATGGGAAAAAGCACAGACATTAGAGAAGGTTATGATGAGCTCCCGTGAGACGGGCGACCTCATCATGATGGGTATCGGAGCCTTTACCCCGCTGGATGGATTCATGACTAAGGCGGATTGGAAAGGCGTAGTCGATGAGTACACAATGTCAAACGGCATCTTCTGGCCAATCCCGATTACCCTTTCCACTTCAAAAGAGCAAGCCAATAACCTTAAAGAAGGTCAAGAAGTCGCATTAGTTGACAGTGAAACCAACGAACTCATGGGTATGATGGAGATTACCGAGAAATATGAGATCGACAAAGTTCATGAGTGCAAACAGGTATTTAGAACCGATGACATGGAAGGTCACCCGGGTGTACAGAAAGTTATGGCACAGGGTGATGTGAACCTCGCAGGTAATGTTAAGGTGTTTAGCGAGAGCTACTTCCCGGAGATGTTCAAAAGCGTCTACATGCGCCCGGCAGAGACCAGGAAGGCTTTCGAGGAGAGGGGATGGAGCACCGTTGCCGCGATGCAGCTCAGGAATCCGATGCACCGCTCCCACGAGTTCCTCACAAAAATCGCTATCGAGGTAACCGATGGTGTTCTTATCCACCAGCTGGTCGGTAAACTAAAACCAGGCGATATCCCGGCGGAGGTCAGGGTAAAAGCTATCGATAAACTCGTTGAACTTTACTTTGTGCCGAACACCGTTATCCAGGCAGGATACCCGGCGGAGATGCGTTATGCCGGACCGCGCGAGGCACTCCTTCACGCAACGTTCCGTCAGAATTACGGTTGCAGCCACCTCATCGTTGGCCGCGACCATGCCGGTGTTGGCGAGTACTACGGCCCGTTCGATGCACAGCACATCTTTGATGAGATTCCGAAAGACGCTCTCATTACAAAGCCGCTTAAGATCGACTGGACCTTCTACTGCACCAAGTGCGATGGTATGGCTTCAATGAGAACCTGCCCGCACGGCAAAGAGGACAGGCTGCTTCTCAGCGGTACCAAGCTAAGAAAGATGCTCTCCGAGGGCGAAGAGGTACCGGATCACTTCAGCCGCGCAGAGGTTCTAGAAATCCTAAGAGAATACTATGCCGGCCTCACAGAAAAAGTAGAAGTTAAGCTTCATAAGTATGCTGAGGGCGAGAAGTAATTTTTATATTAAAAGCTACGCGCCTTTCCACTGGAAAGGCGCGTTTTTGTTTAAGAGATCTAAGACCCGCTTTTTCATGCTGGTAAAGAAAATGTTATCTTTGTTCCCTTGCCGGGCTCCGATCGGATATCAAAGGTGCCGCCGGCGAGCCTTGCCCGTGTCTGCATGCCGTCTATCCCGAGCTTGCCGCGACGGGATAGGTCGCCGATGTTTGCCGGTAACTCAAACCCTTTGCCGTTGTCGCTTATAACAACTCTGGTCTCATTATCCTTAAACTCGATGGTTACCTGGGCCTCCGTGGCCTCGGCGTGCTTAGCGATATTTCTTATCGCCTCCTGTATAATGCGAAAGAGCGTTATTTCAATCTCTTGCGAGAATCGCTTCTCCTTACCCGATACGGTCAGCTTCGACTCTACTTGATGTTCGGTTTCCAGTTGCTCTACCAACCATTCCACTGCGGGGAGAAGTCCCAAATTGTCGAGAACTGATGGTCTCAGGTCGCGGCTTAGTTGCCGTATTTCATGCAGCGAACTTTTAAGCTGCCCATGAAGGCTCCACAAGAACTTCTGCTTTTCTTCCGGAAGCTGTGTATTTTCTTCGTTAAACTGCTCAAGTTGGCGAAGCGTAGCGATAAGATTCTGGGCTGTTGAGTCGTGCAGGTCGCGGGATATACGCTGGCGCTCCTCCTCGTGTCCTTTGGTGACTTGCTGAAGGTAGAAGGCCTGGTTTTCCTGCATCCTGACCTCTTTCGTAATATCGCAACCAATAAACTGTACGCCCTCGGGGCTATCGTCTTTAGTTATCAGGTTTGCAGTCAGAGTAACAAAAGCTTCTGAACCATCTTTCTTGATGATCTTTCGTCTGTACGGGGCCTGGTCTTCCTCGCCTTTCAGGATCGCATCACGCCTCGTCTCAGAAAGTATAGGTGAATCCGAGACAAAGAACTGCTCACTATCGGCCCCAATAAGCTCGGATAAATCATAGCCGAAAAGCTCGGCCGCCGCCTGGTTTGCAGCGGTGACCCTGCCGGATAAGTCCTGCACCCAGATTGCATCATGGGCGTTCTCGAAAACTTGGCGGTACCTTTTCTCCGATACCTCGAGCTGTTCTGTTGCTATCTCCCTCTCGTGGTATAAAACAGAGTTGTTTATTGCGATACCGATTAAATTTCCCAGGGCTGATAGAAGCTTTACTTCCGGCTCTTTAAATTGTCTGTCCTCACGCGATGCCACACAGAGCGTGCCCACAGTTACACTGCGCGCGGTAAGCGGCACGCTTAGCATATCCCCCATTACTATCGGCTCCCCCGTCTCGGCCACACGCCCGCAAAGACCTTCTCCGATTCTTGTCCCATCAAGAGCAATGGCGGATTCTTCGCTAATCCCCTTATGGGCTATCAGTCTCAATGCCCCACGTGAGGAGTCTATCGAGAATACCTGAACCACCTCAACATCGATTATGCCGATAACTATATCCATAGCGGCCCTTAAAACCTGATCTAACGCTAGGGACTGGCTAAGCATCCTGGAGAATGTATTGATAACAGATAGCTGCCGCTCCTGCTCCATTGTGAGCTGGACGGTTGTGTGAAGCTCGCGCTCAGTCGACTCGAGCTTTTCCATTGTGGCTTCAAGTTGCTCGCTTTGTTTTCTGTAGTGGCCAAGCCCAAGCGGGGCAAGGCTCCCGATTAGAGTAACTACTGCAGTCTCCCATAAGGCAGTGATTGAATACTCTGAAATAAAAAAGATCCGTGGGAGCATGGCCAGGGCGGCGAAAACTACGGCTATCTTTCCACCCCTCGGGCCAAAAGAGAAACTGCTAAGGATTATGGGCACAAGATAAAGTACCCGGTCGATTGTGTGCCTGGTTATACCCAACGGCAAATCAAGCTCTGCGAACATCCTGAAGCTCGTTAAGTTATCGTAATGATGAAGTGTGATGAGGAAAAAGATGATTACGATTGACCAAAATTGTGGGTTGGCGATCAGAAGGTTTTGCTCTTCCGCCTGCCCCGCGGCGCGTTCATCTCGAGCCAATTTAGTATCCATTGTTTCCATTGGCTATTCCAGGCCAACCCAGCCTTTCTTAAGAGCAAGAATAACGGCTTCCGTGCGTGAGCTTACATCCAGCTTGGTAAAAATATGCCCTAAATGTGCCTCAACAGTGCGTACGCTCACACTTAGCTCTTCAGCTATTTCTTTATTGCTTTTTCCACGGGCCGCCAGTGTCAGTACCTCCACTTCGCGGTCGGTAAGCAACTCAAAAGATGGATAATCCTGTCCGCCACCGGTATTTCTAAACCTCTGCATCACCTTGCGCATTATCGTCGGGTGAAGCACCGAGTCCCCCCTATTTACACGGTAAATGCTATCTACCAATTCCTGGCCGCTGATATCTTTTAATAAGTAACCTGCCGCACCGGCCTCAAGAAGTGGAAATATATACTGGTCAAGGTCGTAGGCTGTAAGAATAAGAACCGGAATCGGCAAGTTCATTTCTTTTATTTGTTTAGTGGCTTCGATGCCGTTAAGCTTGGGCATGGCAATATCTGCGATGATAATGTCCGGCTTTAGCTGAGCCGCTAAGGCCACCATTTCCTCACCATCGCCCGCCTCACCAACTACCTTCAAGCTCGGGTCCTTTTCAAGATATTGGCGCAGGCTTTCCCTTACAAGTACGTGGTCTTCTGCCAACAAAATCCGTATATTTGCCATAATGATATTATTATAAACCCGTTAGTAGATTAATTCAAACTAGGGATATTACTTATTAGTATAGTATAAAAGAGGCGGACACAAGGTCCGCCTACATTCTAGACATTATTGCGGCACTGCAGCACAGCAGCACTTACTAAGCTATTTCCTCCGCCGATACTAAATCCCTCTGCGCTTGCCTTGCAAATGTCATGGCTACACTTCTATACGCCAGGTGTGCCATCTTTGAGAACGGCAAATACAGAAACAAGTAGGCTACAAAGGTCAGGTGGATAAAGTATGTTGGATAAGCTATAGACTTTAGATCAGCCAACCTGACCAGCTCGGTGCCAAGACCGGTTACGCCAAGGCCCAGCACCAGCACTATGAGTGTCCAATCAAAGTAGCTGCTTACGCTCTTTTTATAGGTAGCTCTTTGAACCAGGAGCACGAGGCCGCCTATAATAATCGCCGCCGCACTTAAGTTTCCAAGAAACTTAACGTGGCTTATTTGCCCATATGGGGTCTTCATACCAAGAAGCCAGAACTGGCTTGCAACAAAAGCAGTGGTTACAAAAGCACCAACAAATCCGTAGAAAACACCAAGATGACCGTAGTACCTGTTTTTGCTCTCGTCGCACTCCATAAATTTTTTGTGTGCGAAAATGGTCGGCACCGCCGCCAGCAGGTTAGGAACTGGAGCCCCCATTAGACCCATCTCACCATGGTTCTCCTTCATGGTGTTCCAAAACCTATAAAGACCTACGGCTAAAGATATTATCCCTAAAGTTAGCAAGGTTATAAACGTCATATCGATACCAAGCTCGGGATAGAAATTCGTCCATTTTATCGGACCGGCAGGCATATTACCCCAGCCAGCGACCTTAAATTCGTTGACGAGTTCTCCGAAGAAGCTATGCGGGTCTAGATTGTGCGGCAAGATTGAATAGATTGTCGGGAATAAGCTTATCATGATAAGCAATATAACTATCGGTATGGCCCAGGCGAATATCGCCATACCCGGGCTGCTAAGCAATGTACCCATAAACTTCGGGAATGCAAATGCCTTTATAGACGCGCTTCTTATTCCGGCAAAAACATCGCCGGGTTTTGCGCCCCTTGGGCAGTTTGCCGTGCAGTCGTTGCACTGGTGGCAAAGCCATACATCGGGGTCGCTCATGAGCTTCTCTTTCTGACCCCACTGAGCCCAGATCATTTCTTTTCTTGGAAATGGACTATCATCGGGCGTTACGTTGCAAACAACCGAGCATGTCGCACACTGGAAGCATTTCTTAAGATCGCCGCCTCCCGCCCTTTGTACATCCTTTATAAAATTTAAATCAGGTTCAACAAAGAACTCTTGTTCTGACATCTTCATACCCCCTAGAAGCCTTTATAGGGATTGAGACCAATCTCCTGGATTTTTTCCATAAACCCGTTCACGATGCTCGGTATCTGATCGTACTCATTTATAGCAAGCTGTATAATCTGAACCCTGTCAGACTCCAGCACAAGTCTGTTAAGTGTTTCCTGAACCTTGCTCATTCTGTAGCTTGCAAGCTCGCTACCTTTAGCAAAGTGGCACTGGTAATCATCGCCGTACTTGCAACCTATCATAAGGATTCCGTCAATACCGTTTGAGAGCGAGTCTGCGACCCACACCGTGTTGACCGAGCCAAGGCATCTTACAGGAATCATCCTTATGTTCGGGTCATAAGTAACATGGTTGATTCCGGCCATATCAAACGCCGGATACGCATCGTTTTCGCAAACAAATGCTAAAACCCTTGGCTTGTTCTCTTCCTCGCCCGGCACATCGATTGATTTGACTGCCGAGGCCACGATATCGATGCTGTAGTTCTTGAACGAGATGATCCTCTCCGGGCAGGCTCCCAAGCAGATACCGCATCTTCTGCAACGGTTCGGATTTGGTTTCGGCGTGCCCTTCTCATCCTCATCAAGAGTCCCAAACGGGCACTCTTCAGTACACCTCTTACATTGTGTACATCTCTGGAGGAAGAACTCGGGATAGGTCTCGTCTCCGGCTCTTGGGTGAACCGCCCTACCGACCGCAACGGACTCGATTACCTGGATTGCCTTAAGCGCAGCGCCGGTTGCGTCATCGACGCTCTCGGCAATGGTCTGCGGCATCTTAACAACACCCGCTGAGTATACGCCGGTCCTTCTTGTCTCATACGGGAAGCAGATAAAGTTTGAATCGGCAAACCCGTTGAAAAGCTCAAGGTCAGGTAATCCCGGGCCTTGCCTGTATTGCAGATTTAGAATCGCCTCATCCGCCGTCGTCGGGACCATACCGGTTGCCAGAACCAGTAAGTCTGCGGACACACTTAGCGGACCCCCAAGTAACGTATCCTCAACCTCAAGAAGCAGATTGTTTGAGGCGTCCTCGGCTATATTGGTAACGTTTCCTTTTGTAAGGAAGATACCCGTGTCATTTTGCGCGCTCTTATAGAAGAGCTCGTACTGGCCGGGTGTTCTCATGTCCTTATAGAATATGTACGCCTTGGCGTTTGGGTCCTTCTCACGCACGTATGTCGCCTGCTTGAGCGATGTCGCGCAGCAGACCGATGAGCAGTACGGCAGATGGTTTTCATCTCTTTGCCCCGCGCACTGTATAAACGCGACGTTCTTGGCCGGCCTGCCGTCTGATGGGCGTGTCAACTGGCCGTTTTTCGCCATTTCCTCAAACATCACGTTGGTTACTACGTTTGGATATTGCCCGTACCCATAGGATTCGAGCTTCGATGCGTCGTATGGCTTCCAGCCGGTCGCCAAAACTACCGAGCCGATTTGTGTCTCAACCGGCCCGCCGTTCGTGCCGATGGTTACGTCAAACTTACCCGGCTGGCCGGCGATTGCCTCGACGGTGGCCGATGTGTAGACCTTGATATTCGGGTTGCTTGTTACCTCTTGAACCTTAGCATCAATGCCGGTCTCCTCAACCTTTTCAAACGGCCAACTAGTAGGGAGTTTCTTATACATCTTGTTCATGAAGCCGCCAAGTTGGGGCTCTTTCTCAACGATTACCGCCTCGTAGCCGGCTTTTGCTACCCCCAGCGCGGCGGTTATGCCTGTAATACCGCCGCCGATAACAAGCACGGTCCTTGAAATATCGTCTTCGACATGCGGCTCGGGCAGTTCCATCTTCTTAACCTTCGCCGAACCCATCCTGATATAATCCGCGGCGAGCATCTGGGTGTCTTCGTCATTCGGGGTGTGGGACCATACTACATGCTCCCTTAGGTTTATCCTCTCGGTAATAACACCGGGGAGGTTAAATACGTCAAAGTTTACCCTGGGTGAGCAGGCCGCTATGGCTACAGTGTTAACCCCTTCATTTTGGATGTCGCTCTTTATCATCTGAGCGCCCTGGTCGCCGCATAGAAACTCGTGGGTTTTAACGACCGCAGCTCCCAGTTGCGGGCCCATATTTGCTAGTTTCTCGATATCTAAGGCTTCCCCTATACCACAGCCTGTGCAGATATATAAACCAAACTTCTTCTCCACAGCGCTACCTCCTCACCATAGTTTGAATAGCCTTCAGCGCCGATCCGGTAGCGTCCTTTACGCTGGTGGTAACATCGGCCGGCTTCTTAGCACAACCGGCGGCATAAACCCCTACCGTACTTTCGTCTTCCAATATTAACCCGTTCTCATCATACTTGAGATCGCCGGGCAACTTTGACTCAGCGGTTGTTGGCTGCATTCCGGTAGCCAGCACTGCAAGATCGACCTTTTGGTGTATTTTCCCACCGCCAAATATATCTTCAGCCTCGACGATCACTTGTCCGGTCTCGGGGTCCTCTTCGATCCTGGCTACCTTACCTTTTATGAATTCGATATTCTCATCGCTCTCCACTTTGTTAAGGAATTTCTCATACCTGCCTGGAGCACGGAGATCGATGTAGTATACGTAAATTTTTGCATCCGGGTATTGCTCTCTGATATAGGTCGCCTGCTTAAACGAAGCCATGCAGCAGATATATGAGCAATAGGAGAGGTGATTTTCATCCCTTGAGCCTGCGCACTGAATGAACGCTATGCTCTGTGGGGCCTCACCGTTGGATGGTTTTACAATTTGGCCACCCGTGGGCCCATTCTTGGCAGCATACCTTTCCATCATCATGTTTGTGATGACGTTGCTTACTCTGCCATACCCCAGGTTATCCATTTTGGCGGGGTTGTACGGGTCCCAACCGGTTGCATAAACCACCGAGCCGACCTTTAAGGTGATCGTCTCGGGTTGCATATTTAAATCAATAGCGTTGTATTTACATGCCTCGACGCACTTTCCGCAATCGGCCCCCTTACAGGCTTTTCCGTCAATCACATATCTCATCGGGAAAGCCATCTGATGCGGTAGGTAGACTGCCTTTGTGGTGTCCATGCCAAAGTTAAAGTCATTTGGCCTTTCAACCGGGCATACTTCAGTGCACGCATTGCAGTTCGTGCAGTTTTCGTTAACGTAGCGGGGGTTAACCTTGACGGTAACTTCGTAGTCCCCCGGCTGGCCTGAGATACTTTCTACCTCAGACAGGGTTAGGTATTTAACCTTTTGGTTTTTGCGGATTCTCTGGTAGTTAATCTCCAGACCGCATGTCGGTGGACAGAGCTTCGGGAAATACTGGTTTAGCTGAGCTACTCTTCCACCCATCGAAGGAGTCTTTTCTATAAGGTAGACATCGTAGCCTGTCTCCGCAGCTTCTATCGCGGTCGTTAAACCACTTATCCCCCCTCCGACAACTAGAATACTTCCTAAGCTTTTTTCTTCTGTCATCTGTTCCTCCCAGTTGTGACTAGTATCAAGGCATGCATCACAACAACAAGTAATGACTCATCAATCTAAGAATCTATGTTCTAACTGGAGCATAGAGTCTGAGGTCATCTATAATCCATGCTCCAACTTAAAGCCAATCTCTAAGCCAAGCAAATTATACAATAACTCGCGGACAAATGTAAGATTTGTTACAATATACATGTAAAAAAATGGTATCGAAGCACCGTTTGAAATATAAAAGTTTCTCCAGGCGCCTGATTGGCGCCTGGAGAATTTTTGTCTTACTAGTCCACTAGCTGGACATAATCCCTCTTGAAGTTGACCCACTCGCCGGTAGCAGGATCGTACTTCGAGTTGTTGAAGCACTTCCACTCGGCATCGTTGATCTTCGGGTAATCGCCCCTGTAGTAGTATCCAGGGTACCTTGTCTCTTCCCTGAAGTAGATATGACGTGCGTGAGCCTCTGCAGCCCAAATCCTGTGGTAATTCTCCCAGCAACGGAGAAGTTCATGGAGGTCTTTTGCGGCCATCCTCTGAGCATCCTCTTTGAGGACCGCCAGTTTCTTGAGACCCTCATCCAGCATTGTCTTGCTGGTTGTGTACCAGGTTGAAACGCCGCCTACATATTCGTCCATAATCTTCATGAGCCTGAACTGAAGCATCCTTGGGCCGATGTAGTGCGGGTTAATATCAACATTTTGCGGAGCAGTGGTGTAGTTATGATACTTCTCGTAAAGTTCTCTTGGAGCATACATCTCGGCAACAAGCTCATCGACGCTCTCTTTGATAGTCGGCTTGTAATCCGGATGATCGAGACACCATGCTACCATGGCCTTACCGGCGGCTCTTCCCTCAGCATGTGAGCCTGATGAGAACTTATGTCCGGATGCGCCAACATTGTCGCCGGCCATGAAGAGGCCGTTAACTGTTGACATTCTGTTGTAACCCCATGACCACTCAGCAGGAGTACCCGGGATATCGCCGGGGCCACTTACCCAGAAGCCTGCGCAGCCGGCATGTGAGCCAAGAAGATAAGGCTCAGAAGGCATAATCTCGGATTTGACTTTGTCCGGCTCGACATCATCTGCAGCCCAGAGACCGGCCTGTGAAATACTCATATCGAGGAAATCTTCCCATGCCTCTGCCTCAAGGTGTTTGATCCTCTTTGGATCCATTGTCTTTGCAAGCTCTTGCATAGCCACGTCGGTATGCATGTAGATCGGGCCTTTACCGGCTTTCATATCAAGCATTGCAGCGTGGTTTCTAAGAGCGGTCCCCATCGGCTCATCATACGGAGCATACATCTCTTTGATTTCAGCAGCATGTGTCACACAGTAATCCTCACCAAGAGCGTTTGTTGCTTTGGCCTTGAAGAAGAGGAACCATGCACCTACCGGACCATAGCCATCTTTAAACCTCATTGGGACGAAGCGGTTCTCCATGAGGGTTAGCTCGGCACCAGCTTGGGTACCCATTGCATAACCAGAACCCGCGTTCCATACACCAAACCATGTACGGCCGATACCTTCACCGACCGACCTTGGCCTAAATACGTTCACGGCACCGCCCGTTGCAATTAGAACAGAATTTGCCCTGGCAACATAGACTTTGTTCTCTCTTACGCTAAAAGCGATTGCGCCGGCAACTCTGTTCGGCTCATTTGCATCAAGCAGTAACCTTGTGGTGAAAACCCTCTCGTAAAGGTTCTGGTCCATACCGGTTGCTACCCTGTTGGTCTCAAGAGCTTTCTTTGCAGCTTCAGCAACGATTGCCTTGTAGGACTCACCGTTGATCATGATCTGCCACTTACCCGACCTTACCGGTACGCCGCCATCTTTCAACAATGGCTTACCGGCATCGCGTGCCTGGAAACCGTCGAGTGAGAAACCGTCGTCGCCTTTCTTCCAAATCGGAAGACCCCACTCTTCAAAGAGCTGTACGGAGTCGTCTACTATCCTACCAAGGTCCCAAACCAGGTCCTCCCTGATGATACCCATCAGGTCGCTTCTTACGTATCTTACGTAATCCTGAACATCGTTTTCGCCAATGTAGGTATTGATGGCTGAAAGACCCATTGCGACAGAACCACTTCTATCAATCGCTGCTTTATCAAACATAACGACCTTTAAGCCCTTTGGGTTTGCCCAGCGGGCTGCCTCAAAAGCAGTACCGCAGCCAGACATACCGCCACCGATAATCAAGATATCGGCATCAATTTCTACAACTTCCGGCTTTTCGACAAACTGAAAATTGTTTACTTCTTTCTCCATGGTCTCTCCCCCTTACTTTACTAGTACTTGGTCAGCCGTCTGGGTAAACAGACCGGGTTTCTTTATATCATCGTAATTCGGCTCTGGCTTCCCTGCATACGGGTCAACTGAACCTTCAGGTACTAACCTGATTGGGAATTTGAATCTCTTAATGACGCCATTCCTGAACTTGATGGTCCACATAATGGAGTCAGTACCCCTCATCGGGATGGTGCTTGCACCAAGAGGAGCAAAGTCCGCATAGGTTCTTACCTCAATAGCCTGCTGTGGGCAGATCTTTACACAGTTGTAGCACTCCCAGCACTGCTCAGGCTCTTGGTTATAAGCCTTCATCATCTCTTTGTCGAGCAGCATCAGGTCGTTCGGGCATATATACATACAGGCCGTCTTGTCCTGCCCTTTACAACCATCACATTTTTCTCTGATTACAAAACTGGGCATACCTTACCTCCCTACATTGTTGTGAGAATCTCAAAACTTCTCTTTAGTAACCTTAGAATACTTAGCTAGCTAGATACTCCTTGTTACAAATTCCCCCTTCTATTTTATTTAACCTATCGCAGACCCCCTTCCCAACTACTCTAGACACGCTAACGCGCGTGACGCATTCGGATCGGCACACGTGTCTTACATAAGTTATTAAAGCTCCCAAAAAAAGCTCCCACAAGGCTTGGTTAGCCGATATTAATTTAGGGCACTATCGATATCTAATGCTTCGGGGATTTTAAGCCATAACTGCCTTAAAACGATGGTGTCCGGCGGCAATCACCTAAAACACTATTCAGAATTTCCGGGAAAGAGACTTTACAATGGTCATGTACCAATTGTTACGTGGATAATACCAATTCCCGTTGTCTTTGTCAAGAGCCTATCAAACAAAATTTCGGTTACTCTAATACCACTAAGGTTATTTAGATTTGGGACAGAAAAGCGGCCGTAAGCCGCTTTTCTCTATCTTTACTTATTTTTTCTTTACGTAGTAGGTGTAAACACCGCTGCCCTCTTCTTTTTCAAGAAGCTCGTTTCCCGTACGCTCACACCATGAAAGAAGATCATTGTGAGAACCTGGGTCGGTGCTCATCATCTGCAATACCTGGCCGGATGAGAGAGTATCCATGGCCTTCTTGGTCTTCAGAATAGGCATCGGGCAGACATCACCCTTGCAGTCTAGAACCTGATCAGCCTTTATATTTGACATCCTTCAACCTCCTTATTAGTCTCCTTACAGGTTAATAATAAAATTTGAAAAAAACAACCTCTTTTTAACTTATTATAACATACCCCCCTTAGTATATCGATATAAAATGAAAAATACCTTCGATATTTCATGCCGGGGTTGCGAAAATATACGCCCCCAAGTAACAACCCATGCTACCCTTAATACTTACGCGTACCTGGCATTTTAGCTCTTGACAAAGACATTAGTAACTGGTATGATAGTTGTAACAATTGTTACATACTTTTTCTTCGAGGTGACGTAGAATAGAATGATCCTTACCCGGTTTATTCCCTTCCATTTACCTGTTATCATATGCAAAATAACCAATATAATGGTAAAAATAAAACTAATCCTTAGGAATGGAGGTGGACAGGTCTACCGCGGAAGAAGGAAACTAGAAGGAGCGATGAGATGGCAACAAAAAACATTCTTATTCTAGGGGGTGGCAACGGCGGTACCATGCTCTCCAACAAGCTCAGGCATGAGCTTTCGAAGGAGAAATGGAATATCACTGTAATCGACAGAGACAACCGGCACATCTACCAGCCAAGCATGCTTCTGGTGCCTTTTGGTCTCGATAACCCCAAAAAAATCGTTAAGCCCAGGAACAAGTTTTTCAAACCTGGCATAAACTTCGTCCAAGACGAGGTTGCAAACATCGACACCGAGAACAAGAAGGTTACGACTAAGAGCGGTAAGGTATTCCCTTACGACTTTTTAGTTATCAGCACCGGTTGCAACCCGGATCCAAACGAGGACGAGGGACTCCCGGAGGCAATGGGTAAAAACGCTTTCACGTTCTACAACCTTGAGAGCTCTATCGAGCTTGGTAAGGCCTTAAAGCAATTCCAGGGCGGTAAACTGGTTGTTGATATCTCCGCCTTGCCTATTAAGTGCCCTGTTGCACCTCTTGAGTTCTCGTTCCTGGCGGACTGGTACTTTAAGAAGAGAGGAATTCGCAACAAGGTAGACATCCACTTTATAACCCCGGGCCCGGGTGCTTTCACGAAGCCAAAAGCTACCGCGGTTCTGAACAAGATTGCAGAGCAGAAGAACATCAATATAACTGCCAACTGGGGTTTAGGTACCGTAAATGCCAAGGAAAAATGGATCGAAAACATGCAGGCCAGTGACAGAATTAACTACGACCTGCTGGTCTCGATTCCAACAATTGTTGGCGATAAGGCCATCAGTGATTCAGGTATAGATGATGGTATGGGTTATGTTCCAACAGACCATAACACCTTGCAGGCCAAAAAACATGAGCGCGTCTATGTGTTGGGAGATGCAACAAACGTTCCTACCTCAAAGGCCGGTTCTGTCGTCCATTACGAGGTAGAGGTCGTGCTCTACAATATCCTGAGCGAGATCTGCGGTGGTGTGGCGATGCCGCTCTACGATGGCCATGCAACCTGATTTATCGTTACCGGGGCTGGAAGCTCCGTTTTGATCGATTTCAACTACAAAGTTGAACCTCAGCATGGCAAATTCCCATATGAGTGGGGCCCGATGTCGCTACTTAAAGACACCAAGATGAACTGGTACGGCAAGAAGGCATTCGGTTGGCTGTACTGGAACGCTCTGCTTCCGGGCAGGCATCTTGGCGATTCAACCATGCCTTTCTGCGGCAAGTACGTCGACAAAGATCCGACGCTCGGCGCTTAGCTATAATAATAAGCTAATAAGAGGCAGTAATTTTGGGTGACCTGTTGATAATAAGATGGGTCACCCTTGCTTTTGCTATAATACGAATATGGAATCACCTAACATAGGAAAAATTGCCCTCTTTTGGGATGAGTCGTTTTTGTGGGGACTTATCGCATATGATGTCTTTACCCTGCTTTCCATCAACTTTGGGATTGTAACATCTACCGATATACACGAGGGAGCTCTGGAGACATACGATGTCCTTTTTGTCCCCGGGGGATGGGCCAGCAACAAAATTAGGGCGCTGGGCGAGCGCGGCAAGGAAAATATCCGCCGGTTTGTTGAAAATGGCGGCAACTACCTTGGTTTTTGCGGCGGAGCCGGGCTCGCACTCGCGCACAAAGACGGTATCTCGCTAGTGCCTGTGACCAGAAAACCTACGACGGAGCGTGTTCCGAGTTTTAGCGGAAAGATAAGGCTTAACCAGAGCGACCCCGGTCATCCCATGTGGGAAGGCATTAAGGATAAAGAGGCGTTTCATGCCTGGTGGCCGGGGCAATTTTCCATTATCGAGCATGGCAAAGTCAAGGTGCTTGCCACTTACGACGTGCCGGAAGACGGCTCTTACGTTGCAGACTTGCCGGTCGGCCCAATGATAGATTGGGCTCGGTGGGAGCAAAGTTACAACACCAACCTGAACCCGAAGCGTGTTAAGGGTGAGCCCGCAATTATTGAGACAAACTTTGGAAAGGGTAAGGTTTTTTTATCCTACCTGCACTTTGAGACTCCCGGCGACGTGCTGGGTCATAAAGTTTTGCTTAATATTTTCGAGTACCTGGCAGGCAAAGGGGTACAGGCGGGGCATAAACCCCGGCTCAAAAGCACACAGCTGATAACCGCCGATGGCTCTGAGGCCGACAAAGAGCTGGCTGAACTGACCGGCGATCTCGAAGCTGCGGCTTCTAGTTTAATCTCTTTCGGTGAGAGCAACTTTCTCTGGCACTGGAGAAACCCCTGGATAATTCAGTGGCGACGCGGCGTAAGGGGCATCGAGTACTGCACGATATACTCGCTTCTTAAGCGACTCTCTTTGCTTGCACCGCAAATCAGCGACGACATAGGCCTTATTGGACAGTTAACCGACCTTAAGGAATTCTGTTTTCCTTTCTTTGAAAAGGCGAAACAGCTCTTAATGCTGGAGCGTTTTGCAATGAACCGTGGCCCGATCAGCCCGCTAAAAAGCGATGACGAAAATATCCAGCGTATGCGAGACGAGCTTTTTTCAAACTCTAAGAGCTTCGGCGGTTATTTCAAGCAGATAATCGATACGATCGACGCAATACTTCTGCCAATGCTAAAAGCTCACAGCTGACAGCTCACAGGGTGAGAGTAAGAGGTGTGGGTATAAATTTCTTCCTGTGAGCTATGAGCTAATTAACTGTGAGCTATTATGACCAGGTGCACGGTCTGTGCTGCTCAACGAGCTCTACAAAGCCTGTATAGTCAATTTCCCTCACGCCCGGTATAATATTATTAACACCTCTTGCCATCAGATCTTCTTTAATAGCGTATACCGGATGGTCTTTCATAACCTCGATCATCTTTGACTCAAGGGACGTGCCGGCCATTGCACCGTAAATGGCATCCTCGAAAAGTATAATCGGCGCGCCTTTTGTGGCAAATTTCAGGCAACTATCCAGACTGCTTGAGCTATAAGGTGATTTATTTACTAAATGAAGCATTCTTATCTCCTCTAATCTTCTCTAGAATGGGAATACAACGTCCTGCTCTTCCATCAGTTTGGCTATCTGCTCTTTGTCTAAAACCTCAGGCTCAACAACAAAGTCATCCAGCGTAAGACCCCTCGCCTCCATTGACTCCTTATCGATGTAGAGTTTATCGATATCATATCCATCAAGAACCCTAAACGTAGGTGAGAAGTCCTTGATGCCGAGTGGGGACGTATCCATTCCCTTCTTTATCGCATACACGCCATCGTCTACAAAAAGAAGGCTTATATCCTGCTCATATGCGCCCATGACCAATACGGCTTCAAGACCCTCAAAGGAATAGATAGTTCCGTATGGTGCTTTGCGCATCATAAACATCATCTTAGTCGGTTCACTCACTAGGTTATCCACCCTTTCAATTAAGCTCCAAAACTGACAAATCTATCTGCTTTAATAGCCATTTCAGTCAATTGTCCGAGGCCTGAGATCCTAAACCCGGGGGCAAGGACATCGTCGTTTATCCCCCTGCGTTTAGCGGCAGCAATGCAGACCACAAGGTCGACACCTTTCTCCGCAATCTCAGACCATCTTTTCTGAATGTGCCTATCGTCTTGCTGTGGATCGGTCAATTTAGTCGAGTTTATAACTCCATCGTGGTAGAAAAACACTCCCACGATTTCATGACCTTTGTCCATGGCAGCCTTTACAAACTGATAGGCACTGTCAGAAGACTGGTGGTGATAAGGTCCTTCTTGAACCAATACCCCAAATTTCACACTCATCGCTCCTTCCTTTGTAAGTAACCAGTTATTCTTATAAAATGATTGCTTTAGCTGTAAGAATAAGCAGAATAGTTTTACTAATAATAATTCGAAAATGGTAAATCTAAAACTATGGTATACCCCGTATGGTATATTGTCAATAGCTAAAACTACATTCCGGTGGCTAGGCAAAGTAAAAACCCTATCACTTAGATAGTCTAATCTAAAATTCTACGTATTAAAAGCTCGACCAGCATGCCTTTATTTTCTCTTGAGCCTGCTCTTTAGGTACGCAAAGAAATGTTTGCAGTTGTTCCCCCATTGAGTCAGTAAACCCATCCTCACCAATGGCTGATGACCGGATAGCGAAACTGGTACCGTTCAGCCCATTTAAAGATCGCCCGATATCGTTCGCCAGATCAGGTGAAAATATCCCGTTGGTTATCGCTTCGGCTAATTCCTGCGCCGAAACATCATCCCTTATGGATATCCCGTTGAAGATGCAGAAATCTTTAAAAGCCTCTGTTGTTACCGCATAACCCTTGGGGACGGGAAATCTATTATGTATCAGAACCGACAGGTTGGCGGCCTTTGAGCCAGTAAGAGAACTATCCATGTAAAGATGAGTAAATTAAGCGGTAAATGAATGAAAGGATTAAGTGTTACTTCAACAGGTAAGGCTAAAGTAGTGTTTAATAAGACTTAACAACAAGAACAGGGCATGGTGTATTACCTATCACTTTTTCGGTAACGCTTCCCATGAGAAGGCGCTTTAAGCCCGTGCGGCCGTGGCTTCCCATGCAAATGGTATCCGCCCCAAGCTCTTTTGCCGTATCGACAATCTTCTCATGCGGGTCGCCCACTTTTACGAAAGACTCGGTCTTGATGCCTGATGACCTCGCCTGGTCCTCAACTTTTTGGGTAAGTTTTCGCGCTTCTTCGACTAACTTATCAACCGCATCTGGAGCCTCGGCATAAGCCTCTGCAGGCACATCAACAACCGAGAGCACCTTAAGCGAACTGCCGTAGGCCTGAGCCATACTTATCGCCCTATCCACGGCAACATCGCTATATTTTGAACCGTCTACCGCAAGCAGGATGTTATCGCACTTGATAACACCTTTGCCCGGTATAACAAGTACATCTATCGGGCTATAGCCTATAACCCGCGCCGTAACACTACCCATAAAAGCCCTGTCAAGATTGGAAAGGCCTCTTCTCCCCATAACTATCAAGTCGCACGCTCTTGACTCGGCAACATTAATGATAGCCTCGTGGATGCCACCTTCCTCAAGAACCGTTTCGATCTGGACGCCTTCCTTTTCGGCGATCTCTTTAGCGCCGGATAGGATTTTCTCACCCAGCTCCCTATAAATCCCCTTAATGTTTTTAACTATGCCGATCTCTAACTCCCACTCGTAGGGAGGCAGAACGGTCAAGACTGTTATCCTGCAGTTGACCTTTTTTGAGTACTCAATGGTCTGTCTAAGCGCGTTTTTACTGGAATCCGACCCATCGATCGCTATTAAAATGTTTCTATCCACTCCCGTAGTTGATGATTTTTCCATAGTTAAAAACTTCCTTATTAAGACTTCTTAAATATCAAGCTGATGCCAAAACCCACAAGCAGTGCAATAACTATAGATACTATACCATATAAAGCCCCGTTTTTACTTGCCATATTCGCAATTGTTTTTACAAGGCCGGCCTGACTAACTGATATGCTTGTTTCGGCTTTATCAACAATCTTCTTGTTCTTAATCTCGTAAACGGTCGCTGTGTAATGACCGGGAGGCGCCTGAAACGGCCAGTCGATATTTATATTATACCGCTCTTCGCTTCCCTTTTTAGTCACAGAGATACTCTTCGGGGAAACGCCGTACAGGCCCGATTCTTCCTTAAACTTCACAAATTCAGTGAACCATTTTGTCCTCTCGCTGTCCTTTTTAATGGGAGATATCTCTACCTGCTCCTTCAATGAGGAATAGCCGATGACGTGTTTATTCATTTCCTCCGGGCTAAGGATATCCTTTGTATCCTTTGTGCTGTAAAGAAAGTACAGGTTCGGTACATGTTTGAACTTCAACTCCCCGGTGTTCATCCAGAAAAACCCGACCTTGCCCTTTTCCCTTAATTTGCTCTCTCCCTCGGGTGATGTTATTTTAATGACCAGATCCGCGCCAGGGTCCGTCGCACCGCTTAAGCTTATGGTGCTGCCATGGTAAAACACATCTATTTTCACGCTATTTTGGTCTGTGTCTAGCTTAAGCTGGGCAAAAGCAACGCTTGAGAACATCGCTAAAACAGACAGCGTTATTAAGACGGTAACCGCTATAACTTTTAAATATGCTTTAGTCCTCATTTCTAATACCCTTCTAAACCGTCAGATGTATTGCCGGGCTCAAAGTAAGCTCGGATAGGATTTTTATGCCTACTGCAAGAATCAAGAGGGCCAACAATATCTTTAATTGCTCGGCATCCATTTTTTTGCTGAGTATTGTTCCCAATTGCGCGCCAATACTGGAGCCTATCAGCATGAGCAGTGCGAGAGTAAAGTCAACCGTGTGGTTGGTATAAGCTGATAGGAAGGTTACCTCGATTACCGTAAACAGTATCTGGAACAAACTCGTACCGACAACGACCAGTATAGGCATATCAAGGATGTATAACATTATCGGCACCATAATAAAGCCACCGCCAACTCCCATGATAGCGGCCAATATTCCAACAAGTATACCGATAATCACGGGTAGCAAGGCGGAATGCCTGACCCCCGACTTTTTAAAATCAGTCTGAAAAGGCAGGGTTTTAAGGAATTTTTTAAAGCCTGATTCCTCTTTAGTCAATTCATCAGTTACACCCGCCCTTGCCTTTCTCATGCTCTGCAGGCTCTCGAATACCATGTAGCCCCCTACAGTTAGCGGTATCACAACATAGGTGAGCTTTATTATGAAATCTGCGTTTCCAAGCAACTTAAGAAATGCAATGGTATAAACCCCAAGTACACCGCCTATGAAGCTTCCTACCAACAGGTAGATACCCATTTTGAAATCGACATTTCCCAGCTTCCAGTGGGTATAGGTGCCGGAAGCCGATGCGGCCACCATCTGGTTGGCTCCAGATGCCGCCGCCACAGTGGGCGGGATGCCCAGCATCATAAGAATCGGGGTTATCAAGAAACCGCCGCCGACTCCAAACAACCCCGATAGTAGCCCTATGCTCAATCCTATTCCTAGAATAATCAATATGCTTACGCTGGTTAATGCAACCGGTAGATATAGAAACAAGTCTTCGATCACCCTCCCAAACAACCGTATACTAACAAGTTCCGTTGGTATTTCTTTTAAATAGAACAATTAACGGACGTTATGCTTTAATGGCACAACAACGCCAAAGCTGTCATCGTCGTAATCGTTATCATCGACCGGTTCTTTTTCTGCCATATGATCCGACTCGGCCAAGATTTGCTTTGCCATCTCTAGCTCTCCCGCCTCTGCAAACGCATAGGCCGCCATCTCGTCATCAAGTCTTTTGAAAAAGTCCTTGATTCTCTTCATTTTTCCTCCTTTTATATATGCGCTAGATCGGCTACCGCTTTAAGTTAAAAATTTATCAATTTAATTTGACCACGTTATCAGGGGAGTTACATCGGTACGGTTACTATTTGTGGGGTATAAAAATTAATGCCGAAGGTTCACTAATAACTGCCAACAAACATGCTAAATCTTTAGCAATAACATAGGGTATTGAATAATGGGGATATCATTAAATTTACGTAGTTTTTAGATGTAGATTTAATTGGGGATTATAACGACAACGGCCGTGCCGTCTCCTGGACTGGATTGTATATCAAAAGTTCCGCCTACAAGCCTGGCTCTCGTCTGCATGCCGTCCACGCCTAATTTACCGATGCGAGATAGTTCTCCTAAGCTTGGCGGCAACTCGAACCCTTTGCCATTATCGACAATATTTACGATTGTCTCTTTTTCCTCGAAATCTATGGTAATTCTAACCTTAGTGGCCTCGGCATGCTTTTCAACGTTCCTTAACGCCTCTTGAATAATGCGAAATAGGGTAACCTCTACCTCCGGTGAAAACTGTCTCTCTTCTCCTAATACAACCAGCTTAACTGCCAACCCGTGTTCGGTTTGAAGCTGGTCCGCCAACCACTCGACTGCCGGGATAAGGCCCAGATCGTCGATAATAGATGGTCGTAGATCGCGGCTTATCTGGCGTATCTCCCGTAGCACATCTTTTAGTTCCAGGCGGAAGTTGCATAACACATCCAACCTTTCCGGTGACAGCTCATTGTCTTCCTCGCAGAACTTCTCTAACGAGCGCAACATTGCGATTAGACTTTGGGCCGTGCTGTCGTGAAGGTCTCGCGAGATACGTTGCCTCTCCTCTTCGTGGGCTCTGGTAACTTGCTGGAGGTAAAAACCCTGGTTCTCCTGCATCCTTACCTCGTTGGTTATGTCTCTCCCGATGAATTGGATACCGTCGGCTTGACCGTTGCTCGAGACTAGGTTGGTAGTCAGCATAACATAAGCTTTGGTCCCATCTTTCTTGACGATCTCTTGTCTATAAGGCTGGTATCTATCCTGCCCGTTTAAAAGATTCGTTTGTATGATCTTGGATAAAGCAAAGTCCTCATGTGAGAAAAACTGCTGACTATCCATACCGACCAGTCCATTTAAGTCGTATCCGAAAAGATCTGCGGATGCCTGGTTGGCTGCAATAACCTTGCCGGATAGGTTCTGCACCCAAATAGCATCATGCGCATTTTCAAAAATCTGGCGGTACTTTTTCTCTGATAACTCGAGCTTTTCCTTTGTTACCTCAAGTTGCACTTCCTGGTTTTTGTAATGGCTTAAACCAAGCGGTACGATACTTCCTATGAGGGTAATTGCAATGACTTCCCAGAGGGTCGTAGTTGCATAAGGTGAAATAAAAAGAGCCCGTGGGAGCATCGCCAAGAAAGCAGCTACAACTGTTATTTTTCCGCCCCTTGGGCCGAAGATAAGACTGCTGAGGGTAATGGGTACAAGATAAAGTATTCGATCGATTGTATGCCTGGTTATGCCAAGCGGCAAATCAGGCCCCGCAAATAACCTGAAACTAGTTAGGTTGTCGTAATGATGAAGCGTTATAAGAAAAAATACGATTACAACCGACCAGAACTGCGGGTCGCTGATAATATGGTTACGCTTTTCGCTCTTATCTTTGACGCGTTTGTATAAATTTTTTACCATTTCACATCGGCTAATCTAAGCCTATCCAGCCTTTTTTAAGAGCGAGAACTACCGCCTCGGTACGAGAGCCGACACCCAGCTTGTTGAAAATGTGCCCAAGATGCGATTCGACCGTGTGGACGGTTACATTTAGATGATCAGCAATTTCCTTATTGCTCTTGCCTTGCGCAGCCAGCTCAAGGGTCTCGATTTCTCGATCGGTGAGTATTTCAAAAGATCGCATGTCCTGGCTTTTACTGTTAGTTCTGAATCTCTCCATCAGCTTGCGGGCCACTGTTGGGTGAAGCACGGAATCGCCCTTGCTTACGCGACGGATGCCTTCCTTGAGCTCTTCCCCATCAATATCTTTTAGCAAATAACCTGCCGCACCGGCCTCTATTAGCGAGAATATGTATTGGTCTATATCGTAAGCCGTAAGTATAAGTATCGGCACGGGAAGATTCATCGCCTTTATTTTCTTCGTGGCTTTGATCCCATTGAGCTTAGGCATGGCCACATCCATAATAATGATGTCTGGGTTTAGCTGCTGGGCTAATGCCACCAGTTCTTCCCCGTCGCCGGCCTCGCCGATTACCTCTAAGTCATCTTCTTTTTCGAGGTAATCCCTGAGACTTTGCCTTACTAATACATGATCTTCAGCTAGCAAAATTTTTATTCTTTTCATAGTGACCCTATTATAATCCAAATTGTTGTTAATTTAATCAATCATTATATCTATAGATATATCAGTGATATACAGGATATCTTATAATTAATATTACTACCTGCATTGAAAGCGACTTTTTGGTGTAGAAACATACTATGGGCTTAGCGGGTTAATAGGTAGAGTGGTCTTAATATAGGGCACCTTCGGTCTAATATTTTGCTCAATAACTTCTTCCTGGACGACAACCTCGGTCGGGCTATACCCTTTATCCGCAGGACTTGTTGCAGTATCCTCGGTTGACAATGGATTAGCCTGCTTTGCATTTTGGTCGGTTTCGCCGGTACCGGTTTGCTCGTGCGAACGTTGCTGAGGCTGGGGCATTCCATAAAAGGTGGGTATATCTGTAAATCCATATCCCTGGCTCTTGATAAACCGGATGATTGTAGGCAACGCCTGAACCGTATTATCACAACTTACATGCATCAATATTATTGATCCAGGTCTTAGTCCGCTCTCCACCACTTGTATTATACTCCCGGCCGGTATACTGCCTTTCCAATCATTCGTATCGATAGTCCAACCGATTATATCAGTGTAACCCGCCCCATTAAGAGCCGAGATCACTCTGCTGTTGTATGAGCCGTACGGCAATCTGAAAAACGGCGCCGTATCCACCCCAAGGATGTCTATAGCGCACTTTCTCGTTGCGCTGGCTTCTTCTATTATTCTCGCATCGGTCAGTCTGGGTAGGACCGGATGGCTATATGTGTGATTGCCTATCGCAAACCCGTTGTCCCTTATATAGCGAGCCTGAGCGGGATATGCAGCAATCCCCTTGCCTTCAAGGAAGAAAGTAGCTGTGACGCTCTCCTCTTTTAGTATATTTACAAGCTTCTCGGTCGTACCGGGTAGCGGTATATCGTCAAACGTAAGCGCCACTACTTTCTCGTCGGTGGGCAAACGGGAAATAGGCCCCGCCTGCGCGCAGGCGGGTTGAGGATAGGTAAATATCAGAATTGCGAGCACGGCAAGTGACACAATAACATGACGATACCATAACATTCTACCCCTAGCAGGAAACATCCGCCCACCCCAAAAAATTTAATATGGTTCATCATATACCCAATTTGTTTTTTTAATCTCTTCTAACTTCTGCAACCGATGTGATTTCGATTCCGCCTCGGGACTTCTGCGTTACAGTTGCCTTGCACCAGAACGGCCCGCACGCATTAAAAAAGTCATTTGCTATCCTGTCGGCAAGAGACTCGCAGAAACAGCCCTCTTCTCTGAAACTCCACAGGTAAAGTTTGAGACTCTTACTTTCTACACACAGCTTGTCGGGAGCATACTCGATTGCAACTGTTTCCCAATCGGGTTGCCCTGTCACCGGGCAAAGGCTCGTAACCTCATCGCTTTTCAACACTACCGTTTGAACGCTCGGCGGTTTTTCAAATGTTTCAAGGGCCCTCAACGGCCCCTGTGCTGTTTTGCCAAGAATATTAAACTCCATAAATCCTCCAACAATACTTTTTGGCTTTCATCCTTACTTGATGCCTATAAATTTATGGAGCTGCGTGCTTAATCGCCAATTAGGGTTTGCCTTAACGAAATTTATGCAGAGCTCCATCATGTCTTCTCTATTGTTTACCGGCTGAACCGAGTGATATTCTCCCCATTTTTCGAATGTAGAAGCTTTTTCAAGGGTGTCTTGAGAATCGACAACTATTTTAATCTCATTTGCTTTATTTAACATGCGGTTATCCGGTTTCTTCTCGTTTTTAGGGCTTAGCACTAACCAATCGCAGGCAGCGGGCCGGTAAATCGTGCCGTTGGTCTCGATTTGAATGTTGAACCCCTCGGTCTTAAGTCGATCTGTTAATGCCCTTAAATCCTGCATAAAAGGCTCCCCGCCGGTTATACAAACCCATTTTGAGGTATGACTCTTCACCTCATTAACAATATCAAGCTCGCTCAACTCATATCCCGAATCGAAGGTATAAGTCGTGTCGCAAAACTCACAGCGCAAATTACACCCTGCAAGACGCACGAACACCGTTGGAATCCCGGTATTAACGCCTTCCCCCTGGATAGAGTAAAATATCTCATTAATCTTCAAAGTAAGCAGCCCCCGAGCTGCGCGATTCCCAAACGGTTACCTTAAACACACCCGGAATTCTTTGCTTCAATGCGCCGAAAAAATGTTGTGCCAAGTTCTCGGCGGTTGGATTGCCGATAATATCGTTTAAGAGCGAATGGTCGGGCAAAAGTTCTCTTAATGTTGCCTTGACATCGGTAAAGTCGGTTACCATACCGGCCTTTAAGTCACTTGAGCGTATCGTAACTTCTATAAGCCATGTATGGCCATGTAAATTAGCACATTTTCCGGCGTGCTCCGGCAAGAAATGGGCTGCAGCGATTTCTTCACGAACATAAATTTCAAACATATTAGCCCTCGTTTACTACCCGGTATTTAATTGGGTCGATCAATCCATTTACCCGAAATGCCTCAAGCCGAGATATGCAGGTTGCACATCTGCCGCATGCTTCTTCCCCGCCTTGGTAGCATGACCATGTAAGCTCAAATGGTGCACCTAACCCCCGACCAAGTTTTACTATATCAGCTTTGGTAAGCCATTCGAGAGGGGTGATCAGGCGCACCTTATGATATGTCCCAACCCAAACCGCATTTTTCATTGCGCCAAGAAACTCGGGAGTGCAATCTGGATAAGCCCAGTTTAGCGCATCTTCGGCATGAGCTCCAAAATATATTGCCTCAGCATTGATTTTTAATGCGTAGGC
This sequence comes from bacterium, assembly GCA_902810715.1. Lineage (GTDB taxonomy): Bacteria > Actinomycetota > Aquicultoria > Aquicultorales > Aquicultoraceae > CADDYS01. Next base: position 21,814 of record CADDYS010000001.1, on the reverse strand, counting down.
GGCAGCAACTGATATGAAGGTTCCGTTTCTAAACGGGACATACGTCGATACCGGTCCTGGTTCCTCGGGATAGGGGCCCGAAGGAATCTCTTTACCCGCATCAATGAGGGTTGATCCTGCTCCCCCAAACAGTCCCTCGGAAAGCTTAAGTTGCTCATAGCTTCCTAAACCAAGATAACCGGCAATTTTCCTTGCGGCTTGAGCTTCTTTAGAGTGTTTTTGCCCATAGAGGATATTCAGCGCAGCTACCCGATCGGCTTGGAAGCTGCGGGCGGCGAGAAGTGCGCAGACTGTTGAGTCAAGACCGCCAGATAACAGTACGACGGCTCCCATTTATGCTACCTCCATTTAGACGTAACGCTGAACTTACGTATAGTGATTACTTAAATATTACCAGTAATACAATATATGGTCTAAATTTGGCTAAAGGCAGCCCTTAACCTGTCCTTTTAATAACCATAAGAACGATATCATCGGCTAGACGACCTTCCGCAAACTCCCTGGCATCATCCATAATCTTGTTGGTGATATCTTGTGCCTTTAATCCTGAATATTTGATAATAAGATCGCCCAGCCTCTCCATCCCAAAGAACTCTTTTTCCCGACGCAGCTCAATAATACCGTCTGTATAAAAAACAAGGATATCGCCAGACGACAGGCGAAGCTCTGTTTTCGTGTACTCATAGGTCGGGATAAGAGCAAGCGCAGGATCCTTGCCGACTACCGGAGTAACCTGCTTGTCAACTGCCGAGTATAAGAGCGGATATGGATGGCCTGCTATACCCAAAAGTAATTGCCCACTTTCTGGATAATAAGAACCATATACGAGCGTAATAAAATGTCCGCCTGCAAGTTGATTAGCGATAACGGCGTTAGCTTTAGTTAATATATGTGATGGATCGGGGTTTTGAAAAGAAACCGCTCTAAGCGTATATTTCACCATCGCTGCGTCTGTGGTTGCTTCAACCCCTTGGCCGGATACATCTCCAACAAAAATGCTTGCTTGATCATTAGGCGACTGCAAAATATCATAGAAATCGCCGCCAACTACCGCTGCTTCGGTTGCCGATGCGTAAAATATACCAATATCGGTATTCTTTAACTCGGGTAACCGCTTCGGAAGAAAACCGCGTTGAAGCGTTTCTGAAATGTATCTTTGTTCCTCAAAAAGATTAATATTGTCTATTGCCACGGCAGCTTGGCCTCCAATGGACTCAAAGAGCGTCATATCATAATCGGAGAATACACGCTTGGGTTTTAACATGGAGGCCCAAAGGACTCCTAATATCTTTCCTCTTGCCCTTAGCGGTATAACGGCCATTGCCAGCAGCCCGGCATCGGCAAATTCTTTTACCTGTAGATGAGCCTCCTGATAATTATCTACACGCTGCGCCTGGCCGGTACGAATAGCAAAACTAAAAATATCCGAGTTAAGCTTAAAACTAGTGCCGATAAGAGCATCCGGCAGGTTATATACAACGGGGATAGAAATAATCTGTCTTTCTTCATTAAGTATACCTATGCCTCCAACATCAGCCTCAAGAAGATCCGCCGTATCAGAAATTATCGTATAGAAAAGCTCGTTTTTATCCCGGCCAGATGATATATCAAGAGCAAATGACTTTAGGGCCTCCAGGTCCCCAACCCTCTTACGGATCTCAAGCTCTGTCTCGATCCGCTGGGTTATATCGCGGCAAATTCAGTGGGCAATCGGCTTTCCATTAACCTCTGTAATCCTTCCGTTTTTTTCAACAGGGATAAGGCTTCCGTTTTTTCTTCTAAGATGAAGGTCGCGGATATTGTGAATCTCGCCCTCTCTCCTGTATATATCGACTATCTCGATGGCCCGTGCTCGCTCTTCGATGGCATGAAGATCATAGAAGTCTTTCTGTCGTATTTCCTTTATTGTATAGCCGAGTTCTTGTAAACCCTGCCTGTTCATATCAAGGATTTTCAAGCTATCGATATCAAAAATATACATAATGTCAATTGCTGTATCGAAGATGGCTCCTCGCGCCTTCTCGAGCTCTTCGGCTGTAAAGCGGCCGACCATCTTGATCTCGCTTGCTTTATCCATCGCCAATCATGGGTCTCCCCGGTTAGATATTCGATACGTATTTACCCTTCTTGCCCTTCAGTCTATATTCATCTACTTTATGATTATAACCAAAGCTATGAGAATGCTGACAAACCTCTCTCACTGTCATTAGGAGGAGTGAAACGCGAAGTTATCAAGCGAAACTATCTCTGCCGACAAAATGCATCGCAATGGTTATCAGGATAATAGCAACACCTGTAATAATTCCCAGCATGCCCAGTTCAACCGGCCCCGGAAAACTAAGGGCAAGAAATTGGCGGATATCAGGGGTGCCAATTACAATCCCTAGAGCACCGACCAACGCTATAATAAGAACCGCTCTCCACATAGTAATAGGACGAGATATGAGTGCAAGCACCCAAAACCCGATTAATACAAGAACCAGAACTGCAATAGTGCGCGCCTGAACAAGGCTTACCTTATAATACAGAAGCGCGATTTCATACGATATCAGCAATGCCAATGTTGCCACCGTTCCGGCAGGAATTGCGAAGCGGAGTACTCGGGCTATAAAGCCTGGACGATACCGTTTTTTGCTTGGAGCGAATGATAGCAAGAACGCCGGCGTGCCGATAGTTAACGCATCAATCAGCGTCATATGCCTAGGTAAAAATGGATACGACCCACCGATGATGGCTATTGCGACCGTAATAAGGGTGGCGTAGACGGTTTTGGTAACAAAAAGGTTGGCAACACGCTCTATGTTGGCGATAACACGACGCCCCTCGGCAACTACGCTGGGCAGAGTCGAAAACTCACCGTTTAGAAGAACGACCTCGGCAATAGATTTTGTAGCTGATGTACCCGATCCCATTGCAATACCAAGATCTGCATCCTTTAAGGCCAGGATATCATTTACCCCATCTCCAGTCATGGCAACCGTGTGCCCTTTCGACTGAAGAGCTTTTACCATAGCTTGTTTTTGCTGCGGCGATACTCGTCCAAAGACTGTGTGCTCTTCCATGACACGAGCGAGGTCGATGATTGCTGTTGGCAGCGAGCGGGCATCAACCGGCTCATCGGTAACCTTTACGCCGGCACGCTTAGCGACTGTGCCGACTGTCGTAGGGTTATCTCCCGATATCACCTTAACCGTAACACCTTGCTCTTCGAAGTAATGGAGTGTCGGGGCTGCATCTGGGCGTATCTTTTCGGTGAGCACGACAAGAGCGGCTGGAGCGGCGTTGTCCGGAAGCATTTCGTCTTTTAGTGCGCCGTCGCCACGCATAAGTAGAAGTACCCGCGAACCCAATTCAGCCTGCTCATTAACGCGAGCGAGAATGGTGTTGCCGGGCGGCGTCCCGCCAAGCAGCACCTCTGGGGCACCAAGTATCCAGGTGCCCCGTTCTTCAAAGCTGGCCCCGCTCCACTTTCGGGCTGATGAAAATGGAACCGCGCTCGTCACATGCCATCCTTTTGGCGCAGGTACTTTCGCGGCAATCGCGGCAAGGGTGGGGTTTTGGTAAGAGGATTCTGCCGCAAGTGCACCAAGCGCATCCATAGCGCCGTTCCCAAAATCAAACGGTTCGATACGGTCAAAAACAAGTGCTCCCTCTGTGATGGTGCCGGTCTTATCGAGACAGAGTGTGTCCACTCTTGCCAAAACCTCAACGGCCGGGAGTTGCTGTATGAGAACATTACGCCGACCAAGAGAAATAATACTAACAGCAAAAGCCGCGCTGGTAAGAAGCACTAACCCTTGAGGTATCATTCCAACAATGCCGGCTGCCGAGCCGGAAACCGCATTCGTCAACGAAATATGCGTGCGGAGCTGGCTTACAATCAAGATAAATGCGGCCGGCGGCATTATCCAGGTTATATAGCGAAGGATGATATTAATGCCATCTTGAAGCTCTGAGCGCACGGGGCTAAAACGACGTGCCTCTAATGCAAGTTTGCGGGCGTATGCTTGCTCACCGATTTTCGTCGCCCGCATTATACCCGTCCCCGCAATTACAAGACTTCCTGAGAGCACCGTATCACCATCGGCCTTATTAACCGGCTCTGATTCACCGGTAAGCATGGACTCATCTACAGAGAGAGCCTCAGGTGTAACGAGCGCGCCATCTGCTACAATTTGATCGCCGGGTTGGAGTGCAAGAAGATCATCAAGTACTACTTCTCCCATAGGAATCTCTCGCTTCTTCCCGTCACGGATAACCCTTGCCTTTGGTGCACTCAGTAATGTTAAGCGGTCGAGAGTCCATTTCGCGCGGACCTCCTGAACGATGCCGATGAGAGCATTGCTTATCAGTACAAATCCAAACAGGGCATCCCGCGCCGAGCCAAACAAAAGAATAACAACAAACAAGACACCGAGGATTGCATTAAAAAGCGTGAAGATATTTGACCTGATAATCTCAATATACGTGCGACCGGTCGTTTCGACGACCTTATTGACCTCGCCGCGATCGATTCGTGCTTTTACTTCAGCCTCTGTGAGACCTCTTGGCTGAGTATGATTACCTTCTGTCATACTTTTAACCTTTGACCTTTGGGGACGTTATTTCGCGTTAGAAGAACCGCCGGCTTTTTTCTGCGATGCTTTTTGCCTGCGATGCTGGAACAATTTTAACACAGCCGATTAAATTGAGTAGGAGTTGGTTTAGACCTGTCTAAGATGCGCACTGGTATAAACCAACTCCTCCTGGTGTGTATCTATTCGAGCTTGAGTTCTTAGAATAGCTTAAGCTATGCTTTTGATTCAAACGTCTCTGCCGAGTTTGCCTCCATATCTTTTATACACCCGATGGCTATTCTAGCGGCCTTTCGACCAGATAGAAGCATCCCGCCAAAGGTTGGGCCCATTCTGGGAAGGCCATAAACTGTCGCAACGGCCATACCTATAACAAGAAGACCGGGATACACGAAACCTGTTTTTTCGACTACACCATCTTCGGATCTATCGACCCACATATTTGCCTCGCCTGGCATGGTCAAAATGCCGCGTCTCTCCAAGTGTCCAACGATTCGCGCGTGGTGTCCGGTCGCATCCATTACTAATTTCGACTGGAGCATAACCGGATCTACACAGCCAATTGCTTTTGGCATGTACGATACCGCGCTCCAATTCATGACAACACCACATACCGCATCCTCGCGCACTACCAAGTCTTCAACCCGGGTTGTATTAATTATTTTTGCCCCTGCATCACAAGCAGCCGCAATTAACTTGGAACACGCATGCGGTGAGTCAGATACAAAATGGCCGGGCTCTATTTCTTTGTAGGGTATGCTTAGTTCTTCTAATATGTCTTCAGTAGGTGCCCTGAAGGTAACCTTATTCATTAAGTACCCACCAGCCCAAAAACCGCCACCTAAGTAATTATGGCTTTCTATGACGACTGTCTTTAAGCCTGATTTGGCCATATCTCTTGCTGCCATTAATCCACTCGGCCCAGCTCCTACCACAATTACATCGCTTTCGATATAGTCTAAAAACTCACCTAAAAATTCACTGACGATAGCCCTTGTTACAGAGGCTTCACCTACCGGAGCAAATATTGCCTTGCGTTCCATCTTTCATAACCTCCCCTGATTACTTTTCGTACTCATTTTTAATCCGCTCGCGAAACAAAAAAACCGTACCAGCAAAACGATACGGTTTTTCAACCTAACACGTTCCCTTCGCTGGTATTGCCCAGATCAGGTTCAGACGGTCGCCGGGTTACACCCAGCCTCTCAGCCACCAACAGTGGCTCCCGTACATACATATACTTTTTCTCATACACTAATGATAAAAACAAAGAATGTCAATTAAACGAATTGCCTCATCAAAAATCTACTCCAAATGAAATCGTTGCCTCACCTAAAAATCTATTTGAAAGGGGTGAAGCATAGGCATAGGTGCCTAGGCATAGGTGCCTGGGCATAGGTGCCTGTCATGAAAGATTGAAAAGCACCTAACATCAATGGATATATCTTCAAGTGCGTGTCCAAGAATTGACACTTTGCCCTCATCTTTTGTAATTAATCCTATTAAAATCTTGATAGTTGTGGTTTTTCCCGCCCCATTTGGTCCTAGGAAACCATAGATGCTACCAGTAGGAACAGATAATTCTATTCCTTTTAGTGCTCCTTTGTTATTAAAGCTTTTGACCAAGTTGCGTATATTTATGCAATCCACTATCGCTCTTCTCTTCCTAGGAGAAAGTAAGCAATAGGTCCGATATTGGCAAAAACAATCGATAGAATAATCCAGGCAGGTCTTGGTAAAATTTTTGTCTTCTTTCGTTTGCTAATATCAATAACTGCCCATGCCGCTAGAACAATCTGCGACAGAATCAATGGCCAAAAGACCTTCAACAATTCAGTTTTGCTCATTGCTCTCCCCTCTTACAAACCATTTCTTACTGTGTTTACGCTATTATAATTACATTATTAGTACTGTGTAAATTGTAAAACTTTACTACCATTTTCTAATTTGCTTGCAGAGAAAGTCTTTCAAAGCCTATGTACGGCAATAACATGCTCCCGCTCGAGATTCTCTCCTTACTAATGTTCATTATGCTATTAAAAGCATTGAAAATATTTCCTATCACCTGCAGATTATTATCTATCTTACCAGCAATTTCTCCACCACTTATCAAGTAACCATTTTCGACAACAATGTTGAAATTACCATTCATATCAAGCGATCCCATACCAGTTCCAACAAGAATGCCTTCATCAATCTCTTTGATCAAATCATCCAGCGTAAGACAACCCTCACCAACAAGCAGGTTGTTTGCTGCGATCCTGATTTTGCCCTCGTATCTTTTCCCATTTCCAGTGCTGCCGGTACCCGCCAGGGCGCCGGTCTTTAAATCATACAAGAAATTATTAAATAACCCTTCTTCAATAATTGGCTTGCTACTCGCCTTTACACCTTCGTCGTCGAAAGGAATCGATCCTAATAGCCAGTCAGCCGAACAATCGTCGGTAATGGATAACCGATTGTCAAATATCTTTTCCCCGAGGCGATTCTCGAGAAGCGATTCTTGTTTTAGAACTGCGCCCCCATTAACCATTGCCAAAAAACCTTGGAAAAGAACCTTGGAAACGCTTGGCATAAACAGCATCTTATAGTCACCGGTTTTAACATTAACTAAGTTTTCAGACCAATATAGTTCTTTGACTATCTGCTCAGCAAACCGGGATAGATCTTCTTGTTTCCTTGATCTCAACAGGTCAAAATGCTGGACCAGCCTATCGTCGATGAATCCTTTTACCCAGCTGGCAAGGTAAAATCCACTCTTTTTGTAGCTGCAAAAAAAACCGCTTGTATTTGCAATGCTGGTTACCGTTTCACCGATCTCAAGCGATAAGTTGCAGGAAATCTGTCGGTTTAAAAGCCGGAGGGTGTGGACAAAACCCTCACATATACCCGCTAATTTAGCTGTTTCTTGATCCATGAGCTGCATTAATCGTGTATCGTACGTTTTCGGATAGATAAATTCGTCCACCATCGGAAAATCAAATCGTACCTTCTCGCCAAACTCACTCGAGTTTAAAGACTTCTTGATCGCTGATTCAATATCTAAGAAATTCATTGCGGAGTAGAATCCAATCTTTCCATCCTTGATCACTCTAATGTAATAATCTGTTCTTTCTTCATAGTTGATCTCTTCAACTTTGTCATTGTTAAAAGTTAAAGCTTTACTTCTAACACGGTTGGAAAAGATCTCGGCTTTTATGCGGTTCTTTTCTGCCAGATCAACAATGTCACATAGAATCTCATTCATCTATAACCACCAATCTGTAGGCCATTTATTAAAACATGCGGTCCGCCTGTCCCTACCGGCAACCACAATTGGCTGCCTTTCGTACATGCCGTATTACAAAATTGTAAATCGTCGCCTACCCCAGAAACATTTTTCAGCGTCTCGAAGATATCGCCATAAATAACGGCTCCAGATAAGAGCTCTTTTACTTCCCCACGTTCCACCCTATATACTTCTCTAGGATAAAGGACATATTTACCCAGGGTATTCCGTGCTGGGCAACTACCCCTAACATAAACTCCTGTTTCTATGTCAGAAAGCATTTCCTGAAACGAATTTCCCCCATTGTCAACATATGTATTAGACATCCTCACGATAGGAGGAAACCTATAGCTAGTTGTTCTGGCATTACCGGTGGGCTCCTCTCTTATTTGTATTGCTGTATCGAGCGAGTGCATGTGGCCCCGAACAACGCCATCTTGCATGAGAAAGGTTTCTTTTGCCTGGACTCCCTCGTCGTCATATCTGAAGCTTCCAGCCCAACCTTCGATTGTCCCGTTATCAATGATGGTTAAATTATCCGAACCCAGTTTACTACCATGACGCAACTTTTCTTCCAAGAGAGGATGTTCAATGATAAGGTCGGCTTCAGATAGATGGCCGAAAACTTCATGAAATAACGTGCCGGTTGCAGCTTGGTCCAGCAACACATCTCCAACAAAGGGCTCGATTCTCTTAGCATGGGTCAAATCCTTTGCCAACCTCGCGGATCTCTCGACCCGCTGATCCAAATTGTTGAACCCGGAGAAGTTAATGTCTGAACAGTAAATCTCAATATCGCGCTCGATGTTTGCTTTATGCTTCGCGATAGGAATAAGCATTGCAATGATGGCATCCGAATAGGTTTTAATCCTGCTTCCCATGCTACTCGCAAATAGTTTCTCTTTAGCGAAATCCCTGTACTCAATTTGGGTTGATACGATCGATGGTGAGAACAGCATTATCTCGTTATAACGCTGCACAACATTTACTTTATCGCGCAGGGTTACTGTCTCTGCCTTCCCCGATTCGAATACTTCTACAGCCGTCAAGTGGACAATAGGCGCTTTTCCGCCGGGCTGTTGACCGTACCGGGCCATATCAATCGCGCTTTTCATCTTTGAATCAAAGTCATCAAACGAATCAAAGGCCGCAAAACTCCGGCCATCGTCCTTAAAAACGCGGACACTCCAACCGGACTGGTTGCACTCAGAGCAATCCGATAGTTCCTTATTTCGCATCTCAATCCTTGTTGCAACCGATCGTTCGGCCCTAACCTCAATATAATCGGCTTGCGATTTAATCTTTTCTAAACAATCGCTGATCAACTCAACAATCGAATCAAAATTACCCATCATAAGCATTCCTTTAAGTTACGACCAAATTATTAATCTTAACCGTGTTGGCCATCGCGGGCTTGGTAAATGTGACCAGAGACATGACCTTCGCCCCTCTAGCTCTGGTTAAGTCCTCATTGCAACCTCACGCAAACCGGCCTATGCCACCGATTCTACCTTAAGGCTGCCACCATATACGGCCATTGCCTACAACGCAAAAGTAACTCTCAATCGTCATCATTAAAGCCGCAAGCTTTAACATTTTTCCAATCCTAGTTAGCAGCGGCAAGGTCTTGCTTTTGCTAAGTTAATTTGTTCACCGAATGCCCGTTATGCTCATAGCAAACCGCACCAATGCTTATTAAGAAGTTGAGGAACTCCTTTACGTCTTGCGTAATGCGCCCCTTTTCCACGTTGTATTTCTTTAGGAATAGCTCAATTATATCATCCAACGTCTTCTCGCCATCACAACAATAATAGATATACGCGGCGGTTGGATTTAGCAGCTGAACGCTCATAGTCTTTTGCACAATTAATGTAATATGCTTTTCATCTTCGCCATCCCAACGCCACAGGGTAGGCATTCTCTTTGGATAACCGATCATGTTTTCACCCCACTATAAATGCACGTAGCTTAAGGCTTTATCATCAAGATACTGAATATCATAGATAGAGCTTATCTTTGACATCTCTTCCTTCACTCTCGGATGCAACCAGCCAGTTCTTAGCCCCTTCTCCCAACCTTGCTGGATACCCCCTTTTAGTACATGGCCCATAATATAAGGTGCATACGGCGTAAGCGATAAAAACCCTTCAGCCGTAATTCTCATCGACAAAGAGAAGCCAAGGCGAAGGCCGGTTCGTATATGCGAAACTGGGTCCCCCCATTCGAGTTCCAGGCAACCTTTTTGGCCTTCTTTCTTAGTATTACGAATATACTCCCTCAACTTTTCAAATTGTTCTTTCGTTGGTACTTCCTGGTGATTAATGCCTGCTCTTCCAATGATAACTAGCGGCTGGGTTCTTAAAGAGCTAACACCGAGGTCCTGGCAAAGCTCTACTACCGAAGGAAAGGAGTCGATATTATGAACTGTTGCCGCAAAAGAGACACTAATCCTGTCAATACCGCTCTCTTTAAACAGTTTAATAGCCCTAACCGCCCGATCGAAAGAGCCTTCCCTACGCCGGACCTTATCATGAATCTCAGCATTCGGCCCATCAAGGCTCACTTGAACGGACTGGAAATACTTTGCGTAGTTTTTCGCCTTATCGCTATCAATATTCCAGCCGTTTGTTATTGTTGATGTTGGTATTTTTAGGTCAAGTAACCGCTCTGCAATAGTAAAAAAGTCAGGTCTTGCTGAGGGTTCCCCTCCGCTCAGACAAACGGCAAACACTTTTAGCTTACCGATCTCCTCCGCGATTTGTAGTAACTGCTCGGTCGTTAACTCATCTACTTTTTTTGGTGAGTTATTGTAGCAATATAAACAGTTAAGCGGGCACTTCGAGGTGATTTCCCATAGGATAAAGACAGGCGCCGTAAAATACTTTGGAAGTAAATTATGCTGATTAAGTTCATCGATATAGGTAAAGAAATCCTCGTAATCATCCCGATAAACCGTAAAATCCGGGCTAAATACATCAGGCATTAGCTCAAGCATGTCTCCTCCTGCCCCTTCATTACTTTTCTTATCTCTTTCTTAATTGCCTTGTTGCAAAAAGGGTCCGGACCGGCCAGTAAGCCTTTATGAACCCAGTACGATTGAATTCGACAACCGCCCATGCACCCTTCCTCGTTGCATGTATCGCAGACCGGGATATTTGTGTTTCGCATATCTTGAAATACAGGCGAGGCATCCCAGATAGCCTTCAGAGTTTGTTTGCGTAAGTCGCCAGCCATAAATATCTCGTCGTCCGGAAAAGCCGGGCAAGGCTTTACTTTACCCGTCGGTGTTACGGTGCAATGCAACCTTCCAGCGCCGCACGCAGCGAACGAGTTTGCGGGATTTACAATCGGAATTAACTCATCGTTTCCCTGGAAGATTAAGATTAACGAGTCGCCGTGCTTCGCTTTTGTTTTCTTGTTCAACTGCATTACTTGCGACAATGCTGAAGCATATTCAGTGGGCGTAAACCAAAGCTCGTCTGAAAAATCAAAAACCCTGCCCGCAAGTCTTAAGGGTGCCAGACAAACCTCTATTGCGCCTAATTCCACCGCTAAATCTATTATCTCTTCATAATATGGCAGCAACATTTTACAGAATGCGATGTTAATTCTAAGCGGTATATTCTGGGCCTTGATTGCTTTAATCGCTCGCACGGTAAGGTCAAAAGAGCCCGGTACACCTCGGAACTTGTCATAAATCTCTGCATTCGGTCCATCAAGGTTTGTTTCGATTTTATAGATGCCGACCTCTTTTAACCTTTTGGCCATCTCTTCATCAATTTTCAAAGCGTTTGTTAGAAGACAGCAGTTGAGCCCTTTTCCTATCGCATATTCTGCGACCTCAAAGAAATCCTGCCGCAAAAGAGGCTCGCCACCTGACAGATCTATGTTTACAACGCCGATTTCAACAAGCTCATCTATAAGTCTCTTTAGCTCATCGGTACTGAGTTCGCCTTCGGTCTGTATCTCAGAAGAATCGTCTCTTTCAGAGCAATAATCTGCATTAGCCATGCAGTGCATGCATTTTAAATTGCATGCACCGGTAAGTTCTATGAGAACATCGATTGGGGCAGAAAGTTCATTTGGCTCCATTCCAATTAAACCCTTGCCTTTAAACATAACCACTTCAGCAGCATTCATTGCTACACCACCTCCCGAACGAGCTTATTTGAGACTGCACTGCTTAAGAACGACCGAACATCATCTTTGACCTGTTCAGCCGAGATCGAAGTATTCTTAAAGACTGTGGAGAGTCCGTCTGTTATCTCTTCTACCGAACTCCGTTTGCAAAGATTAAGAATATGGTAGCCGACACTATTTAGCGCAAACACATCAATATTAGCCCTTCTAATAATCAGGCCACCGAACTTTTCTTTTCTTAGTACAATATCATCAGCTAATTGATAGATTATATCTGTCACAACGCTCAATGCTTTCAACCTCCTTATGCATTGGTGCCGTGGGGTAGCTTTGCCACCCCACGACGGCTTATTCTAGTACCACAACCAAAGGAGCCCGATAACGATAGCTACTACGGCGCCAAGGTTGTTGAGTGATTCTGACTCAGCATCAGAACCGGCCAGTCTTAACATGGCTGGAGATACATACTCTTCCATTACTGTCCCTCCCTTCATTTGATATGCTTTCTAAGTACTGTCATCCCTGCATTATCGTAACAATAAGGGTTTCCACACGTTAACCGATTCGGCACGATCATTAAATCCTACAAGTCTTATATGGCCGATGTATAATCACCCATCACTGCGCCCCCGCACAAAGACAAAGACCCTAAAAGCTTCTTCAAAGCAACGCATGTGCCAGCTAAAAGTAGTAATTGAGAAAATCCCTACTATTGTTAGTTCTTGTTCGTATCAAAATCGGTACAATGTATTATCCGTTTGTCTATTGCCGATTTACCGAATAGTGCTATTACTACGAGATAGTATTCGATCAGTCGATTCGAACATATAGGATTTGTCTGAAAAGTAATAACTGATGTCTAAAAAGGAAGGAATCCCAATAAAGGAAATTTCTTTTTGCAGATGGCAAGATTACACAGCAGATAACAGCTTCCAACTGTCGAATATATAGGTTTATCAGCATTCTCAGCGTGACACCGAGTGATTTCGATTTTATGGCTGCTGGTACTCTTTATATTTAAAACCTTGTACGTGGTTGGATCACCTTATGTATACTATTAAACGATCCCGGTGAAAGGATTTTGTAATAAATCGTAACAGTAATGCGTCGGCGACGAGGAATAATAGCCCAGTTAGAAGAATTATTTTGGCACTCAGATACATCACGCCAGTAACTTGGCCAATAGTGACGAGAACGATAGGAAGGACTATAGCGCCTGCTATGGAGTTGGCCTCTTGATAACCACGAACCTTCGCTGATATTAAGACAACCAGGCTAATGACCAGAAAAGATACTGTTGGCACAAGCCATAGCATTAAAATCCACCAGTTAAACGTCGGAAAATATATGGTCATAAAGACAGGATATGCCAAGGCATTAACAACTACCGAGTAGACAAAAAAGCTAAGTAGAGATATCGCCATCGCAGGTATAAATGATGCCAGGACCTTGCCGGTTATCAACTCTAGATCAGTGATAGGTGTATAGAGGATTCCCTCGAGCGTCTTTCTCTCTTTTTCGCCAGCAAAGCTGTTAGCCGAAATCAGCGTTGAGACCATTATGGGAATAATTAGGAAGAATGAGGCAAGGATATAAACCGTGATAAAGTAGATAGCCTTTTGATTACCAGTATACCCTGCAAGTTGTTGCATAAGTGTTGGGGGAAGTTTTTCGATTGCCTTTAGCAACGAAATAGTACCGGTCTCACTAAAGCGTAAACTAACGATTGCAATCGCCGGTATTATACCTATTAATACCAGGGGTATAATCACCATTGGTGCTATAATTTGCCCAGTGCTCGCAACTTCTTTTATATCTTTTCTTGTAATGGTAAACACCCTCTGCCAGTTCATCCTCATTTCTCCTTAACTATCGCAAGGTAAGCATCTTGAAGGTTCGGCACATCTTCGGCTATGCTGTAGATATCAGTATCAAGTTTCCCGAGATATCTGATGAGTTTAGGGATTGAGGCCCTATCATCAACTTTAATTTTGACTTCATTATTCGATTGCTCAATATCCTGGACAAAAGACAGTTCCAATTTTAGTAACGAGATATTAAGCCTTGTCCCATTACCCAGCGTAACCGTAACCCAGTGGTCTTTAAAGACCTGGTTCACCAAATCATGTGGCGAGCCGAATGCCTTAATTCTGCCCCTGTCGAGAATCGCGACTGTATCGCATATAGATTCCATTTCTTCGAGTCGGTGTGAGGTAATAAAAAAGGTCTTTGAGCTATCGCTGCTTACTTTTATTATATATTGTAGGAGTTCATGAGACGCTTCGGGATCAAGACCTGCCGTTGGTTCGTCCAGGTAGACGATCTCTGGGTCGCTTATAAGCGCTCTCGCAATTGATAGTTTTTGCTTCATCCCCTTACTGAATGTCTCCACTTTACTGCTGGCCCGGTCGGATAATTCAAATTGTTCGAGTAGATGTTCGGCTCGCTGGGACGATTCTTTATGTGATAGCCCATAAAGCATACCGAATATCAATAAGTTATCTATTGCGCTAAGTCTCTCATAAAGGTTTGTATCTGTTAAAACCCCAACCCTTTGACGAATATCTTGGATATTTTTTTGCAAATCTAAGCCAAGGATAGAGATTGTTTCAATTTCAGTTGGCTTGATCAAACCATTAAGAAGGCGAACTGCGGTCGTCTTTCCTGCCCCGTTCGGCCCGAGAAGGCCAAATACATCACCTTTTTGGATAGAGAAGCTAATATCGTCTAGCGCAGCGATATTCCCAAAACTCTTGCTAATATGACATGCCTCAATTGCTATATTTTTCATTTCATTGCCCGGTGATACATTGAATTATTTACACTATATGCTAACCCATTAAAATGTAAACCTTATTTGGCTTAAAGCAAAGCTACCAGAATAGCCATTAACTAATATAGGGATTTGACTGAAAAGGAATAATTTGTGTCTAAAAAGATAAGTGCGTCCAATTCAATGTGACCGGCAGAGTTTGAAATCCTAGACTAGCCCTTAGAATAAAATCCTCTAGCTGGTTTGCATGGCTTATTCTTGCAATACCGATGATTCTAAGAGCAAAGATTGTAACAGTTAACTGTACTGCTGAGTACCGTCTGTCTGGCTCTAATGCCGACTTTCTCGACGATCTCATCAAGCTTTATGCTTTTTACCATATAGAAGTGCCCTCAATAATCAATCGAGGGCACTCTAAAACAAGCAATGATATATACCAATCGTTGCTATGCGCCTAATCACAGCAACGATTGGCTGTCAAAAAGAACACATAGCTGAGTTTACGGCAAACCCTTTTATACATCCAAGCTAAATCTCTTCCCTGAGCATTGCCTTTTACTTATCTTTAAGTCGCTCTGGAACTTCTGGCTGATACCAGAGCCATGTGCTTGCAGCCTGAACACCCAGCAAAGCCGCGGAGATGGCCAGTGTCGCTATAGTAGATAACATATTGGTCCTTATTTTTTTGAACAATGTCTACACCTCCTTAAAGTAATCATCTCGCACTGAAACCCTCGATATGCGCGATACACCGATACGTAAACGGAATAATGCTAATCACCTGTAAGGCAAAGCCACCGATGCTAGCTATAACCATGGAATGAAGAAAGGGTGTTTGATGTAGTAACATGACAACAACGGTCGCAATTGCTGCCCACAAGAAAACATAGATCCTTGAAAGCATTTTGAGCTTCCGTTTTTTAGACTCATTAGTAATAGGTTTGTGCTCAGTATCAGCCGGAGCCCACCTTAGCGTGATGTGATAGCCCACTAACGCTACACAGCCAATAACAAGAACCAACTCCGTTGCGTTTAAACGAGGCCCGAACATCATGGCGATATACCCTATGAACACGGCTGAAAAGATGCTAAACGCAGTACAACGTGCAAAGGTATGGAAATGAACGCCCCCAGAAACCAGCCGAAAGCTACTCGATGTCAGAAGAACTGCCAATACAAGAGGCATAATACCTAGCAGGTAAGAGACAAGCGTGATTGCAACAACCTTCAATAGGGCGCCTAGAACAATTTCGAGCCCGAATCGGATTACATCGACGTCTCCTTCATCTACGCCAAGCTCGTCTCTTAGGTAAAAAGCAACAGCTGAGGCAACATTTCCTATGGTAACCATTCAAACCCTCAAACATTATTAGGCTACAGTTCTTAGTTCTGCCGTAAGGCTATTTTGTTTACAGTAGCCATACAGAGCCCTCATTTATACAGAGCTTGCTTAAAAAGGAAGGATTGTTGTCGGAAAGGGTCGAAAGGTGGAGCGGCCTTAAGAGCATCTCAGGGTAAGCCAATTAGCGGTTCATGGCTTTAAGTTCTCTTATTTTTTCTATTGTCATTAAAGCGGTCTCACGGGTATTAATTAACTTAACGAGGTAGGTTTTGTTGCCACAAGGCATGATCTCCTTGATCATGGTTGTATTGATTATGTAGCCTTTATGACAACGAAAGAAGTTACCATCCTTTAGTCGATCACCTAATCTTTGCAGCGGTTCGGTAGTTTCGATCTCAGTAGCCACAGTCACAATTACTGTTTTTCGCCCACGACGTGTAATGAAAATAATTTCATGCGTACCTATATAGATATCTCTACCATTCGATTTTACTGCAATGCGGTGTCCAGTGTCCTCAAGATGTGTTAGTAGTTCGTCGAGACACGAACTCGCGTCTCTTTCCTGTTTTACTTTTTGAATACGCTCCATTGTCTGCCTAATGCGTTCGATCTTAAAAGGCTTTACAAAATAATCGAACGCATAGACGCGAAAGGCGTCATGCATATAGTTCTCATGAGCTGTTGCAAAAATGAGAAACGTGTTACTGTTTGCCGAAAATATTGCTTCCGCTGCCTTTACGCCATCCATCTTCGGCATAGCAACATCGATGAAAACTACGTCCGGCGCAAGCCGTCGTACCTGATCGATCAGCTGAACACCATTCTCGGCTTCGCCGATTACCCGCACGTACACTATCTCGCTTAACACTTTTTTTAGTATTAGCCGAATTACAGGGTTATCATCAGCCACTAGAACCCGTAACACGGAACACTCCATTTCTTGCATAACTACACTCTAAATTTACGGTGAAAGTTCATCGGCGTCACTGCCAAATCATCATGGGACGGTATCAGTACCGTAAAAACGGCAAGCCCCGATGTGTTACTTTGTGCCTTAATTGTGCCTCTATATTTCTCGACAGTCTTTTTAACACTAAATAAGCCAAGTCCTCGCCCCTCCCCCTTTGTGGAGACTTCCGGCTTAAAGATATCAATTGCAGTATCTAAGCTATCAATCAATCCTGGGTTTTTAATCTCAAACACGTAGGTCTCAGAATCTCTTGATAAGGCTAACTCAATATGTTTGCGAGCTGGCGATAGGTCACAGACGGCCTCAAGAGAGTTGTCAATTAAGTTGCCAAGAATCGTATTTGCGTCATTTGGCAAGAGTGGCAAATCCTTGAGCGTAGTATTAACCTTAATCTCAAGGTTAACCCCCCTTGCTTGCACAGCAGCGGCCTTCACATACAATAGCGAGGCGATTCCTAAGTTATCTATACGCACTAAATCTAAATTGACCGCAATTTCGTCAACGCTGCGTGCAATATAGTCCTTCGCCTCCTGATACGCACCGACCTCAAGTAGTCCGTATGCCGCCTGCAGATGGTTACCGAAATCATGCCGCTGAGCCCGAATCGTATCCACTAAGGTCTCGATGCGGCGCAGCGATTCAAGCTCGGCTCGCGTCTGAATTTCATCTCGAATTACCGTTAATATTTTTTTGACGGTAATTATCATGACTATTAAAAGGGCTACAATTGCCGACACTCGCAAAAGAGGTGCGTAAACATTCTCATTTGAAAAGAGGTATCTCCCAGCTATTGTCGACGTATAGCTCGAGTAAAACAAGATAAGAGCCAGGAGATTTTGGATAAGCAACAAGCCAACTAACGACAAGACCCTCTTTGCTCCCCGCGAATATTTTGGCCCTTTCCCTACCAGTGTCTCCCTGAACTTTGACATCTTATCATCAAAACGCCATAGAAATAAGATAATGAGACCTAGAGCTAAGGCCTCGGGCACAAAAAAAGCAAAACGAAGTAAGCTGTTGTCATAAACATATGTGAAAGAAAGCCCCGTTATAGTAAGAAGCACTGGTGCAATAAGTGCTTCCACAATCCCAAAAATGATAGTGCTTAATAGAGCAGCTAGCAGAGCAAGTATATAGGGAATCCGCATAATCGAGAAAAGTAATAATGAGAGTATGGCAAGCTCAAGGAGAACATGAACGCCAAAAGGGAAAGGGAGTAACCGAACTAAGCCACTTACGATAGCCTGGATAGACCCTATCAGCAATATTAGTCTTAATCTGGGCTTAATCCCGAGAAATGCGAGGCTAAGCAGCCCCAATAAAATGGCATCTGGAAATGAGATAAGAAGTAATGTCGGGAGCGATAGTTTGTCCATTCTTAATTAGCCCCTATTGCTTATTGTGTCCCTGTATCAACCCAACGTAAATGCTTGTCAACTTATACTTATTATCTACACTATACGTTCCGTATCAATAAAGCTATAACAATATTAGGCTAGCAACAAAGCAAAAGCATTGCAATGAAACAAGCAAGGCAAACAAAGCCTTACTGACAGTAACACAGTTTTGAAAATGTTCAGATTATTACGGTCATGCCATCAGACGCAGCTGTAACTTCAAGGCCTAATTCGTTTGATAATTCCTTTGCTAATATCCAAGGCTTTGCTTTAAGCATTTTCATACCAAAATGGGTCAGTATTGCTTTCTGCGGCTTTATAGTTTTGATAATACCTAAAAATTTTATATAACTACGCTTTGTCATCAATACTCCACAAATTAAGAATCGATTAAAAGCAATTTGCTTCTAACGAAAATAACGGTTAGCGTTCTCTAACGCACAGAATTTCCCGCACATCGTGCAGCTATGCTCAGACTCCGGCGTCCGGCTCTCCCGAATTTTGCGCGCGTCGTTACCATAAAGCGCTATCGAGAACTGCTTCTCCCAGTCAATATCTCGCCTGGCAAGGGACATATCAAGGTCACGTTTATCTATTTTGCCACGGAGTTTCACGATATCACCTGCATGAGCCGCTATCTTTGCGGCCTTTACTCCCGTAATGACATCTTCCACGTTTGGTAGCGCCAGATGTTCCGATGGCGTAATATAGCAAAGAAGGTCGGCCCCGTAGCGGCTTGATGATGCAATACCGATTGCGGCGGTAATATGATCGTAGCCCGCCCCAACATCGGTCACTAATGGGCCAAGCATATAGTAGGGAGCACCGCCGGACATCTTTTTCTCAAGGATAATACTTGTTTCGATTTCATCCAGCGGTACATGACCCGGCCCTTCTACCATTACCTGGCAGCCCATGTTGCGAGCCACCTCTGCCAGCTCACAGTTTATAATTAGTTCTTGTATCTGTGCGCGGTCAAGAGAATCGGCAATCGCCCCGGCACGAAGCCCGTTCCCGAGGCTTAAAACAGTGTCATATTTCTTTAGAATTTCCACAACCCGACCAAATTTTTCGTATAATGGGTTCTCCCGTTTATTGGCAAGCATCCAGCCGACCATGGTCGCGCCGCCTTTAGAGACTAACCCCCCGAAACGATACCCTTGTTTATTGAGACGCTCGATTGTATAAAGATTAATTCCACAATGAATAGCCATAAAGGTAACACCGTCAGCACACTGGCGCTCAATTACATCAAAAAGTAGCTCTTCGGTTAACTTGTTAGGGTCACCGTAGAGAACCGTTGCTTCCCGGAATGCTTGATATAGCGGCACTGTGCCTACGGGTATTGAAGTAGCTGCTATGATCTCACGCCTGATCATATCCAAATCGCCTCCGACGCTAAGTTCCATTAAGGTATCAGCCCCGCTCTCTTCGGCAGCTTTTGCCTTTTTGATTTCAAGATCGATGTCGATGATGTCGGTTGACGTGCCGATGCTTGCATTGACTTTGCTGGTAAGACCTTCTCCAACCCCGACAGGTTTTGAGCCATGTCTACTTCCGCCGATGATTACGACCGTACCATTAGCTACATTGGTGCGGATATCCTCTAGTTCGATGTGCTCAAGGTTAGATATCACGTGTATCTCCTCGCTAGTTAGGGCATCTCTTGCTAACTCAAGTTGTGTTTTCACCTTTTACTCCTTTTCTCTTACATCCAAATGTCCAAAACTAAGTCCTAAAAGCAAAAAACCCCAAGCCTATTTGACTTGAGGTTACCAACCAGATAAGTCCTCATTTGCCGTATCTTTGGCAGACGAAAGAAACAGCTCAATATCAAGGCAGGTCTTCTGGCTCCGAGATCATTCTACCGCCTGTGCCTTCCCATCTAAGTATTCACTCTTAGACAGTGGCATATTGCAAGCTTCGTCCCCCGTTACAGCGGCGGGCCCGCGCCGGAGTCTCACCGGCTTCCCTATTCTCCCAACAGTTAGGGCACCTAGATATAATCAAGTATTCGATTTACCAGCAATATATACTAACCTAAACATGCTGTCAAACTCTGATATTCTGAACTTGAAACTGTCTGACTCGCTATTGGAAGTACTATATTTCATTTCGATAGACCATTGATCGTGACCACTATATGGTGTACACTGGTGTAAACCAGGAGGTAGCCATGATCAGAACCGGCATTAAAGAAATGAGAAAGAACTTAACAAAATACCTTGACTCCGTGCAAAAAGGCGAAGAAGTTATAATCACTAAGAGGGACGAGCCGATCGCCAAGATTGTGCCCATTCGACCAAAGCAAGCGAGAACCTTATCAAGCCGCGAGCAGCTAAGAAGCCTCATTAAGCCTCAAGGAACCCCTCTGTCGCAAGTCGTAGCCGAGAACAGAGAGGAGCGCCTTTAATTGAACTTGTTCGTAGATACAAGCGCATTGGTTAAGTATTATTACCCTGAGGTTGATAGCCAAGAAGTAGAACGTGTTATGCTGGGAGCAGAGCGGTTATATCTATGTGAGCTCTCACTAGTAGAATTTGCTTCGGCTTTGATGAAAAAGATACGGATGAATGAATTGCAGAACCATGAGCAGCAACTCATCTGGGAAGCGTTTTTAAGTGACATACAAGCGGAAAACGTAGAGCTGATCGACCTATCTCAAGACGATTTCAGGGCTGCTGCCGACCTGATTTTGAAGTATGGCAAGGGTCGTAACTTACGAACCCTGGACTCCCTACAACTGGCGGCAGCTTTAAAGCTTACAAACGGTCGGTTTTTATCTTCAGATAAAGAATTGCTCTCAGTAGCAAAAGATATCGGACTATCGCCGGTAAGTCTTAATTAAATCCCAATGGACGAGCGGGACGAGCGGACGAGCGGGACGTTGTTGCCTATGGGTCCTGGAAAGTAAGTGAGGACCACAAACGCAGCTTTGCTAGTAAGATTGATATTGTATGTGATAACCTACCGCGCGGTAAGTATTTTCTCACGGATCAACTTCGTAGAGCTTCGCTATCCATCTCCTTAAATATAGCTGAGGGTAATGGCCGGTGGCATAAGGCTGACAGACGCCAGTTTTTTATTATAGCCAGAGGGTCAGCGTACGAATGTATCCCTATCATAGAGGTGTTATGCGCTGGTAGTTACATAGATAACGAGACCTATAAATGCTTAAGGGAAGATATAGATGAGATATGCCGCATGATTGCTGGTCTTATTAAAGGATTAGAAAATAGAGAATAGAAAATAGACCGAATTGAAAATAGCTCGAGCCCACAAAACCCTCACCCTTCAAACTCACCCTCAATAATTCAATCTATTCTCTATTTTCTATTTTCAATTCTCTG